>DASUSL010000359.1:0-17300 GCA_036375135.1 Thermoanaerobaculia bacterium | reverse complement strand
CGCCGCTGGCGGCGCGAGGCGCTGCGCATGAGGAACCAGATGTTGAAGAAGCGCTCCGCGAGTTGATAGCCCGTGCGCGTCTCGCCGAATAGCTCCGTGCGCTCGACGAAGCCGGTCTTCTCCAGCCGGTCGAGTTGGGAGCTGATCGTGCCGGATGGGAGCCCCGTGGCGGTTGTAAGCGCGGCAGCCGTGATCGGATCCCAGTGATTGGCGATAGCACTGGCGACGACTTGCTGCTGCGGTGTCAATTCCTCGAAGCGTGCCTTGTAGAGTGGGGTTACGCGGTCCAACAGTCCTTCCAGGTCCCCGAAGACGGTCGGCGCGAAATCCTCGGCGTAAAGAAAGAACAGAGTAAGCGTCGTGCGAGGATTGCCGCCCGTCAATTGCCGAAGAACGGTCAGCCGCTGGGGATGCTCGACCACGCGCTGGCGCACGTCGGGACGCTCGGCGACGTCGGCGAGATGGACGAGCAGCGCTCGCATCTCCGCCTCCTCGAGAGGGCGAAGATAGTGAACTTTGAATTGATCGTAGAAAGCGGCGCCGTAATCCTGCGCCTGCGGCGGCGGACTGGGGCTAGCGCCGATGAGGATCGGGCTGCCAGCCCGCATGAGTAATTCGCGCAGGCTGTGCTGCTGTCCTGCATCCAGGCGCTCGAAAACGAGCTGCAGGTTGTCCACCAGCAATACAGGACGCTGGCCTATGGATTTCGCGAGTTTGGCAAAGGCGTCGTAGACCTCGTCCGCAAAAGGCTGGTCATCTTTCGCAGCTCGCAGTCCGGCGGTGGTCAGTCGCGCCACGGTCGCATCGATCTCATCGACGGCAGCCGTGTCGCCGGCCAGTTCGCGCGCGTCGGCCAGGGAATCAAGACAGTTCAACCAGAACTTCGAGAGGCGGTCGACGGCGTACTGCTCTTCGACGAACACCAGCGGGATGAACCGCTCCGCGAGCTTGGGATCGGTGCGTAGCTCGGCAGCGATGCGGGCCAGCAGCATGGTCTTGCCCATGCCGCGCTGGCCGACGATCAGATGATGTTGTGCGCGGCTCTTCGGCTTTTCGGCGGCGATGTCCGCGACGATTCGATCCAATTGCTGCCGCCGCGCCGCGAAGGCGACGATGATCTGCTCCGGCGACATGCGTCCCGTGTTGTAGAGCGAGAGCTGGTGAAGGGAGATCCGCGGAGAAGCTGCAGTGGCGCTCATCGGACTTCCCTCCGGTACCAGTACTCGCGCAGGAGAAAGGAGCGGAAGGCGTAGCGGCCATCGCTCTCCAGCAGATAGCCGTCGCGCCGGAGCATGAGCAGCAGCCGCGAAAGCTGCTCCTCGACGTGCGCTGCGTCGGCGGACGGGCGGCTGGTCATCAGCGCGTTCAGGACGTGCGCACGTTCGCGACCATCCGGGTGCTGGCAGAGATGCCGGAGGATGTCGCGCGCTGCCGTCGCGTCGCTCTCCTCGAACTGCTCGTTCAGCCGCTGCCGCCACGTGTCGAACTGACTGAGGTTCGCCGGCTGCAGCAGTTCCTCGAACGCCTTTTCGACTGCCGCGGCGTCGGCGGCGGTGGCTCCTGAATCGATCAGCGCATGAAACACGATCTGCAGGTGATGCGGCAGCGCCCATCCGACGCGCGCGATGATGAGTGCGCGTGTCTCAGGACCAAGTGGCAAGCCGTTGCTCTCGCCCAGCCGCGCGAGAAACTGATGCGCCTCCTCCTCGGACAGCGCATCCAGATGTACGGGCGTCAGGTCGTTGATCGTCTTCCGCAGGTTGCGGTCGTCGACGAAGCTGTCGAGACCGATCGAGCCGAGGAAGATCCAGCGGATGTTCTTACGATACGTCTGCCGGAGGCTGCGCAGCCAATGGAGCAGGCGAGTTACGCGCTCGGGGCCATGATCCTCTTTGCTCAATGCGAGCAGCAGTTCCGGCATCTCGTCGATGGCCACGAGGACGTGTTTGTCGCCGCTCTCGATCCTGCGGAAGATGCTCTCGATAGCGCGGCCGAGGGTGCTGTGGTCCGGATCGTCGACCGTGCCCATCTCCATGTCGACGCCGGCGGCGCCGACCTTCACCCCGCTCAGCGCCTGGCGTGCCCTGTGACAGACGAGCGCAACGCGGCTGAGCGGCTCGGGCTGCAAGCTGCTCTCGCGCAGCGCGTCGACAAGCTTTTCGGCAAACGCCAGCTCGTCCTGGCAGCCTTCGACGTTGAGGAAGACGGCACATCGCTCCGCCTCACGCTCGAGCTTGCACAGGCGGAGCACGAGTGACGTCTTTCCGACACGGCGAGGTGCGGTGAGGAGTGCGTCCGTGCCGTTCTTCAGGTTCCGCTGGAGACGGGCGAGATCGCGGGGGCGGTCGAAGAAGTCGTCGTTCTCGACGGGAGAGCCAGTGACGTTTCTCACGGGAGAAGAGTAGCACTCGCAGATTTATACAGCAATGTATTTATACGAGATTGTATAAATTCTACGAGCCGAGAAAAAGGGGCGGGCTGAAGCCCGCCCCACATTTTTCTTTCTTACGCGGGGGCGGTGTCGCCTTCGAGGACATCCTCTTCCACGCGGGCCTTGCGGCGGCGGCGGAAGAACTCCTGCACGTCGTCGAAGAGGGAGTAGAGGACGGGGGTGGCCAGGAGCGTGAGCAGGAGCACAAGGGTCTGGCCGCCGATGATGGTGGCGCCGATGGCGCGGTTGGTCGCGGCGCCGGTGCCGCTGGAGACGACCAGCGGGATCATGCCCGCCACGAAGGCCAGCGTGGTCATGAGGATCGGACGGAGGCGGTCGCGGTTGGCCTCGCGGATGGCGTGGGCGCGCTCCATGCCGCGCTCGCGGAGCTGATTGGTGTGGTCGACCTGCAGGATCGAGTTCTTCTTGACGATGCCGAAGAGCACGACGATGCCGAGGGCCGAGAAGATGTTGATCGACTCGTTGAGCAGCACCAGCGAGAGGATCGCGAACGGCACCGTCATCGGCAGCGAGAGCAGGATGGTGATGGGGTGGACCCAGCTCTCGAACTGCGCCGCGAGAATGAGGTACATGAAGACGATCGACAGCGCGAAGGCGAGCATGAAGTTCATGCCCATCTCCTGCTGCTCCTTGGCCCGGCCGGTGAAGCCGTACGAGAAGCCGGTGGGCATGTTCAGCTCTTTGGCCTTCTGCTCGAGCAGGGCCATGACCGTGGCCGAGGAGTAGCCGGGCTGCATGTTCGAGAGGACCATGACCATGCGCCGGCGGTTGTAGCGGTTGATGACCGACGGGCCGGTGCCTTCCTGCATCTGCACGAGGTCGTCGAGCTTGACGGTGCTGCCGTTCATCGACGGGATCTCGATCTGGGAGATGCCGGCGATGTTCGCCCGGCCGCGCTCCTCGGCGCGGACGTGCACCTCGTACTCCTCGCCCCCCTCGTAGTAGCTGGTGGCCTGCTGCCCGCCGACGAGGACGTTCAGCGTGGCGGCGAGGTCCTGCACGCGCACGCCGAGGTCGGTGGCCTTGTCGCGGTCGATGCGCACCGCGAGCTCCGGCTTGCCGACGATGAAGTTGGTCTGCACGTCGGTGGTGCCGAGCTTCGGATCCTTGATGGCCTCGGCGAGCTGGCGCGAGTACTTGTCGAGCGCGACGAGATCGGGGCCGCCGATCCAGAACATCACTTCCGCGTCCGTGCCGCCGCCGAACTCGTTGACCGGCGCGACCTGCGTGACGAGGTTCAGGCGCTGGTACTGCGGCAGGATCTGCGTGCGGACGCGGTCCATGATCGCGTACTGATCGTCGCGCCGGGAGGCGGGACCGAGCTTCACGTAGACCGAGCCGAGGTTCAGCGTCTGCTGCGGGTCGTCGCCGATGGTGACGACCGTGTTGGTCACGCCGTCGAGCTGGCGCGCCCGCGTGGCGATCGACTCCAGGATGGTCATGGTCGTGTCGACGCTGGCCCCTTCCGGTGCGCGGACGGTGATGGCGAACTGCCCTTCGTCGTCGTACGGCAGGAAGTTGCTGTCGACGATGCTCATCAGCGGAACCGTCGAGAAGAACACCAGGATCATCGCCGTGACGATCACCCAGCGATGGGCCATGGAGAAGTCGAGCATCTTCAGGTAGACCCGCTCGACGACGGCGTAGACCCCCTTGCTGCGCGTCCCCTCCCCTTCGCCGTGGGTGAGGTCTTCACGGCGCAGGTAGCGCGCGGCCATCATCGGCGTCAGCGTGAACGACACCAGCAGCGACACGGCGATGGCAAAGGCCATGGTCACGCCGAACGAGAACATGAAGCGTCCGACGATGCCGGCCATGAAGGCCACGGGCAGGAAGACGACGATGAGCGACATCGAGGTGGCCATGACCGCCAGGCCGACTTCCTTCGTGCCCGCGACCGCCGCCTCGGCGGGCGACATCTTCTTCTCTTCCATGTGCCGGAAGATGTTCTCGAGCACGACCACCGCGTCGTCGATGACGATGCCGACGGCCAGCGTCAGCGCGAGCAGGGTGATGACGTTCAGCGTGAAGCCCATGTAGGCCATGGCCGCGAAGGTGGCGATGAGCGAGCTGGGGATGGCCACCGCGGCGATGAGCGTCGGCCGCGACTTGCGTGCGAAGTAGATGAACATGCCGATCCCGATCGCGATCGCCAGCGGAATGGCGATGGACTTCGGAAGCGGGATGGAGTGGCCCCAGACCAGCGTGTAGAGCAGCAGCGTGGCGGCGACCATGGCCAGCACGACCCAGGCCCGCGGGCTGGAAAGGAACAGCCAGACGATGAGCGCGGCGAAGATCGAGCCGAGGATGAGGTGCTCTTTCACCGCGCCGACCGCGGCCAGGACGAACTCCGACTGGTCGCGGATGATGTCGAGCTTGTAGCCGGCCGGGATCTGCGGGCGGATCTCCTCGACGCGCTCCTTGATGCCGTCGACGACGGCGATGGCGTTCGTACCGGACTGCTTGCGGACCTGCAGCACGACCGCGGACTTGCCTCCGACCGTGGCCGCCGACTTGACGTCGGCCATGCTGTCTTCGATGCGGCCCACGTCGCGGATGCGCACCGGCGTGCCGTTCACGTTGGCGATGGGAATGTTGCCGAACTGCTCGGGCGAGGTGACGCGGCCGTACGTGCGCAGGGTGAGATCGCGCACGCCCTGCTCGACCTTCCCGCCCGGGATCTGGATGTTCTGCGCCTGCAGCGCCGCCACGACCTGCGCGGCGGTGAGGCCCTGGCCGGTCAGCCTGGCGTTGTCGATGATGACGTTGATCTGGCGCGGACGCGCGCCGATGACCAGGACCTGGCCGACGCCGGTGACCGTCTCCAGCCGGCGGCGCAGGTTCTTGTCGACGTACTCGGAGATGTCGCGCTGCGAGCCGGGACCGGAGACGGCGATGGTCACGACCGGGATCGCGCCCGGGTCGAAGTTCTGCACCACCGGCGGCTCGGCATCGGTCGGCAGCTCGGCGGCGATGGTGGAGATCTTGTCGCGCACTTCCTGCGTGGCGACGTCACGGTCTTTCTCGAGGTCGAACGAGATCATGACCACCGACACGTTCTCGGACGAGAACGAGGTCAGCTCGTTGATGCCGCTGATGGTGTTGACCGCTTCCTCGATCTTGTCGGTGAGCTCGGTCTCGATCTCTTCCGGCGCCGCACCCGGCAGCACGGTGGTCACGATGACGAACGGGAACTCGACGTTCGGGAAACGGTCGACGCCGAGCTTGAGATACGAGAACGCGCCGATGACGACCAGCGCGAGGATGATCACCGTCGCGAAGACGGGACGGCGGACGCAGATCTCAGCTAGTTTTTGCATGTGTGGCTCCGGTTACTCGGCAGTGCTGAGTGCTGAGTGCTGGGTGCTGAGAGGTTCGCCGCGCGATTTCAGCACCCAGCACCCAGCACTCAGCACCGGCTCTCAGTCCAGTTTGGTCTCCACCCTGGCGAACAGACCCGGCCGCAGCCTGCCGTCGCGGTTGGGGAACTCGGCCTCGGCGAACATGGTGCGGGTCTTCGGGTCGATGACGCCGCCCACGGTCTTCACCACGCCTTCGAACTTCTCGTTGGGATACGGATCGACCGTCGCGGTGACGCGGTCGCCCCTGTTGATGCGTCCGAGGAAACGCTCGGGGACGGAGAAGCGGAGCTTGAGGGGCGACAGCTGCACGACCACGAAGGCCACGCCGCCGTCGCCGAGGCGCGCGCCGACTTCGGTGCGCTTCTCCGCGATGATGCCGTCCACCGGCGCGCGCAGCGTGGCGTCGGCGATCTGCTGGCGGAGCAGCGCGGCCTGCGCGCCGGCGGCCTGCAGCGCCGCGCTGGCCTGATCGTAGGCGGCCTGCGAGCGGTCGAGAGTGGCCTTCGGAATCGAGTCCTTGGCGGCCAGACCCTTCTTGCGCTCCAGATCGCGCCCGGCCTCATCGCGCGCCGCCCGCGCGCGCGCCACCTCGGCCTCGGCGGCCTGCAGGCTGAGGCGCGAGTACTCGGTCTCGAGCAGCAGCACCGGCTGCCCGCGCGTGACGCGCGACCCTTCCTCGACGTACATCTTCGCCACGCGGCCGGGCATGCGCGCGGAGAGCTCCGAGCGCACCGGCGAGACGAACTCGCCCGTCGCCGAGTACGTGCTTCCGTCCGCGGATGCGGTGGTCGTCTCGGAGGTGGCGGTCGTGGCGGTGATGCCGGTGCTGACCGACTGCACGTCCGGCGGCAGCGGCGGCGCCTCCGCGGAAGATGCCGTCGTGTCGGTGGCGGCCTGCGACTCGTCGCCGCCGCACGAGAGGAGCGTCAGCGAGAGCGTGAGGATGGAGAAAAGGATCAGTGAGCGCTTCATTCTTTCGTCACTCCAACAGCCTGCTTGATGTCGCCCGCGGCGAACCACACGCGCAGTTCGGCGAGCTCACGATTGAGAGTTTCTTCGGCCACGGCGCGGCGCGCGTCGGCCAGCGATGCCTCGGATGCGGCCACGTCGAGCGACGTGGCCTCCTGCGCGCGATAGAGCTCGAAGGCCTGTTCGTACTCCGCCTGCGCGGCCTGGAGCTGCTCGCCGGCGAGCTGCAGGCCGATCTCGGCGGAGCGGAGGTCGGCCAGCGCGCGGCGCACGTCCTCGCGGGCGGCGATCTTCGTCTCGTCGAGGACGATCTCCGCCTGCCGCTCCTGGCTCTTCGCGCCGGCCACGCGCGCGACCACCTCGCCCGACTGGAAGATCGGGACGGTGAAGCGCAGCGCGCCGTACGCGTACTGGTTGGCGGGGAACGGCGTGCGCTGCTGGATGTAGCCGCCGTCGAAGCGGACCGTCGGCAGCCAGAAGCCGCGCTGCTTGGAGACCTCGAGGCCCGCGATGCGGACGTTGTTCTCCGCGACGTCGACGTCGGCGCGCGTCGACTCGGCGTGCGCGATGAGCGTCGCCTCGTCGGGCAGCGGCGGGAGCTTGCGCTCGGGCGGCGTGACCTCGATCGCGCCGTTCAGGTCGAGATCGATGCGCAACTGTCCCTCGGCGTGCTCGCGCTGCTGCACGGCCACGGCCAGCAGCCGCTGCGCGGCCTTCATGGCCGTCTCGGCGCGGAACACGTCGACCTTGGTCACCTCGCCCGCCTCGTAGAAGGCCTGGGCCTGGGTGAGGCGGCGCTGGGCGAGCTCGATGTTGCGGCGCTCGACTTCCACGCGGCGGTCGGCGTTGACGACGGCCAGGTAGTTCGAGGCGACGCGCAGCAGCGCCGCGTCCTCGGTGCCGCGCACGCCGATGCGGGCGTTCTCGACATTGAGCTTGGCCTGCGAGTACGCGCGCAGCTCGCGCCGGCCGGCGAAGACCGGCTGCTCGAGCGTGATGCGGTACGCCCAGTCGTTGCGCGGCAGGATGGCGATGGACTGATCGCCCTCGCCGAACGTCTGCTCGATGCTGTTGCGCGTGAGGTCGCCGTTCAGCGTGATGCGCGGCATGACCGCGGAGAGCAGCTGATCGCGCGCGGCCGAGGCGATGCCGATGTCCTCGCGCGTGCGCTCCACGCTGTTGTTCACTTCCATGGCCCGGGTCAGCGCGCCGTCGAACGTCAGGCGCGTCTGGGCGCCGAGGCCCGTCGCGCTCAGGAGAACTGCTAGAAAGACTCGTTTCAACTCCGACTCCGTTTCCGTACGCCGTCCAGGATGAAGCTGGTCATGAAGTCGACGTCGTCCTGTTCGTCGGGCGACGCGGGCTCCTTGAGGCGTTCGAGAATGATGGCAGTACTGCCTTCCATGATGAAAAGCGCCAGCCTGTAGGGATCGACCGCGCGGATCTCGCCGCGGTCCATGGCCTGCTGCAGGACGGCCGCAAACTGTTCGGTACGTGTGCGATAGCGGGGCTGGCAATGCTGGCGCTGGCGGCGCTGCGTGGCCGCCGTCCCCTCGGGCATGCGCAGCGAAAGATACAGGCGGAAGAATTCGCGATTGGCGCTGAAGAAGCCGAGCTTGGCGGTCATGATCGCGCGGATCTTGTCCTCGAGCTTCTCGTTCGCGGCGATGGCGGCGTCGATGCGGTCGAGGAGCTGCGTCATCGCGCACTCGAACGTCTTCTCGACCAGCTCCTCGCGGTCGCGGAAGTAGAGGTAGATAGTGCCCTTGGCCACCCCCGCCTCGTCGGCGATCTCCTGGATGGTGGCGGCGGCCATCCCCTTGCGGGCGATGACGCGCATGGTGGCGTCCTGAATGGTCTGGACGCGGAACTCGTGGACGACTTCTTCTTTGGACTTCATGTTCAGGCCACTGGACGAGCGGTCATTCGATCAGAATTCGCGGTCAGTGACAAGACCGGCCGGTCAACTTTCAGTGACGGGCGGCGCGCTTGCGGGCAAAGGAGCGCGCGGCGAGGCGGAGGTCGTCGGGGTCGAGGCGGAGGGGGTTGCCGGTGGTCAGGTAGTCGGTGAGGGCGGATTCGTCGGTGTAGAGGCGGGCGAGCATCCCCAGTGGACCGCCGGCGTCTTCGCCGGCTGCCGTGCGGGCGTCACGCCCGCACGGTGGCGGCGGGACGCCGCCACAGACAGCCGGCGGGACGCCGGCGGTCCGCAGTTCTGCCAGCAGTTCCGCAACGCTCGGATAGTTCCCATCGCGCTCCAGGATCACGTAAGCGTCCGCCTCCACCAGCCCGAGCAACGCGAACACTTCCTCGGGCACGCGATGCAGATGATCGTCGAGCACCCGATCGCGCTCGATCCGGCGACCACCGGCGATGTGCACCATCCGCACGCGCGCCATCGGCAGCGACGCCACGAGCGCCGCCGCGTCGAACCCGAAGTTCTCGCTGTTCGCATACACGTTGTGCAGATCGAGCAGCAGATCGCACGGAGTGGCCGCGAGCACGGCATGCAGCCACGCCTCCTCGGAGTACGTGCAGCACGGCGGCTCGATCAGCGAGGCCACGTTCTCCAGCACCGGCAGCGAGCCCACCACCCGCCGCGCCTCGTCGACGTTCCGCACCAGTCCCGCGAGCGTCGCGTCGTTGCGCGGCGGTGCGGCGAGGTGTCCCACCTCGATCCCGGAAGCGCGCACGAAGGCGAGATGCTCGGACCAGAGCTCCGGCTCGAGCCACTCCACGACGCGCGCGATCCGGTCGAGCAGACGCGCGTCCACGCGCTCCGGGGAGGCCAGCCCGAGGGAGGTCGCGTGGAGGACGATCGGCACGTGCTCGCGCAGAAACCGAAAGGCGCGGCGCTGCGACGCGTCGGCGTCGAACAGCTCCTCGGCCAGCACCTCCAGCACCTCGATCCGGTCGAGATTCGCGAGGATGCCCGCGCCGAGCTCGCGCCGCCAGCCGAGTCCGTACTTCATCACCCGCCGCACCCTCCGCATCCGCCGCCGCCGCATCCCCCGCCGCAGCCGCTGCCGCAACTGCTGCCGCACGAGCCGCCGGACGAGTCGCTCGTCGCCTTCCTGAACAGCTTCTCGCTCCAGCCGAACTGCTGCGGCGGCAGCGCGCCGAGGCCGAACACGCCGACCAGCATGGCCACCTCGGACGTCGCGCCGCCGGGAGCCAGTTGCCCCGCGCGCAGCTTCAGCGACTGGAAGAGGTTCCTCAGCTCCGCGAGAAACGCCTGGCCGCGCGCGGTGCGTCCCTGCACCACCACGTGATGCACCAGCAGCAGCGCGAACGGCGTGAGGAACATCAGCAGCCCGACATTCGTCCGCCCGCGCGACAGCGCCACCGCGATCTTCACGACGGAGAAAAAGAGCAGCACCGCCGAGGCGCTCCAGAACAGCTTCCGCCGCGCCGCCTTGATCGCGTCGTCCGGCAGCAGTCCCATCTGCTTCAGCTCCAGCTCGAGCTCCGCCGCGGCGATCGGGAAGCCGAACGCAAAGAGCTCCTTCGCCTCGCGCGGCGTTTTGCAGAGGTCCAGCACGTCCTTCTCGATGCGCCGCCGCACGAGCGCGCTGCGGCCGACGTCCGTCGTCACCACCTGCTCGTCGCGCACCCACAGCAGTCCGCGGTCGACGAGCGACACCACCGCCACGCGCACCAGCTCGTTCGTGCCGCCGCGCAGGAACGCGATCGCGTACGGGTCGTGGATCGGCGTGCCGCGGTAGCCCTGCATCTCCAGTTCGCGGCGGTTGCGCATGATGCGCGCGACGACGGCCACCACGATCGCCAGCACGACGAAGAAGAGGAGAAACTGCGGACCTCTCCAGTCGAAGGGATTCATGGCTGAAGGCGCGCCGCGCGCTCGTAGAGCGCCCGCGCCAGTTGCAGCGTGTCGAAGAGGATCTGCGCCGCGCGTCCCGCGGGGAGCACGCGCTGCTCGCGCGCCTCGGAGAGCTGCGGCATGAGGTCGTCGAACCTGCCCAGCTCGCGCACGAGCGTCTCCAGCGCCTCCTTCGGCGGCAGCGTGCCGCGTCCTTCCAGCTCCAGGATCGACGCGGCCGAGGTGCGCAGCGGCGCCGCGGCCTCGGCGACGGTGAGCGCGCACTGCTCCTCGCGCAGGCTCGACTCGACGTAGCTGCCGCGCAGCCGCAGCGTGAGATTGAGCAGCACCTGCCGCAGGCGCCGCACCAGCGCGTCGCGCGAGATGTCGATGCCGGCCACGACGTCGTCGCCGTACAGCACGACGTGGCGGCGCTCGATGTCGGCGAACTTCTGCGCGAAGGCCTGCGACGCGGCGGGCAGCTCTTCCTCGAGCACGAACATGGCGGAGACGTTCGCCGCCGCCTGCGCCGTGCGGAACGGCTCGCGGAACGCGTCGACCGCGGCGTCGAAACTCTTCAGGACGAAGAGAAGGTTGACATCCGACGTCGCCCGCATCCTTCCCTCGGCCGCCGAGCCGTAGAGGACCACCGCGCGCAACGCCTCGCCGAGGGACGCGCGGGCGGATGCGACCAGGGAGTCGACCGCGCGACGAACGTCGTCGGGGAGTTGCATGTCTCTATTATCAATGACGCGACGTACGCCGCTTCGACAGCCCGTCGTTCGACGGTGCCGTCCACGTGCAGCTGTTGCCTGCCGTGTCCACGATCTCCAGACGAATCTGCCCGTCGATGTGTGACACCTTCGACGTGACGGCCTCGGATGCGGTGAAGACCACGTCGTCGCCGGCGATGCGCGCGGAGGTGAGCGACGGCGGGATCGGATCGGCGCGCCGCGTGTCGAAGGCGAACGTGGTCACGCCCGCGCCGTTCCCGCGCAGCGTCAGCGTGTACGCGCCCGGCCCGGCGTGGTCGACGACCGTGAACGGCTCGACGGAGCCCTGCTGCACGACGACGCCGCTCGCGTCGCGCGCCTCGTAGCGCGGCGAGACGGTGTGGTGGCGCTCCCCCGCCGGACCGACGAACTCCGTGGAGAAGCCGAAGCGCGTCTCCTTCGTCAGCAGCTCGAGGCGCGGGAAAAGCGGCTTCGTGCCGAGGACGGCATCGGCGGTGATCGGCGCGGAGACGTAGAAGTGCGTGGCGAAGCCCGGCCCGGCCACGTAGTCCGGCGTCTTCGACGGCGTCACCCAGACGTCGCCCGTCCAGCCGCTGGCCAGCGGTGCATGCGCGACGATGGTGCCGAACGCGCGGTCGCTGTCCACCGGCGCGACGAAGAACTCGCCGACCGACGGCGGCAGCGTCACGCGCGTCCTGGTCAGCTCCGTCGACGCGTTCACGAGCGTCCGGTCGCCGCGCAGTCCCTGCAGCGGAGCGTGCTGCACGCCGACCACGCGCTGATTCGCGAGATCGGCCACGACCTCGGTGACGCGGATGGCCACGTCTTCCGGCATCGCCGAGAGCCGCGGCACCTGCGGAAAGTAGAGGTACTGCTGGATGCGCGACGGACCGAAGTCGATGCGCACCAGCGACGTGTAGCCGCTTTGCGCGTGCAGCGGACGTCCCTCCTCGTCGACGCCGCCGAGCTCGAGGCGGTACGGCGCATGGTCGGGCGTGAAGGCGATCGTCTCGTCCGCGCGGATCGTGCGCTCGTCGAGGATGACCGCGCCCGGGTCCGTGCCCGCCGGCGGGATGCTCACGATCGCGGCGCACTTGCGCAGCGGGAGCAGCGTCCGCGGATCGCGGTAGAGCGCCGGACGCCCCAGAAAGTCGGCGCCGCACGACCAGATCAGCGAGGCGGAGGGATCGATCACCGTGTTCACGCTGGCGGCGTGCACGAAGATCCAGGGGATGCGCGTCTCGCCGAAGTCGATGCTGCCGCCGAAGGTGAGCGTGTTGGAGGTGGGCGGGAGGTCTTTTGCGCGGAGGGTGATGGTGACGTCGCGCGACTCGCCTGCCGCCAGTGTGAAGGTGGAAGGCTCGACGGTGATGGTGATGCCGGAAGTGGAGGACAGGCAATCCTGCCTGTCCTGGGTCCTGTCGAGACAGGCAGGATTGCCTGTCCTCCACTGAAAGGTCTTTGTCTCGTTCGCCGTGATGCGGACGGTGCGCGTGGCGGTCCACTCCTCGTCGGTTCCGCGCATGCGGCCGAAGGCGAGCGACGCAGGCGACACAAACGCGCTGGCCTGCGCCGCGCGATGCACGTCGAGTCGTCCGCCGCCGCGCTTCGACACTTCGTCCGCCGTCGGTTCCGCGGATGCGATCAGCGCGGCCTTCACCTGATCCGGCGTCCACTCGGGATGCAGGTCGAGCAGGAGCGCGGCGGCGCCGGCCACGTGCGGCGAGGCCATCGACGTGCCGCTCATCACCCGCGTGCCGCCGCCGCTGCGCGCGGAGACGATCTCCTCGCCCGGCGCGGAGAGATCGGGTTTCAGGTCGAGCTCGGGGAACACGGGGCCGTACGAGGAGTCGTAGAGGATCCTGTCGCCGGAATCCATGTTGCCGACGGCGATGCCGCGGCGCGACGTCGCGGGCGCGCCGATGCTCAGCGCGCCGCCGAAGTTCCCTGCGGCCAGCACGACCACCACACCCGCCTCCACGGCGCGGTCCACCGCTCTTGCCTCGGGAGCGTCGGCGTCGCCGAAGATGGAGCCGAGGGAGAGATTGATGACGTCCGCGCCATCCTCGATGGCGCGCTCCATCGCGGCCATGACGTCCGAGGAGACGCCGTGGCCGGTCGCGTCCATGACGCGGTACGCGAGCAGCTTCGCCGCCGGCGCGACGCCGAACGTCTCGCCGAGCGCGGTGCCGGCCACGTGCGTGCCGTGTCCGTGCGGATCCTGCGGCTCGTCGTCGAGCTCGATGAAGTCGTAACCGCCGGCGTAGCGGCCGGCGAAGGCGGGATGCGTGCGGTCCACGCCGGAATCGATGACGGCGATGGTGACGCCGTCGCCGCGGGCGCCGAGGTTCGTCCAGACCTGCTTCGCGCCGATGCGCTCGAGGTGCGTGACGTCGGTGCCGAAGAGCTGCATCTCTTTGTCTTCATGCAGCGCGGCGACGTACGGCAACCGCCGCACCGCCGCGGCCGACGCGTCGTCGAGCGTCAGCGCCACGCCGTGGAACACGCGCGACAGCTCGTGGCGCGGCTTCACTTCCTCCACGCCGCGCTTGCCGAGGGCTACCGTGGCGTCATGGCGGAACCGCTCGAACTGCGCTGTGGATGGCTCGCCGCGAAACTCCACCAGGTAGCGCGTGTCCGCGAAGGCGAGAGAGGGAAAGAAGAGGAGCGCGAGGAGGAGCCGGGACATCTGTCGGTATGTACGGCCGGCGGCGGAACAAGGTTCCGTACAATCACCCCCTCGAAATGCTGGCACCCGGCTCCCGTCTCGGACGTTACGAGATCCGCTCGCTCATCGGCGCGGGCGGCATGGGAGAGGTCTACCTCGCGCACGACCCGGAGCTGCAGCGTCCCGTGGCACTGAAGGTCCTCGGCGACGCGGTGCGCGCCGACGAAGACCTGCGCAAGCGGCTCGAGCACGAGGCGCGCGCGGCGTCGGCGCTGAATCATCCGAACATCCTCACGGTCTACGACATCGGGCAGCTCGGCGACGAGCGCTTCATCGCCACCGAGTACGTCGACGGCGTGACGCTGCGCCAGCGCATGACGCGCTCGAACGAGCCGCCGCTGCGCGAGGTCCTGGACATCGGCGTGCAGCTCGCGTCGGCGCTGAGCGCGGCGGAGGCCGCGGGACTCGTGCATCGCGACATCAAGCCGGACAACATCATGCTGCGGCGCGACGGCTACGTGAAGCTGCTCGACTTCGGCCTGGCGCGCGCCGTCGACGCCGATCCCGACCTGCACCGCACCGACCCGCACATGGTGCGCGGCACGGTCTTCTACATGTCGCCCGAGCAGCTCCGCGGCAAGGTGCTCGACTCGCGCAGCGACATCTGGAGCGTCGGCGTGCTGCTGTTCGAGCTGATCGGCGGACGGCTGCCGTTCGACGGCGAGAGCTCGTCCGACGTGGCCGCGGCCATTCTCCGCAGCGAGCCGCCGCCGCTCGTGCGCCGCGACGGCACGCCCGCGCCGCCGCCGCTCACCGCGATCGTGCTGCGGGCGCTGACGAAGGACCGCGTCAAGCGCTATCAGACCGCGGCGGAACTGCTGGCCGACCTGCGCCGCCTGCAGAACGAGCTGACCAACGACGCCGCGAGCGTGTCCGGGACCGCGGAGTCGCGCGTGGCCACGACGGAACAGTTCGCGATCAGCGAGCCGCCGCCGTCGAACCTGCCGCACCGGCTCACGCCGCTGGTCGGACGCGAGACGGAGCGCGACGACGTGCTCTCGTTGTTGCGCCGCGACGACGTGCGCATGGTCACGCTCACCGGCCCCGGCGGCACGGGCAAGTCGCGCATGAGCCTCGACGCCGGCGCGGCGCTCCTCGGCGAGATGGAAGACGGAGTGTGGTTCGTCTCCCTCGCCTCGCTCCGCGATCCGCGCCTGGTGATCTCCGAGCTGGCCTCGGTGCTGGGCATCGTCGAGGGAGGCGCGCCGCTGCTCGACACGGTGATCACCGCGCTGCGGGAGAAGAGCATGCTGCTCATCCTCGACAACTTCGAGCAGGTGCTGGACGCGGCGCCGCTGATCGGACGCCTGCTCGCCGCGGCGCCGCGCGTGAAGGCGCTGGTCACGAGCCGCTCGCCGCTGCGCGTGGCGGGCGAGCGCGAGTACGCGCTGCCGCCGCTCATGACGCCGCCGCTCGATCTGCCGCTCGCGCCCGAGGCCGTCGGCGCGTATCCGTCGGTGGCACTCTTCGTCGAGCGCGCCTCGGCGGTGAAGAGCGACTTCCTGCTGACCGCCGACAACGCGCGCGCCATCGCCGAGATCTGCGTGCGCCTCGATGGCCTGCCGCTGGCCATCGAGCTCGCGGCCGCGCGCGTGAAGGTGCTCCCGCCGCAGGCGATGCTGAGCCGCGTCGAGAATCGTTTGAAGCTGCTTTCCGGCGGCCCGCGCGATCTCCCGGAACGGCAGCAGACGATGCGTGCCGCGATCTCGTGGGGGTATCAGTTGCTCGATCCGAGCGAGCAGCGCTTGTTCGCGACGCTGTCGGTGTTCCGCGGCGGCTTCGCGCTGGAGCTCGCGGAACGGCTCACCGGCGAGGACGTGCTGGACGGCATCACGTCGCTCATCGACAAAGCGTTCCTGCGCCGCGATCCGGTGTCGCCGGACGAGCGGCCGCGCTTCGTGATGCTGGAGACGATCCGCGAGTACGGACTGGAAGTGCTCGCCGAGCAGGGTCGCGACCGCGACGTGAGGCACGCACACGCGCTGCTGATGGCGTCGATCGCCGAGGAGCACGAGCTGGAGCTGGATCGCCTGGCCGAGGACGGCGACAACTTCCGCACCGCGATCGAGTGGGCCGTCTCGGCGAAGGACGCGGAGCTGGCGCTGCGTCTCGGCGCCGCGCTCTGGTGGTCGTGGTACGTGCGCGGTCAGTACGCCGAGGGACGGCGCGCGCTGGAGTCGATCCTCGGATTGCCCGGCGGCGAACAGGTGTCGGTGCGCGCGAAGGCGCAGACCGGCGCGGGCGCGCTGGCGTTCCTGCAATGCGACTACGACCGCGCCGTGGTCATGCTCGAGTCGTCGATCGCGCTGGCGCGCGCGAACGGCGACCCGATGAGCCTCGCCCGCTCGCTGCAGTTCCGCGGCTCGATCGCGCGCGAGCGCGGCGACTACGAGCACGCCATCGACCTGCACCTGCTGTCGCGCACGATCTGGGCGGAGCTCGAGGACCGCGCGAACGTCGGCCGCGCGCTGAACTACGTCGGCTTCTCGTCGTGGCTGAAGGGCGACGTCGCGCGCACGCTGGAGCTGTGCGAGGGAACGCTGCAGCTCTTTCGCGACCGCCGCGACACGGAAGGCGTGGCGTGGTCGCTGCTGAACCTCGCCGCCGCGGCGCTGTATGCCGGCGAGCTCGATCAGGCGGAACGGCGGCTCGAAGAGTGTCTGTCGTGGTCGCGCGCGGGCGGCTTCAAGGAAGGCATCGCCTGGTCATTGAATCTCCTCGGGTACGTACTGCGCGGCCGCGGCGCGACGGACCGCGCGAAGGCGATCCTGCAGGACAGCCTGCAACTGCACTGGGAGCTCGGCGACCGCTGGCGCAGCGCCTCGGTGCTCGAGGCGCTGGGCGGGCTGAAACGCGACCCGCGCCTCCTCGGCGCCGCCGCCGCATTGCGCACGCGCCTCGGCACGCCCGTGCCGCCGGTGGAGCGGCCGCAGGTGGAGCGGGATCTGGCGGAGGTGGGAAGCGTGGAGTGTGAGGTGAGTGAGGCGGTGGCGCTGGCGCTCAACCCGTGAGCCTCCCGCCCGCCCACGGGAGGGGCAGGCTGAAGCCTGCCCTACGTTGAGCACGCGTCTCGCGAGATGGGTGCCGAACGTAGGACAGGCTCCTGTCCGGGTCTTGCGAGGCCGTGGCGCTCTGCCGCTCGAAGGAGGGGCCGGCTTGCAGCCGGCGGACCGCCGGCGTCCCGCCGGCTGTCGTGGCGGCGTCCCCCGCCGCCACCCTTGCGCGCGGGCGAGAC
>DASUSL010000358.1:0-8447 GCA_036375135.1 Thermoanaerobaculia bacterium | reverse complement strand
GCGATCGCGGCGTCGCGCAGCGCCTCGTAGATCTCCGTGACGTACGCGTCCGCCTTCGCCTGCAGCGCCGACTCCACCACGCGCCCGAGCTGCATGCGCGAAAAGTACGTGGAGGTCGACGTGTTCGACTGGATCTCGTCCTTGAGGCGGCGGATCTCCTCGTTCTCCGACTCGATCTCGCGGATGACCTGGTCCTTGTCCCAGTTCACCTTCAGGCCGAACTCGATCTTCCCCTCCATCTTCTGGAGGACGTCGCTGAGCGCCTCGTACGTCCCCTTGAGGAACTCCTTGATGTCGTTCTCCGTGCGGAAGACGGTGCCGAACGACATCGGCAGCACGGTGAAGTCCTTCATCACCAGCTCGTTCACGTGCTCGTGGGCGAGCGCGTTCTCACGCGTGGGGTCGAAGACGATCAGCGGGCAGTTGGAGACGACGGCCGCGAATTCACGATACGGCACGGTGTAGACGCGGTCTCCGCGGCCGCCGATGCCGACGGCTCCGAAATCGCGCGGCGTTTCCGTCTTGATGATGCAGTAGACGTACTTGCCCTGTTCAGTCTCCGGAAGGTGCTCGGACATGGTTGCCGAAGAATACAATATGCGGCGGTTGCAAGCCCCGGACCTCAGCAGGACCGCACGCGCCCTTTCGTCGCGAATGGAGCGCTGGTTCGCCCGCCATCAACGCCCGCTCCCCTGGCGCGACACGTACGAGCCGTATCGCGTGTGGGTGTCCGAGGTCATGCTGCAGCAGACGCGGATGGAAGTGGTGCTGCCGTATTTCGAGCGCTTTCTCGCGCGGTTTCCCGATCTTCCTGCGTTGGCGCGCGCGACGGACGATGAAGTCATGGCGGCGTGGTCGGGACTCGGCTACTACCGGCGGGCGCGCATGCTGCGCGACGGCGCGTTCGACGTGCTGTCGCGCTTCGATGGCGTGATTCCGTCGGACGTCGATGCGTTGATGTCGATCACCGGCATCGGACGCTACACCGCCGGCGCCATCGCCTCGATTGCCTTCGACCGGCGCGCGCCCATCGTCGACGGCAACGTGGCCCGCGTGCTCTCGCGCATCTTCGCAGTGGAAGACAGACAATCCTGTCTGTCCGGACAGGCAGGACAGGCAGGATTGCCTGTCCTCCACCGGCAGACGTGGGCGCTCGCCACCGCGCTCGTTGAAGTGGCGCGTTCGCCGCGAGCACTCAATCAGTCGCTGATGGAGCTCGGCGCGCTGATCTGCAAACCGCGCAATCCCACCTGTCTGATCTGCCCCGTCGCCGATTCGTGCGTCGCACGCATCACCGGCCGCATCGACGACTTCCCGCCGCCGAAGCCGAAGAAAGAAACGCGGGAGCTGCGCATCCCGCTCTACCTCGTGCGCGACCGCCGCGGCCGCGTGCTGATGCGCCGCGCTTCCGGCACGCTCATGGACGCGATGTACCACCTCCCGCACGGCGACACCTCCCTCCTCGACGGCGCGCCGCCGCTCGCCGCCACCCCCGGCGCCCTCCTCGGCACCTTCCGCCACACCGTCACCACCCGCAAGATCGAGTTCCTCCTCTACGAAGCGGAAGTGCAGGGCCGCACCAAAGGCTTCGAATGGATCGACATCGAAAAGATGCACGAGATCCCGCACCCCTCCTACGTGCGAAAAGCGCTGAAGCTCATACAATGACCGCAATGCGCGGGCGTGTTGCGATCCTCTCTCTCTCGATCCTCCTTCCTCTTTCCTCTTTCCTCTTTTCTCTGACGGCGTCAGCGCAATGCAACTGGACGCCGCGCGTCTCCGTGCCGTTCCGGACGACGGCCCTCGACGTGAGCATCGACGGCCCGCTGCTCTGGCTGGCCACCGGCTACGGCGTGCAGATCCTGCAGAACGACGGCACGCGCGTGGCGGGCTCGCTGGCGCTTCCCGGCCTCACGCGCGTCGTGCGCGCGGACGGCCGCGGCAACGCCTACGCCGGCAGCGGTTCGCGCGTTTACGTGCTGCGCGGCAACGCGAATGGTGTGAACATCGTGCGCAGCGTCGACGCCGGCGCCGCCGTCAACGACATCCTCATCGCCGGCTCGTACCTCTTCGTGGCCACGGCCAGCGGCCTGGCGCACTTCGACATCATCGATCCCGCGAATCCGATCCGCACCTCCGCCGTGCTCCAGACCTCGTCGCCGAACGTGACCGCGCTGGCGGTGTCCGGCACGCGCCTCTACGCCGCGGACGGCGACACCACCCTCGAGGTCTTCACCATCACCATCCCCTCGGTGCCGCAACGCACCGGCGAGCTGGCGACGCTGCGCGCCACCTCCGTGCACGCCGCGCCCGACGGCACGCTCTTCGTCTCGGATGCCCTCGGCCTGAACACCGACGTCTTCCCCGCGAACGCCACCACGCGCTCGGCGCGCCTCCCCGCCGGCACGAACGCGTTTGCGCCGTTCGGCAACAACGTGCACTTCACCGCCGGCAACGACCGCACCATCCGCGCGATCGACTTCAGCTCCCCGGCCCCCGTGCTGGAGCGCTTCGAGCTGCAGCTCGCCCCCACCGCCGGCACCGACAACGTCATCCACGCCATGGCCCGCTCGGGCAACAAGCTCTACGTCGCCGCGGGCGACATCGGCCTGGCCGTCGTCGACACCGGCGCCGTCGCGCCGCCGTATCCGGTGGTCGCGTACCGCAGCGGCGCCACGACGAGCGCGGTCGTCTCCGGCGACCGCGCCTGGTTCGCCGACGGCGAGGGCAATGTCATCGAGCAGCACATCGACGCGAACGGCATCGCCCTGAGCACGCAACGCACGTGGACGGGCGGCACGCTCGTGCACGACGTCCGCGGCGAGACGCTCCTGACCTCCACCGGCGCCAAAGCGACGCTCTGGTCGCTGGCCGCCACGCCGCCCACCGGCACCGACACGAGCTTCCCCGCCGCGATCCGCACCGCCGCCATCGCCTCCGACAACGGCATCGTCGCGCTGCTGCAGGACGGCACGGTGTGGGCCGGCACCACGCAGGTGGCGCTGCCGCGCATCGCCTTCATGGGACATCACGAAGGGACGATCGTCTTCGTCGAGCTGCGCAACGACGGGACGAGCGTGCTGCATCGTTACGGCTCCGGCCAGAAACACACCATCCCCGGCACGGCCCTGGGCGGCGTCGGCGTCAGCGCGAACGAGGCGGCGATCTTCACCTTCGCCGGCGTGAACGTGGTCAACCTCGCCAGCGGCGCGGTGCACGTCATCCCCGAGTCGCACCGCGTCATCCCGCAGCAGCTCGCCGTCACCGGCGAGCACGTGCTCGTCGTCGGCAAGCGCACCATCCACGTCTTCGCGAAGACGGGGCTCGTGCGCCAGCATCCGCTCCCCGCGGACACGGTCATGCTCGACGCGCGCAGCGGCGTGGCGGTGCTGGCCACGAATGAAGGCACCTCCGCCGTCCGCTACCTCGGCGAGCAGCCGTCGCCGGCTCTGGCACTCGGGAGCAGCTTCTACACGAAGCTCGCCGCCGGCGCGGACCACCTCTATCTCGCCGCCGGCGACACGATCGACATCTTCAGCGACACGCTGCGCTTCGAGAAGAACCTGCGCGTGGCCGGCCTCTTCGACTATGCCGCCACCGGCGACGCGCTCTTCACGCTCAGCGCCGCGGGCGTCGTCACCGCTTACTCGCCGCAGGGCGTGCAGTACGCGCAGCTCGCGCTCGACGAAGGGGTCGACGCGCAGATGCTGGCCATCGACACGGCCGGCGGCGTGGTGTGGGTCTCGCTGTCGCGCGGCTGCCTCACCGGCGGCTGCCAGCAGAAGACGCTCGTCCTCGATCCGGCCTCGCTGGCCGTCACCGCCACCATGACCGGCGGCGTGATCGACGTCGTCACCTCCGGCACGCGCGCGTATGCGCTCGTCGACCTGCCTGCGGAGATCCGCGTCCTCGACCTCGCCGACCCTTTGCATCCCGCGCAAGTGATCTCCGCGACGGCGCCGCCGACCGCGACCTCGCTGGCCGCGGCTTCCGGCCGCGTGTACGTCGCCGGCGACCGTCTCTACGAATACGCGGAGAGCACGCTGCTCCTGCGCAACACGCATCTCACCGCCGTGGCCAATCCCGACAAGGCGCAACAGGTGCGCGTCGACGGCAACTGCCTCGTCGTCACCGCGCGCAGCGCGAATCCGGAGGCGTACGACGCCGCCACGCTCGCCCCCGCATCGACATTCGAGCTGCCCTCGTCCGCGCGGGTGATCTCGGTGCAGCCGGGGCGCCTCGTGATCCTCACCGGCCACTCGGTGGAGGTGTGGTCCACCACGGCCGCCCCGCCGCGAAAACGGCGCTCGACGTAGGACAGGCTTCAGCCCGTCCATGGGCGGGCTGAAGCCTGCCCTGCGTTTCTCGCAACCCTCGGAGCCCTCACACGTAAACGACGTGTGTCATCATGAATCCGATGGTCGTCGAGCCCGTTCAGAAACGGCGCCGCGTGTCGCCGGCGTTTCTCGTCTGGCTGGCGGGCATTGCCACCATCGTCGCCTTCAACCTGCTGGACAACTTCCTCCAGCGCTTCGACCGCAGCATCGGCCTGCTCGGCATCTTCTCCTTCTTCGCCTGGCTGCTGGTCATCGGCCTCACGCTCTACGGCTTCGCCGTGGCCACGCGCTGGCTGCTGCAACAACTCTTCTGGACCGTCGGGCGAAGGCTCTTCCTCAGCTACCTGCTCGTCGGCGTGATGCCGTTCGTGCTGATGGCGGTGCTGCTCATGACCGTCATTTACATGTTCGCCGGCGTGATGACGCAGGCCTCGCTGCGCGGCGAGCGTCAGGCCACCCTCGGCCAGATGGAAACGTGGGCGCTCGAGTACGCGATCACCGGCCGCCGCGTCTCCGGCACGCTCCCCTCGTTCGAGCTCTACGACACCGCGACTCCCTCCGGCGCGAAGCTGCCGGAGTGGCTGCGCCGCTCGAGCTTCAGCGGCATCGTCGAGCGCGACGCGATCCCGCTGCTCGTCGCGGCGCGGCAGTTCCCCACCGCCGAGGGGGGCCGCACGCGCTCGGTCGTGCTGGTTCAGCCGCTCGACCGCCACTGGTCCGACGCGCTCTTCGAGAAATCGCACATGGTCGCGCGCACCGGCAAGGCGAAGGCGAACGCGGGCGGCTTCAACGTCGACGCCGACGAGACCTTCCGCGAAGTGCTGACCGGCAACATCGGCACGACCGTGATCTGGGGCGACATCGCCAGCATCACGCGCTGGGGCGATGGACGCCCCGAGGATGACCACGGGCTGTTCACGCTCATCGCCAATCCGCCGCGCAACCTGCTGAACTACTACCTCGGCGCGGGCGACGGCGGCAGCCGCTACCTGCGCATCCTGCTGCGCATCATCTTCGGCCTGGTGACGATGCTGATGATCATGTACGCCATCGCCTCGCTGTTCGCGGCGGTGCTGATCTTCTCCATCTCCCGCGCCGTGAACCGCATCGAGAAAGGGACGCGCGCTGTCGAGCGCGGAGACTTCTCGTACCGCATCAAGATGAAGCGGCACAACCAGCTCGGGGCGATGGCGCAATCGTTCGACAGCATGACCGCGTCGATCGCGTCGCTGCTGGCCACGGTCTCGGAGAAGGAACGCCTGCAGAGCGAGATCGAGATCGCCGCGACGATCCAACGCAACCTTCTCCCGAAGGAAGGGCCGAAGTTCCGCGGCGTGTCGTTCTCCGCGCACTTCGAGCCGACGACCTCCATCGGCGGCGACTACTACGACGTCTTCAACCTCGACAAATCACGCCTGGCCGTCGCCATCGGCGACGTCTCGGGACACGGACTCTCCACGGGCCTGGTCATGGCCATGGTCAAGGCGGCGATCACGACGCTGGTCGAAGAAGGCGCGGACGAGACGTCGCTCTTCAAGCGACTCAACGAACTGGTCTACCGCTCCACCGAGCGCCGCGCCTTCATGACGCTGGCCTTCACGATCTTCGACCTCGAGCGCGGCACGATCCGCCACACCAACGCGGGCCATCTCTACCCGTACCTGCTGCGCAACGACATGAGCGCGCCGATCTCGATCGAATGCCCGTCGCTCCCCCTCGGCGTGCGCGAGCAGATGGTGACGCGCACGGTGGAAGTGCCGCTGCGGGAAGGCGACTCCATCGTCTACCTCTCCGACGGCATCGTCGAGGCGCAGGACGAACAGGGCGACCCGCTCGGCTTCGACCAGCTCGAAGCACTCCTCGGCGCGCAGCAGGACCGCACGCCGTCCGCGTTCCGCGACGTGATCCTCGAAGCCGTCGCGCGCCACTCCGGCACCCGTCCCGCCGACGACGACCGCACCGTGATGGTGCTCCGCTTCGATCACCTGTTCACGGCCGCCACCGCGACCGAGCCGCTCGCAGCGGCCGAAGTCGCCGTTTAGCCGCCACCGCGACCGAGCCGCTCGCAGCGGCCGAAGCGTCGTTTAGGAGTGCGGTGGCGGCCAGCCGCCGCTTTGGTGGGCGTGCCGGGGCACGGCGCTCGATCACCTGTTCACCGCCGCCACCGCGACCGAGCCGCTCGCAGCGGCCGAAGTCGCCGTTTAGGAGTGCGGTGGCGGCCAGCCACCGCTTTGGTGAGCGTGCCGGGGCTCGGCGCTCGATGTCGGAAAGCGGCGGCTCGTCGCCGCCGCACTCCTAAACAGGCGCCTCCGGCGGGAGGGTGGCGGGGCTCGTCGCCGCCGCACTCCTGGACTAACGATTGATTCCGATCAGGATCGACCGTCCCGGGGCGAGGGCCGCGGCCGAATCCGTCGAGCCGTAGCGGTACGCGTTCGTCAGATTGCGCACCATCACCCTCACCTCGAACCATTCCGAGAGGCGGTAGCCGCCGCCGATGTCGGCGTCGACGTAGCCCGGACGCTCCACCTCCACCGGCCCGGGACGATCGTCGCGGCCGTACGCGGACACGGTCACGAATGCCGAGGCGCGCGGTGCGGCCCAGCGGAGCGAGGAGTGCAGCGTCGGCGCGGCGATGTCGTCGAGCGGGTCGCCGGTGTCGGCTTCGCCGCGCGCGAGCGCGCCGCCGAGGAGGAGCTCGAAGTTGCGGAGGAAGCGCGTGCTCAGCTCCGCCTCGATGCCGCGCACCTGCGCCTCGCCGCGGTTGCGGAACTGAAAGTCGGCGCCGGCGCGGAAGCGCTCCACGAGGTTGTCGATGCGGTAGTCGTAGGCGAAGAGCGCCGCGCGCGTGCCGCCGCGCGTCCACTGCAGGTTGCCGTCGAACTGCAGGCTCGTCTCCGGCTCGAGGTCGGGATTGCCGGTGATGAAGCCGCGGCCGCTGATGCCGCGAAAGTAGCGGTCGGAGAGCACCGGCTCGCGATAGCCGCGCGACACCTGCAACGTCCCGGTCACGCCCGTGAACGGCCCCGCCGTCACCGCGGCGAAGCCGGAGAACGCGGTGTCGCTGCGCTCGCGGTCGCCGAAGTAGCCGCCGTTGTTGCGCGACGCGATGGCGTCGACGCGCGCGCCGCCGGCGAGTTGGACCGAGTCCGTGATGCGTCCGTCCCACGACACGAACGCGCCCGCGTTCTGGCGGTTCGCGTCTTCGATCGAGCCCGACGCGCGGAGGTTGAAACGCGTCACGTAGTCGACGCCGCTGACGAGCCGCGCGCCCTGCCACGTCGTCTCATGGCTGAAGCGCAGCGACGCGTCGCGCGCCTTCACCGCCGTGCTCTCCAGTCCCGTAGGACGCGAGCGCTCCGTCGTCACCGAGTACGAGCCGAGCGACGCGCGCACGGCGGTGGCAGACGTATCGATGGCGAACGTGGCCAGCGTGGAGCGCTCGTCCGGGTACGTGGTGATGTCGTTGCCGCTGGCGGGCGCGCCGATGTTGCGCCCGAGGCTGTGCATGAGGCCCGTGCGCAGGCGGCCCCACTCAGTGTCGCGCACGAAGCGCAGCAGCGCGCCGCGGTCGCGATACTGCGAGTTCACGATCTCGTTCCCCTCGGCGTCCTGCGCGTCGTCCGCGATGCGCGCGTGCAGCGACGCCAGGATCGCGCCGCCGAAGACGTCGCTCGACGCCTCGATCGACGCGCTCTGCGCGCTCGTGCTGCCGAACGTCGACCAGGCGTCGTAGCGGAACTCGCGCGTGCCCGGGACCGGGTCGCGCGGGCGCAGATGCACCACGCCGCCGATGGCGTCGGAGCCGTAGGCGACGGAGCCCGGTCCGCGCGACACCTCGATCGAGCCGAGGGAGAGCGGATCGACGAACGTCGCCGAGGGACCGGCGCGGCGCTCGGCCACGATGCGGGCGTCGTCGATCAGAAGCATCGTGCGTCCGCCGGCGAGGCCGCGCACCACCGGTACCGCGGCGGGACCTTCGCCGCGGATCGACACGCCCGGCGTGACCGCGATCGCCTCGACCACGTGCGCCGGCTTGCGCTGCTCGAGCTCCTCGGTGCCGATGACCACCGGCGCGGAGGCCGGCGTCCCTTCGATGTTCGGCGCGACGCC
>DASUSL010000357.1:0-3268 GCA_036375135.1 Thermoanaerobaculia bacterium | reverse complement strand
CCGGCCTGTCCGGTCTGGCCTGCGGGTCGGGGCGTGTGGACAGGCAGGATTGCCTGTCCTCCACCGGGGAGTGCTTTTGCCACGTCGCGGACCGCGGCGCGGAAGCGGAGGAAGAACTCGCGCGTGACCTGCTCGCGGTCCAGTGCCCGGTCGAAGATGCGCGGCAGCGACTCGTCGTCGCCGCGCGCCAGGAGGTTGATGCGGTCGATGTTCCGCGGGTCGACGTCGAGGCGCCGCAGCGCGCGCTCCGGCGAGAGGTCGTAAATAGCGTTCTCATAAAAGAGCGCTGATTTCGTAAGTCGATTGTATTCGCGATAACTGCGCATGAATTGCGCGATGGCTTCTTCGCTCACGTTTCCGCTGAGGACGAAGAAGTCGAAGCGCGGCAGCCGCGACACGAGCTGCAGTTTCCCGTTGCCGTTCCACGGCAGCTCCACGCCGCCGCGGCGCCACTCCTCGGCGTCGACGTCGATGGGCGACACCGGATAGCCCAGCGCGCGCAGCAGCTCGGGGCCGGTATAGTGTGAGAGAGCCGCCGCGGTCAGCATGGCCGCCGCTCCTCCGCCGCATGATCCGCTGGTCCTACCTCAAGCGCCTGCTCGCGGGCGCGGTCTTCGGGCTGTACATGGCCCACCTGCTCTACTTTCTGAACCCGCAGGTGGACATCACCCCGCTGCGCCTGGCCACGGTCACGCTGGTCTACGGCCTGACCTGCGGCCTGCTCTTCGGCAGCGCGCTGTGGGGACTGCGCCTGCTGCGCGTGAAGCTGTTCGGCAAGCCGGAGGGATACCGCACGCACGGCTTCGGCTTCGTCGTCTGCGCGGCGTTCGTCTCGTCGTTCATCTACTGGATGCATTTGAACCTCGTGGAGATCTACCTGCCGCGCGGCGCGGTGCGCATCCTGTCGAAGGCGACGAACGTCATGACCGTGACCGCCTTCGTGCTGCTGGCGCTCTGGGTGCTGCAGCGCAACGCCGACCGGCGCACGTCGCGGGCGATCTTCGTCGTGGGCGTGGTGCTGATCGCGATCTCGTCGATCTCCCTCTACCAGCGCCGCGAGAGTTACCGCCGCGAGCGCAAAGACGTGGTGGTGGCGACGATCGGCGCGGTGGCGGGACACCGTCCGGTGATCCTGGTGGCGGTGCGCAATCTCCCCTACGACTGGATCGTGACGATGAAGGGCGAGGGACTGCTGCCGTACTTCGACCGCGCCACCGAGAGCGAGTACTTCGCGCGGCTGGAGCCGTTCCACACCTCGAGCCCGAAGTCGCTGTGGGCCTCGCTGGCGACCGGGAAGCTGCCATACCGGCACCGCGTCACGGGACGGTTTTCGTACCGCACGCCGCTCAACCGCGAGGAGCCGTTCCTGCTGCTGCCGTACGGTGTCGGCTTCCGCGCCTGGGGACTGATCCCGCCGGTGGAGCGCATCTCCGCGCCGCTGCCGTCCGGCGAGGCGCTGCCGCTCTGGGCGCTGTTCGAGCGGCTGCAGCTCTCGGCGCGCGTGACGAAATGGCCCTCCGTGAAGACGCAGCCCGCGCCCGCCGCGGCCGTCGCGCATCTCGCGCCGCGCTTCGCCACCGCGCGCCCCCAGGTCCTGGCCGCGCTCTCCTCCGACCTCGGCGCATTGCAGCAGGTGCGCGGCGACGCCGCCCTCACCGCCGTGGCCCTGGAAGGCTACGAGGTGGCGCAGCGCGCCATGCACATCTATCTCAACGAGCTGCCGCAGCGCGGCACGCCGAAAGGGGACGCGCTCCGCGCCTACGCGCAGCAGCTCGACGCCGCGCTGGGGACGATCGCCCGCGCGCATCCGAATCACCTGCTGGTGATCTGCTCGCCGTCTGCGGTCGTGCCGCCCGAGCTGCCGGCGAACGTGCTCGCGCTGGCGCGCAATCAGCTCACCACGCCCGACGATCCCGGCGCCGACGACGGCTTCGTGCTGATCGCCGGACCGGAGACCGAGCATCGCCAGAATCCGAAGCCGGCCTACGTGACCGACGTGGTCCCGACGGTGCTCTTCGCCGCCGGCCTTCCGGTCGGCCGCGACATGGACGGCCGCGTGATCACGGACGCGTTCACCGACCGGATGCTGCGCGCGTCGTCGCTCTCCGCGATCCAGACCTACGAGGCGGAGCGCGTGGTCGTGCGGCGCGGGGTCTAACGAAAGACCACCGGGAGGCCTCCGGCGGGCCGGCGCGGCCGGCAGCGCTTCATGGCATAGCCGGGCCGCACGCCTGTCGCCTGAAGCTCGCGTCTCGGGAGCGCACGTGCCTCGATCAGCGCTGCCGGCCGTGCCGGCCCGCCGGAGGCCTCTGGTCGTCTCCCTGTGGCGGTCGCACATCACGCGATCCATTTGCGCGTCCTCCTGTCATAACGAAGGGTGCGGATCTTCCCGGACGCGCCGTAGACCCGCACGCACCAGAGATCGCCGTCGTTGTCGGTGAGGTAGATCGTGCCCGGCGTCGACTCGCCGAGGGGCGAGAACGCGCAGATCGCCGAGTTGTTGAAGGCCACGGGCGACTTCACCGCGTCGCCGTCGGGGTCCTTCACCGGGATCTCGATCAGGCCGATGGTCACGAGGCGCGACTGCGAGAAGACCATGCGCGGCGGCGCGATCCGCTTGTCGATTCCCTTGCTGATGTCGTCGTTGCGGACGCCGTCGCGATCGCCGTCCTCGTACGTGGCGAAATGCCACTGTCCCGCGAGCATCACGAACTTCAGCCCCGTGTTCGTGTTGCGGGCGATGGCGCGCATGCGCGTCAGATGAAAGATCGTGCGCAGCTCGCCCGCGGCGGAGCGCAGCGCGATGCGCCGCTGCATCTTCTGAAAGTTCGGCAGCCCCACCGCCGCCATGAGCCCGATGACGGCAATGACGATGAGGAGCTCGGTGAGTGAGTAACCGTTGCGTCTGGGCACACGTCCTCCACGGATGTTGCTGGTTGCTGAGTTGCCGTGTTGCCGGTGAGGACTGGCGCGGAACCGCAACGAGCCCGCAGCCAGCAACCAGCAACCGGAGATCGGGGCCGCCGCGCCGCGCGGCGGCCCCGGGTGGGTTGGAAGGTGGGGCGGCGTCTAGTTCGACGCCGCGGTGGCGGGCTTCTTCGCGCGCGGCTTGCGCGGGGTGCGGACCTTGGTGGTGAGCGTGGTCTTGCCGTCGACGACGATGTAGGGCGACATCAGCTCGAAGGTCTTCGCGCCGATGCCTTTCACCTGCATCAGGTCCGCGGCCTTCTTGAACGGGCCGTGTTCGGTGCGGTACTCGATGATGCGC
>DASUSL010000356.1:0-34041 GCA_036375135.1 Thermoanaerobaculia bacterium | reverse complement strand
ACATGTCGAGGATGCGGTCGACGCCGAGGATGATGGCGATGAAGGCCGGCGGCACGTTGATCTGTGCCAGCACCACGATGATGAAGGGGATCGATCCCGACGGCACGCCGGCCGTGCCGACGCCGCCGAGGATGGCCAGGTAGACGACCATCAACTGCTGTCCCATGGTCAGGTCGATGCCCGCGAGCTGCGCGAGGAAGAGCACCGTCACGCCCTCGTACAACGCCGTGCCGTTCTGGTTGGCCGTGGCGCCGACGGTCAGCACGAACGAGTTGATGTCGCGCGGCACGCCGAGGTTCTCCTCGGAGACGCGCAGCGCGGTGGGGAGCGTGGCGTTGGAGGACGACGTGGAGAACGCGGTGATCATCGCCGTCTTGATGCGGCGGAAGAACGTCAGCGGATTGATGCGCGACAGCAGCCACACCGACAGCGAGTAGACGCCGAACATGTGGATGGCCAGGCCGAGGAGCACCGTGGCCACGAACCAGCCGAGGCTGGCCAGCAGGCCGAAGCCGAACCGCGCCGTCATCGTGAAGAGGAGGCAGAACACGGCGTACGGCCCCAGGCGCATGATGATCTGGATGGCCACCTGCGTGGCCTCGAACACCGCGTTGAGCACCGACAGCAGCGGCGCCGCGGCGTCCTTCGGCACCATCGTCAGGCAGATGCCGAAGAAGAGGGCGAAGAACATCAGCCCGAGCATGTCCGGCGTCTCGCGCCCGACGGAGTAGAAGATGTTGACCGGGACGATGGTCTTGACGACTTTCAGGAGCGGTGCGTCGTCCGACTGCGCGCCGCTGATCGCACTCTCCACGCGCTTGGTGGCGTCTTCCGCGTACTCCGTGCGCAACCGCTCGCTCACCGCCGGATCGACGCGCTCGCCGGGGCGGATGGTGTTGGCGAGCGTGAGTCCGATGACCACACTGATCGCCGAAATGATCAGCGTGTAGACCAGCGATTTCACGCCGATGCGGCCGATGCGGCGCAGGTCGCCGAGGCCGGCCACGCCGACCACGAGGCTGGAGAAGACGAGCGGAACGACGATCAGCAGCAGGAGCCGGAGGAAGAGCTGTCCGATCGGATTGGTGATGTTGTCGGTGAAGAAAATCAGGTTCGCGTTCGACGAGCCGAGGAGGCTGTTCAGCGTCCCGCCGGCCAGCGCGCCGAGAACGAGTCCGATGAGGATTTTCGTGTGGAGCGCGACCTGCCGCCGTCCCGTTTCCGCCATGGCGCGGCATGGTACAAGAGTTTAGGAGTGCGGCGGCGACAGCCGCCGCTTTGGTGAGCGCGCCGCTCGCCGCACCGTTACCAAAGCGGCGGCTGTCGCCGCCGCACTCCTAGACCTCTTCCCGTTCCGAGGGGAGCGACGGCGCGTTCAGGGTGAAGGACTCCTTGATGTCCGTCGTGGTCATGTAATGCAGCCGCGCGTTGGCCTGATACGCGGCGGCGTCGTTCACCAGGCGGTTCAACGTCCGGAAATGCCGGCGCTCGTGCGTGTAGCGTTTGATCTCCGGATACACCGCCCCCGCGCCGGCCAGTGCGAACGCCGTCATCGCCTCCATGACCGGGATGAAGGGGAGGGCGATGATGATGCTGCCGACGAACAGCCCGCCGACGGCGAACGCGAACCGCGCCGCCGGATCCCCTTTGCGCCAGACGCCGTAGCCGCTGCGTTCCAGCTCGTTCATCTCTTCCGCCGCGTCGACGTACTGCGGCAGCGCGGTCTCCAGCACTTCCGTTTCCAGCGTCGCCCAGTACGACGGCGAGCCGCCGAACTCGTCGAAGGCGCGCTTGATCTGTTTCAGCTTCGCCTTCGCCGTCTCCTTCAGGCGGAATTCCAGCTCGTCGCGCTCGAGCGAGCGGCGCCGGTGCTCCAGCTCCTCGAGCACGACGAAGACGATGCTGCCGAAGTCGTACTCGGGGCCCGCGATGTTGAGGACGGACGTCACTGTTGTGGAGGCTCTGCCGCCTGCTGCTGCAGTGCGCGTACGACGCCGAGCTGCTGCAGCAGCTTGTTGCCGTCGATGATCACGTTGCTGCCGCCGGGAAGTTTCGGGATCTGCCGGATCTCCTTTTTCTGCAAGGCCTCGATGAGCTGCAGCGTGACGTACGCGTCGCCGGCGCTGCTGTTGAGCGCCGCGCGCTCCTTGCGGATGCCCTCGGCCACCGCGTTCCTTTCCGCGACCACGGCCTGGGCTTCCTGCTCGCGGCGCACGAGATACGCGTCCGCGGTGCGCTTGGCCTGTTCGAAATCGCCCTGCGCGCGCGTCAGCTGCTCGGTCAGTTCGGCGACCTTTTCCTGCAGGCGCGCCTGATTGGACTCCACGGTGGCCAGGATCTGCGCCTCCAGTTTCTCGGCCTGTTTTTCCGCTTCCTTGCGCTGGTTGATGAGCGTCTGATAGTCGGGCTTGAACGAGAAATCGCCGAGGATGACCTGTTCGACCACGATGCCGTACGGCGCCATGTGCGCGCCGAGGAGCTTCGTGGCGTCGTGGGCGGCGCGGAAGCGCAGATCGGGGTTGTAGTACTCCTCGGAATCGAGGCGATTGAGGACGTCGCGCACATAGGCGCGCGCCTGCGGCCGCACGAGCTTGGAGCGCAGCGCTTCCGTCGACGGCGCCACGGTCTTCCAGATCTGCGCGGCCTTCGACGGATCGATGCGCCAGCGCACCGTGACGTCGGTCTCGATGTCGTTGCCGTCGCGCGTCTTGAAGCGCAGATCGTCCTTCTGGTTCCGGTCGCCGGCCCGCACTTTGGCGGTCATGAGCAGGTTCTGCGTGGAGACGTCGAATTTCGTCCAGTCATTGATGATGGGCGTGAAGAAATAGGTCGCGCCGGGCTGGGCCACTTCCGTGGCGCCGGTGATTTTGTTGAAGCGCACGCCGACCTCGGTGGCCTCGGTCGTATGCGGCGTGCAGGCGCTGCTGCACAGCAGCGCGGCGGTGGACAGCGTCAGGAGGAACGTCTTCACTGATGCACCCCCAGCCGGGTCAGGTCCGTGAGGTCTTCATTGATGTAAATCGGGCCTTTGATGCTGTTCAGGAGCGCCAGTCCCTTGCGCAATTTCAGGAGCTTGTCCGAGCCCGATCCTTCCATGGCCCGGTTGATCAGCTCCGTCCCCTGCGATTCCGCATTGCGCACGAGCAGGTCCGCCTCGGCCTGCCGCGAGCGCTCGTACAGCGACCGCTGTGCGTTGATGCCGGTGATCTGCGCCTGGAATTCCGCGGCGCGCACGTTGATGAGGTTCTGTCCCTGGGCCACGGTCTGCCGCAATCGCGTGTCGACCTCGGCCTGCTTGGCGAGCGCGCGGTTGGTCAGCACCGACTGGTCCTGAATCTTCTTCTGTTCGGTCAGTTGCTGGAACGTGTCCGGATAGTCGTACTGGCGGATCAGCACGTCCGCGAGCTGGATGCCGTTTTCCTTGAAACGTCCGGCCAGATCCGCGCGCATGTTGCGCGCGTGGACGAGACGCTGGTCGCCATAGAACTCCTCCGCGCGCAGCTCGCCCAGATGTTGCTTGACCACCGGATCGGTCAGACGAATGACGACGTTGTCCTCGTACGCGCGGCCGAATCCGAATTTCGAGACCACCTTGAACGGATCGGCGATGCGGTACACGACCGTGACGTCGACCGCGACCGGATAGCCGTCCACGGTCGGGACGTTGATCGCACCGACGGTGCGGTGATCGGGGCCGCGCTCGGCCTCGTTGTTCGTGAACTCGACGGTCTGGATGTCGCGCGGGAACGTGCGGATGGTCTCGTAGCCGCGGACCTGCCGGCGGTAGCCGGGGCCGACCAGCGATTTCTGCAGCCCTTTGTTCGGGCCGAACGCGATCTGCCGCAGACCGATCTCCCCCGGCGCGACGTAGGTGATCAGGCATCCCCTCAGGAAAAGCAGCGGGGAGAGGATGAGCAGCAGTTTGAAAGCGAGGGAGACGAGCCTGCCGCCGCGGAACTGGAACGACGGCACCTTCACCGCAAACTTCGCCTTGAACCGCGGTGGCGGAACCGATGAGCTTTCGAACATTTGGACCTGCTTTCTGGACGAATGCGTACGATTTTACGCCAGTGCTGCAGGGAACGACGAAGGGCCTCCGGCGGGCCGGCGCGCCGGCAGCGCTCGTCATGCACGTGCGTTCACGAGACGCACGCTTCAGGCATGCGGCCCGGCTGGGCCAACAAGCGCTGCGGCCGCGCCGGCCCGCCGGAGGCCTCTGGTCGTCTCCTGGGGCATTGGACGAAGAGCGTGCGTGTTGTCCACGGCGGGGCGATGGTAGAATTCCGCCTCTCGTAACCCCGCCCGGGCACCCCCGCAGACTCGCCAGCGTGCCGGGAGCAATCAACCGACAGGAGCTACATTCAGTGACTGCAACACTCGAAGTGACCCATCAGTTCGACAGCGCTCGCGCCGCCGGCCGGGAGCCGTACAAGGTCCGCGATCTCAGCCAGGCCGTCCTCGGCCGCAACGAGATCCGTCTCGCCGAGCACGAGATGCCGGGCCTCATGGCCGTGCGCGAAAAGTACGGTAAGGACAAGCCGCTCGCGGGCGCGCGCGTCATGGGCTCGCTGCACATGACCATTCAGACCGCGGTGCTCATCGAGACGCTCGCGGAGCTCGGTGCCGACGTGCGCTGGGTGAGCTGCAACATCTTCTCGACGCAGGACCACGCGGCCGCGGCCGTCGTCGTCGGGCGTCCGGAAACGGGCGGCACGCCCGAGAATCCGCGCGGCATTCCGGTGTTCGCGTGGAAGGGCGAGACGCTCGAGGAGTACTGGTGGTGCACGTCCGAGGCGTTGATGTGGCCGGACGGCTCCGGCCCGACCCTCATCGTCGACGACGGCGGAGACGCCACGCTGCTGCTGCACAAAGGCGTCGAGTTCGAAGGGCAGAACCGCGTCCCCGACTTCAATCCCTCCGACGAGCCGGAAGAGTGGGGCGTGATCCTCGACCTGCTGCGCCAGGAGCTCGCCCGCGACCCGCAGCGCTGGACCCGCGTGGCCCGCGACATGCGCGGCGTTTCGGAAGAGACCACCACCGGCGTGCATCGCCTCTATCAGATGCAGGAAGCCGGATCGCTGATGTTCCCCGCCATCAACGTCAATGACTCGGTGACGAAGTCGAAATTCGACAATATCTACGGCTGCCGCCACTCGGTGATCGACGGCCTCAATCGCGCCACCGACGTCATGATCGCCGGCAAGCTCGCCGTGGTGGCGGGATTCGGCGAGGTGGGCAAAGGATGCGCACAGGCGCTGCGCGGACAGGGCGCGCGCGTGGTGGTCACGGAAATCGATCCCATCTGCGCGCTGCAGGCGGCCATGGAAGGGTTCGAAGTGCGGACGCTGGAAAGCGTCGTCGAGCGCGCGGACATTTTCGTGACCTCCACCGGTAATAAGGACATCATTACCGCGGATCACATGTCGCGCATGAAGCACAACGCCATCGTCAGCAACATCGGCCATTTCGACAACGAAATCGACATGGCCGGCCTGAAGAAGTTCCCGGGTGTGAAGAAAATCAACATCAAGCCGCAATACGACGAGTGGGTGTTCCCGGACGGCCACTCCGTGCTCATTCTGGCCGAGGGACGCCTGATGAACCTCGGCTGCGCCACGGGCCATCCGTCGTTCGTCATGTCCGCCTCGTTCACCAACCAGGTGCTCGCGCAGCTCGCCCTGTGGCAGAACAAGGGCGAATACGAGAAGCAGGTCTACGTGCTGCCCAAGAAGCTCGACGAGGAAGTGGCCCGTCTGCACCTGGCGCACCTCGGCGTGGAATTGACGGTCATGTCCGCCGACCAGTCGAAGTACCTCGGCGTACCGGTCGAAGGTCCCTATAAGAGCGATCACTATCGCTACTAGCCGAATTTCCTACTGAATTTTGTCCAGAGGCGGGCCGAATGGCCCGCCTTTGTCGTTTTCTGTTGACATCGGCAGTTATGTTGCACAAGACTTTGTGCGTCATTGAGGAGGATCGAACAAATGGCAAGGCCACCGCGTCAATATTCAGGTTCCCTGTCCCCGGGTCAGGCTTCTTATGTGCTGGAACGCTTACAGGCGGAACGCCGCATTTCGGCGATCGACATCGAGCGTTACCTGCGGGAGATGAAGGACGAGATCAGCACTCTCGAAGAGCGTCTCCGCCGTTATCGCGATGCAGTCGGCTCCGTCGCTGCCGGCGCCGCGGCGGGCATCGCCGCCGGTGCGGCCGCCGTCACCGCCGCCACTGTGGGCCGCCGTCGCGGCCGCAAGCCGGGCCGTCCCGCCGGCACACCGGGCCGTAAGCCGGGTCGTCCGGCCGGTTCCGGCCGCGGACCGGGCCGTCCGCCCAAGAACGCCGCCGCCGCGGGAAGCAGCGGCGCCGCCGCGGGCTCGACGTCCGCCGCGACCGCGTCGCCCGCGAAGCGCGGCGGAAAGCGCGGCCGTAAAGGCGGCGCGAACATTACGCCCGAGCAGCTCGCGTCGCGTCAGCTTCAGGGCCGCTATCTCGCCCTGGTGCGCGGATTCCCGGAGAGCCGCCGTACCTATTTCGCCAAAGTGGCCAAGGAAAAGGGCCGCGAAGCCGCGATCAAGGAAATGCAGGACTCCAAGAAGTAACTACGCCGGACCTCCAAAAAAAAGGGCGCACGTGGGTGCGCCCTTTTTTTGTTGTCCGGATTCCTTCTTACTGCGGCGTGACCAGTGTCACCAGCTGTGTCTGATTGTTGGTGAGGCTGACGAACGCCCAATAGCGGCTGCCGGGCGTCCGCGGCACGATCTCGACACGCGCCACCGCCGGCCACGCCTTGCGCAGTTTCAGCAGGTCGGTGATGTCGAGCTGCGCATAAGCGGCCTCGCTGCGGAACGCGCCCTGCTGCGGCGTGGTGGCCGTCAGGAGCGTGATGTGCGCGGGCGGCTCGTTCTCGGTCCCTTCGCCGTAGATCCGCACCTCGAAATCGGCCTTGGTATAGGCGAGGTCATACACGCGCAGCAGGATGCGGAAGCCCTGCGCGTCGAGGGGGACATTGAAGAGCTGGGTCGTGCCGCGCAGCAGTTCATGCCGGCGGATGACCGGCAGGTCGGTGCCGGCGTTGAGCGCGCTGCGGGAAATGTCGCCCACGCGCAGGCTCATCGACACCTGGTCGGCCTTGCTGATGTACAGCAGGCGGCTCGGATTCGCGCCCGGGCGCGACGAGAAATCCTGCGGATTGTGCAGCGTGGTATTGGGCATCAGCGTGAACGTAAGCGGAAACACCGGCGGGCAGGCCATGTTCGGCGGGCACTCCCACGGCGCGAGCAGCACCGGCTCGGTGCCGTGATTGCGGATGCGGAAATCGGTACGCCACTGCGAGCCGTTCGCGCCCGGCACCGGCTCCTTGAGATAGATGGGAAGCAGGACCTGCTCGTACGCTTCGTCACCGTCGCCGATGAACGTGAAGCCGTTCTTCAGGATGGCCGGCTCCTCGCCCGGGATGAGCACCGTGACGTCGACGACGCCCGGCGCGTGCGCCGGCGTGCTCACGATCAGGCGCTCGTCCGACTCCTCCAGCGCGTCGACGGCGACGTCGCCGAAGACAACGCGCGGCGGGCAGGGGAGAATGCACGCGACCCGGGTCGAGAGGTTGTCGCCGCGGACCACGACGAGCGTGCCTCCGTCGGACGGTCCCTGGTTCGGCTGGAGATCGGTGACGATGGGGTTTTGACCGGAAGCGGCAAGCGTCGTGAACAGAACGAGAACTGAAAATAAAAATCGACTCATGGGCGGAGGATACAACGTGAGACGGGCTCTTGTGGTTACGCTTTTGTGGATGGCCTGCACGCCGGCAGCACCACCACCGGCACCGGTTTCTTCCTCGGAACCTCCGTCGTCGACCGCGTCGACGGCGACGTCGCCGGCTCCGTCGCCGGCACCCTCGCAACCCCCCGCGCAGCCGGCTCCCGCGCCCGAGCGCAACATCTATATCGATGGTGTGGAGATCGCGAATCCGGTCGTCGTCACCGGCCGCGCGCGCACGTTCGAGAGCAACGTGGCGCTGCGCGTCCGCGACGCGCGCGGGAAGCTGATCACGGAGACGTTCACCACCGCCACCGGCGAGATCGGCACGCACAGTCCCTTCCGCGGCACGATCTGGGTGACGCGCGATCCCGGCGCGTCGATCACCGTCGAGGCGCTCGAGTACTCGGCGCGCGACGGCGCGGAGCAGTCGCTCGTCTCGGTGAAGCGGCCGTTCAACGTGGAGCTGGTGGACGCGAAGCTCTATCTGCCGAATGCCGACTGCACCGGTGTGGTCGCGCAGACGCGGCGCATTCCGAAGAGCATCTCCATGGCCCGGCTGCTGGTGGAGGCGCTGATGGCCGAGCCGGCGCCGTTTCCGAAGGAGTCGCGCGTGGAGTCGATCAACCTGCGCGACGGCACACTCACCGTCGACTTCAACGGCCGTCTGCAGAACGTCGGCGGCGCCTGCGCGGCGCAGATGATCCGCCAGTCCGTGACGCAGACGCTGCTGCAGCTCCCGTCGGTGAAGAAGGTGGTGATCACCGCCGCCGGCAGCGAGGCCCTGGCGCTGCAGCCGTAATAGACTCGCCGCCGATGGGATTCCTCCTCGCCGCCACGACGGTCACGCTGCTGCACTTCTCCGACTATCACTCGCACGCGCTGCCGTTCTACACGGACCAGGGAGAGCGCGGCGGGATCGCGCGCGCCATCGGCTATCTCGAACAGCAGAAGCGCGGCGGCGCGCTGGTCTTCAGCGGCGGCGACATGATCAACAAAGGGGCGCCGGCGTGGTCGGATCACTATCAATGCGCGGAGTGGCCGTGGTTCAACGGCATCGTCAGCGCCATGGCCTTCGGCAATCACGAGCCCGATTACGGCCGCGAGGCATTCGAGCGCTGCCGCAAGAAGCTGCGGTACCCGATCCTCAGCGCCAATACGCCCGGCTTCAAGCCGTATGTCGTGTTGAAGACGAAAGGCGTGCGCATCGGCGTCTTCGCGCTGGCGGGCGATGATTTCGAAAAACTCAACGTAGGACGGGCTCTAGCCCGTCCGGGGCGGGATGAAGCCCGCCCTGCGTTTGGCGATCCCGTCGCTGCGGCGCGCTCTGTGGTGGCGACGTTGCGCGACAAGGAACGCGTCGACGCCGTGGTGCTGATCGGACATCAGTCGACCGAGGAGGATTACGAGCTCGCCCGCGCCGTGCCCGGGATCGACCTCATTTTCGGCTCGCACAGTCACCTCGAGCGCGCGCTCACGCAGATCCCCGGCACGAAGACGGCGTTCGTCTCGCCGGGGCAGTACCTGACGAACATCAGCCGCGTCGAGCTGACCATCGACGAGAAACGCGTGCAGCACGTGCGCGGCGGGCTGATTCCGGTCGAAGACTCGATGCCCGTGAACGCAGAAATCGAGAAGCGCGTGGCGCGGATGCAGATCGATCTCGAGCGTGCGCATCCCGATCTCTTCGAGCCGATCGGCAAGCTCGAAACGCCGATGAGCACGGAAACGGTCGCGCAGCGCGCACTCCTGGCCATGCGCGACGCCGCAAAGGCGGACGTGGCCGTGTCGACGAAGAGCAGTTTCCGCGGCGCCCTCCCCGCCGGGCCGCTGACGCTGGAGTCGCTGCGCGCCGCGCTTCCTTACGACAATGAGCTCGTCGTCTGCACGATGTCCGAGGGGCAATTGCGCGGGATTCTCGATGACGCGTACGTCACGCCGTTCGAGCCGAAAGCGCAATACCGCGTGGCCACGACCGATTACCTCGCGTTCGTGGCGTACAAACTGTCGTCGTGCGAGCGCACGGGCATGCGCGTCCGCGAGGAACTCCGCAAGCGCTTATAAGCGGACCGCCGGCGTCCCGCCGGCTGCCGCGCAGGCGTCCCGCCTGCGCGCGGCGGCGAGACGCCGCCGAGGCAGCCGCCGGGACGGCGGCGCTCCACTAGAGCCAGCCCTTGTCGCGTGCGATGCGCGCCGCTTCGACGCGATTTCCTGCGCCGAGCTTGCTGATCGCCTCCGACAGGTAATTGCGCACGGTCCCCTCGGACAGATGCAGCGTGGAGGCGATGTCGGCCGACGTCTGTCCCTCGCCGGCCATGCGCAGCACCTGCCGCTCGCGATCCGTCAGCGGATCGGGCTCGCCCCACGCCTCGGCGGCCAGCTCCGGATCGATGACGCGGCCGCCCGCCTTCACCCGCCGCACCGCGTTCGCGAGATGCTCCGCCGGCGAGTCCTTCAATAGATATCCCGACGCACCCGCCTCCAGCGCGCGGCGCAGGTAGCCGCCGCGGGCGAAGGTGGTCAGGATGATCACGCGCGTCGGCAGCTTCTCCTGCCGCACCGCCGCCGCCAGTTCCAGACCCGTGCGGCGCGGCATCTCGATGTCGGTCAGCAGCACGTCCGGCTTCTGCTCGCGGCAGATGGTCAGCGCCTCCTCGCCATCGCGCGCGCGCCCGACCACGTCGAAGTCCCCTTCGATCTCGAGCAGCGCCGCGAGCGCGCCGAGAACCATGCTCTGGTCTTCGGCAATGACCACGCGGATCACACAACCCTCCGCAGTGGAGGACAGGCAATCCTGCCTGTCCGGCCAGGCATTGTCCTGACAGGCAGGATTGCCTGTCTTCCACCGGCGCGGGTCATGCCGTGCGCTCCTGGGCCGCGATGCTGAACGGGAGGGTCACCGTCAACGTCGTCCCGTGGCGTCCCTCGCGCACGAGCGACCCGCCCAGCATCGCCACCCGCTCGCGCATGCCCGTGAGGCCGCTGCCGAAGGGTGCGGTGCCGCCGCGGCCGTCGTCGGTGATGGTCATGGCGCACGACGTGTCGGTGATGCGCATGGAAAGGTGAGCCTTGCGCGCGCCGGCGTGGCGGACGATGTTCGTGACCGCCTCGCGCAGCGCGAGGCAGAGCACCGCCTCGTGCGACGGCGGGATGGACGTCTTCGAGTGCACGTCGCATTCGAACGCCACGCCCGCGGTGGCCAGCGTGCTGCGCGCGTGTTGAATCTCCGACTGCAGTCCGCCGGCGCGGTAGCCCGTCACCGCGGCGCGCACTTCCGCGAGCGCCTCGCGGGCGATGCGCTCCACGTCGCGGATCTCCTCGCGGGCGCGCTCGGGGTCGCGCTCGGCGAGCTTCGTGGCCAGCTCCGATTTCAGGATGACCAGCGACAGTGTGTGGCCGAGGACGTCGTGCAGGTCGCGGGCGATGCGCTCGCGCTCCGCCACCTTGGCGAGGTGCTCGATCTCATCCTGCGCGAGGCGCAGCCGCGCGTTCGCGCGCGAGACCTGTGCAAAGTGCACGTTCAGCGCGCCGACGAGGATCGTGAAGCCGAGCGGCCAGATGGCGTTGTACCAGGCGCGGTTGATGAGCACCGCCTCGGCCACGATGATCGCCGACAGGACACTGATGACGATGAACGCGCGTCTCGGCGGCTCGCACTGGGCGAACATCGCCGCGGCGAAAATGAAGAACGCGCCCGCGGCGTGCGTCATCGGCCAGAAGGCGATGCCCAATGCCGCGGTGGCGGCGGTGAGCAGCCAGAGCTCGCGCCCGCGAACCCAGTAGCTGCGGAAGTAGATCGCCAGGAAGGCCAGCGTCACCGCGCCGAAGAACAGCCATCCCTGCACGTTGGCGTAGCGGCGGAGGTACATCGGCGTGAGCAGGAACGGGACGATGTAGACCGTCCACGCCCACGGCGTCCATCCGAGGTCGGTGTCTTTCGGGATCAGACGCATGGGGGCAGTTTATCCGTACAACTTTCCTTCGTCGCGGCGATAGCCGATCCAGGCGATGAATCCGAAGAGCAGCGTCGCCGCGGCCAGGACCGCGACGTGGAGCACGACCGGCTTCCCCTGCGACGCGCCGATCGTGCTCAGCGCGAGCTGCGCGAAGTGATACGGCGGCAGCCACAGCGCCACGCCCTGCAACGTCTTCGGCAGGAACATCACGGGGATCCACAAGCCCGCGAGAAATCCCATCGGCAGGTAAATGAGGTTGACGATCGGCGTGGCGGAGTTCGGTCCGGCCAGGAAGCCGACGGCCAGTCCGAGCATGCAGAACGTGATCGAGCCGAGGACCAGCACGCCGAACATGGCCAGCATCTGCGCGATCGTGATCGTCGCCTGCCCGACCGTGAGGCCGAGCACGAACAGCATCAGCACGATGATCGCGCTGAAGATCATGGCCATGCCCAGCTTCGACACGAAGTACGCGGCCATCGGCATCGGCGTGGTGCGCTTCACCTCCAGCCACCCCTGGCCGCGCTCGATGGCCACGGAGACGCCGAAGCCGAACAGCGCCGCGCCCATGACGCCGAACGTGCCGTACGTGGCCAGGAGGTAGGTGGACATGTTCACCGCACCGGTCTGCTTCGTGCCGAACATCACGCCGAAGAAGAGATAGAAGAAGAGAGGGAAGAGCAGCGTCGGCAGCGAGTACGACGGCATGCGCCACGCCTTGAGGAACTCGTACTTGATCTCGAGCAGATACGTTCGCATGCTCTACAGCATCGGTCCGCGGCGCGTTTGCGGTCAGGGCAGAGAGTCAGGATGATGGGGTGACGATTGTCATGAAGGCCTGGGTCACAGCAGGTGGGAATCTCGAGATGCGCGACGTGCCGGAGCCCGTGCCGGCCGGCGACGAGCTGCTGGTGCGCGTCGAGGCGTTCTCGCTCAATCGCGGCGAGCTGCGCTCGGTGCGCCGCGCGGTCGACGGCAAAATCCTCGGCTGGGACGTGGCCGGTACGGTGCTGCACGGACCGCGGGCCGGCACGCGAGTGGCCGCGCTCCTGAACAGTGGCGCGTGGGCCGAGATGGCCGCGGTGCCGGCGGCGCACGCGGCGGTCGTGCCCGAGGACGTGCCGCTCGACGTCGCCGCGACGCTGCCGATCGCGGCGCTGACGGTGGTGCGTGCCTTCGACGTCGCCGGCTCCCTCCTCGGCAGACGCATCCTGATCACCGGCGCCTCGGGCGGCGTCGGTCAGTTCGCCGTGCAGCTCGGCGCGCTCGCGGGCGCACACGTCACCGCCGTCACGCGACGCGCGCTGCCGCTCGCCGGCGCGCACGTGGTGACGACCATCGACGAGGCCGAAGGGGAGTTCGACCTGATCCTCGAATCGGTCGGCGGTGCGTCGCTGGCCGCGGCCATCGCGAAAGTGGCGCGCGGCGGCGTCGTGGTCACCATCGGCAACTCCTCCGAGGAGGAGACGACGTTCAACGCGCGCACGCTGTATGCGAAAGGCGGCGCGCGCGTGTACGGACTGTTGATCTTCGAGGAGCTGGAGAGCCGCCGCGTGCGCGCCTCGGATCTCGAGCGGCTGCTGGCGCTCGTGCAGAACGGGCGGCTGCACGCTCCCATCGAACTGCGCCGGCCCTGGACGGAGCTCCCCGCGGTCATCGAGGAAATGGAGCAAAGATCGTTCGCGGGGAAAGCGGTCCTGACGGTGGATTAGCGGACCGCCGGCGTCCTCGCCGGCTGCCCGGGCGGCGTCCCGCCGCCCGCCCGGGGTGGCAGCGCGGGACGCCGCCACGGCAGCCGGCGGTCCACCTCTCTACGACGCCTCGAGCAACTCCACGAACGCATCCTCCAGCGACGCCGCGCTTCCTTTGATCTCCGCGGGCGTGCCCTGCGCGGCGACGGTGCCGCGGTGCACCACCACCACGCGGCTGGCCAGCGCCTCCGCCTCGGTGAGGTAATGCGTCGTCAGCAGGATCGACTTGCCGCGGGCCACGAACGCGCGGATCTGTTTCCAGAGCGCGCGGCGCGCCTCGACGTCGAGGCCGGTCGTCGGCTCGTCGAGGATGAGCAGGTCGGGATCGCCGCAGATGGCCAGGGCGAAGAGGACGCGCTTCTGCTGGCCGCCGGAGAGCTCGCCGAACTTGCGGCGCTCGAGGCCCTGGAGGTTGGCCGCCTCGAGCACGTCATTCATCTGCATCGGATGCGGGTAGTAGCTCGAGAAGAGCTCGAGGTGCTCGCGCACGCGCAGCGTCTCGGGGACGCGGGCCGACTGCAGCACCGCGCCGAGGCGGGCGCGGGTGGAGGCGTCGCGCGGATCGCCGCCGAAGACGCGCACCGTGCCCGAGGTCGGTTTCGCCAGGCCGAGGAGCAGGCGCACGGCGGTGGTCTTGCCGGCGCCGTTCGCGCCGAGGAGGGCGAGCAGTTCGCCGGGGCGGATGGAGAGATCGAGGCCTTTCAGCGCCTCGACGTCCCCGTAGTTTTTGCGGACAGCGGAAAAGTGTGCGGCGAGCATGGACACCAGCATGCGTCGGTGCCTGTGGATCGGGTAATGGAGGGTGTCAGCGATTGCACATGACACCTGTCACACGCGGGCGTTCCGGCTCGTCTTCTTGACGGTGCCCCATGACTCGATATGATGCCGGCCGAATGCAACCCGCCGCTGTACCGAACCGAGGTGAGCTCCGAATGACGTGGTTGGGGAACTTCTACCGCTCTGCGATCGGCAAGAAGGCGGTCATGGCCGTGACGGGCGTGATCCTCTTCGGCTGGATCTTCCTGCACATGGTCGGGAACCTGAAGGTCTACTTCGGGCCCGAGCACTTCAACGAATACGCGCTCTTCCTCAAGACCATGCTCACTCCGGCCGTACCGGAGACGGGGATGCTCTGGCTGTCGCGCATCGTCCTGCTGGTGGCCGTGATCTTTCACATCCACTCCGCGTACGCGCTGACGATGATGAACCGCGAGGCGCGTCCGGTCGGCTACCGCAACCGCGCGTATGCCAAGGCCAGCTACGCGTCGCGCACGATGCGCTGGGGCGGGATCATCATCCTGCTCTTCGTGATCTACCACATCCTGCACTTCACGACGGGGCAGGCGCATCACGACTTCGTGCGCGACGACCCGTACCGCAACTTCGTGACCGGCTTCAGGATCTGGTGGGTGTCGGCGATCTACATCGTCGCCAACCTCGCCCTCGGCCTGCACCTCTACCACGGCGTCTGGAGCATGTTCTCGTCGCTGGGCGTGACCCACAAGCGCTTCGAGAACTGGCGGCGCATGTTCGCGACGGCCTTCGCCGTGATCGTCACGGCCGGCAACGTCCTCTTCCCGCTCAGCGTGCTCCTCGGGATCGTCAGGTGAATCGAATGCAACTGGACAGCAGGATTCCTCCCGGTCCGCTCGCAGAAAAGTGGACCTACGCGAAATCGCACTACAAGCTGGTGAACCCGGCCAACCGGCGCAAGTACGACATCATCGTCGTCGGCGCGGGGCTGGCCGGCGCGTCGGCCGCGGCCACCCTCGGGGAGCTCGGCTACAACGTGAAGTGTTTCGTCTACCACGACTCGCCGCGGCGCGCGCACTCCATCGCCGCGCAGGGCGGCATCAACGCGGCGAAGAACTACCGGAACGACGGCGACAGCGTCTACCGCCTCTTCTACGACACCATCAAAGGCGGCGACTACCGCGCCCGCGAAGGAAACGTGCACCGTCTGGCCGAGCTGTCGGTGAACATCATCGACCAGGCCGTGGCGCAGGGCGTGCCGCTGGCGCGCGAGTACGGCGGCATGCTCGAGAACCGCTCCTTCGGCGGCGTGCAGGTCTCGCGCACCTTCTACGCGCGCGGGCAGACGGGGCAGCAGCTCCTCCTCGGCGCGTTCCAGGCGCTGGAGCGGCAGATCGCCCTGGGCACGGTCAAGCAGTACAACCGTCATGAAATGCTCGACCTCGTGGTCGTCGACGGCCACGCCAAGGGCATCATCACGCGCAACCTCGTGAACGGGAAAATCGAGGCGCACGCGGCGGACGCGGTCGTCCTCGGCACCGGCGGGTATGTCAACGTTTTCTACCTGTCGACGAATGCGAAGGCGTCGAACGCCACCGCCATCTGGCGCGCGCACAAGCGCGGCGCGACCTTCGCGAACCCCTGCTACACGCAGATCCATCCCACCTGCATTCCGCAGAGCGGCGACTACCAGTCGAAGCTCACGCTGATGTCGGAGTCGCTGCGCAACGATGGCCGTATCTGGGTGCCGAAGTCGCAGGGCGACAAGCGCTCTCCGAAGGACATCCCGGAGTTGGAGCGCGACTACTATCTGGAGCGCAAGTATCCGAGCTTCGGCAACCTCGCGCCGCGCGACATCGCCTCGCGCGCCGCGAAGGAAGCGTGCGACGAGGGGCGCGGCATCGGTCCCTCGGGACGCGGCGTCTATCTCGACTTCGCCGACGCCATCAAGCGTCTCGGCCGTCCGGTCATCGAGGAGCGCTACGGCAACCTCTTCGAGATGTACCACGACATCACCGCGGAAGATCCGTACGAGATGCCGATGCGCATCTACCCGGCGCCGCACTATTCGATGGGCGGGCTGTGGGTCGACTACAACCTGATGTCGAACGTGCCGGGGCTGTACGTCATCGGCGAGGCGAATTTCTCCGACCACGGTGCGAACCGCCTCGGCGCCAGCGCGCTGATGCAGGGACTCGCGGACGGCTACTTCGTCCTGCCGGTCACGATCGGCGATTACCTGGCCACGCAGTTCGGCAAGAAGACCGCGGTGACCGAGGCGGCGTTCGCGGATGCGGAGCGCGAGACGCGTGCGCGCATCTCGCGGCTGGTCGACGCGAAGGGAACGCGCAGCGTCGACTCGTACCACAAGGAGCTCGGCTCGATCATGTGGGAGTACTGCGGCATGGCGCGCTCGGCCGAGGGGCTGAAGAAGGCGCTGGGGATGATCCGCACGCTGAAGGAACAGTACTGGCGCGACGTGCGCGTCACCGGCACGAACGAGGAGCCGAACCAGGCGCTGGAGAAGGCGGGCCGCGTGGCCGACTTCTTCGAGCTGGCCGAGTTGATGTGCATCGACGCTCTCCACCGCGAAGAGTCGGCCGGCGGCCATTTCCGCGTCGAGTATCAGACGCCGGACGGCGAGGCGCAGCGCAACGACGACGACTTCACGTACGTCGCCGCGTGGGAGCACAAGGGCGAGGGGACCGAGCCCGTCCTGCACAAAGAGCCGCTGGTGTACGAGGAAGTGAAGCTGGCCACGAGGTCTTATAAGTAGAAGGATGAGGTGCTGAGTCTGAGTGCTGAGTGCTGAGGACGCCGGGGCGGCGGGACTCAGCACTCAGCACCCAGCACTCAGCACCGCGCGTGACACGCGGAGACATGATGAATCTGACATTACAGGTCTGGCGGCAGAAATCGCGCGACGCGGAGGGGGGCTTCGTCGAGTACAAGGCGGAGAACATCTCGCCCGACGCGTCGTTCCTGGAGATGCTCGACGTCGTCAACGAGCGCCTCATCGAGAAGGGCGAAGAGCCGATCCACTTCGAGCACGACTGCCGCGAAGGCATCTGCGGCTCGTGCGGCATGATGATCAACGGCACCGCGCACGGCCCGATGGGGAAGACGGCCACGTGCCAGTTGCACATGCGCCACTTCCAGGACGGCGACACGGTGGAGATCGAGCCGTGGCGCGCCCGCGCGTTCCCCGTGATCAAGGACCTCATCGTCGACCGCAGCGCGCTCGACAAGATCATCCAGGCCGGCGGCTACATCTCGGTCAATACGGGCGCCGCGGTCGAGGCGAACACGATCCCGATCCCGAAGCAGGTGCAGGAGCAGTCGATGGACGCCGCGGAGTGCATCCAGTGCGGCGCCTGCGTCGCGCAATGCCCCAACGGCGCCGGCCAGCTCTTCACGGCCGCCAAGGTCTCGCACCTCGGACTGCTCCCGCAGGGGCAGCCCGAGCGCTACGAGCGCGTGGTGAAGATGGTGGACACGATGGAGAGCTACTTCGGCTCGTGCACGCTGTTCCGCGAATGCGAGGCGGTCTGCCCGAAGGGGATCTCGGTGAGCTTCATCGCCAGGATGAATCGCGACTACCTCACCGCGAAGATGAAATCGCGGTGAATGTGGGGCGGGCTTCAGCCCGCCCGCATCATCACTTCAACTTCGAACTGATGTCCTTCGCCATCTGCTGATGCTGCTGCAGCGTCGGCAGTGTCTTCCCGGCCCATGCTTTCAGGTCCGAGTCGCCGCCGGTGGTCGAGACCTTCTCGAACTCGGCCACGTCCTTGTCGTGCCCTTCGACCATGTGCTGCATGTAGGCCTTGTCGAACTCCGCGCCGCTGAGGCCATTGAGGTGGTCGTAGGCGCCCTTCATCGGGCCGCCGAGCTCCGTCGGCAAGGCGAGACCCTTGGTGGTGGCGAGCTGCGCGAGCTCGGTGTTCGCGGTGCCGTGGTCGATGACCATCCTCTGCGCGAACGCCTTCACGTCCGCATTCTGCGCCTTCTGCAGGGCGAGGTTGCCGGCCTGCACTTCGAAGAGGCCGTCCATACCGGCGTCGGAGACGAACTCCTTGTCTTCCGGCGTCATGGCGCTCATGGAGCCTCCGGTCGAACCGGTGGTCGTGGCGCTGGCGGTGCCGGTCTCCTGAACGGACTGCCCGGTGGTGACGGTGGTGGCCGTCTCCGGCTCCCCGCTGGTGTTCTCCGCTTTGCACGCGGCGAGCAGCACCAGAGCCGCGGCCGCTGCGTATCTCTTCAGCATTTTCACTCCTTTGCCAAACGTAGGAGAGGCTTCAGCCTGTCCCGGGCAGGCGGAAGCCTGCCCTACGTTTGCACGGTCAGTGCCTCGGCCAGCCTCTCGTAGTCCTCGAACACGTTATAGACCTGCGCGCTGATGCGGAGGAGCGGTGTCGGCCACGGCATGAGCGGGACTTCGATGCGGTGCTCGAAGAGGAGCCGGTCCTGCAGCGCCTGAGGGTCGCAGTCGGGGAGTGGGAGGGCGGCCATGGAGCCGAGCATGGAGTCGGGCGCGGGCGGGTCGATGCGCAGCGTTTCGCAGAGGAGGTCGCGCGCGCGGAGGGTGAGCTCCTCGTTGCGATGGACGATCATCGGCCAGCCGCCGGGAAGGAGGGACGCCATGAAGCGGAGCGCGTCGGGGATGCAGAGCCACGGCGTCGGGTCGGAGGTGCCGGTCCAGTCGAACTCGAGGAGGTAGCGGCTGCGGTCGCGGCGCGGCGAGTTGGCGCCGTGGCTGATCGACACCGGACGCACGCCGGCGCGACGGTTCTCGCGCACGTGGAGGAACGCCGCGCCCTTCGGCGCGCAGACCCACTTGTGCAGGTTGCCGGCGTAGTACGCGGCGTTCAGCGCGCGCAGGTTGAGCGGGAGGAAGCCCGGCGCGTGCGCGCCGTCGACGAGCGTGTCGATGCCGCGGTCGTGCAGCTCGTCGATGAGCTCTTTGATGGGAAAGATCAGCGCGGTCTGGCTGGTGACGTGATCGATGAGCAGCAGCCGGGTGCGGTCGGTGACCTTTTCCATGACGCGCTCGATGACGACGTCCGGCGAGGCGATGGGGAAGGGGATGTCGGCGACGACCACCTTCGCGCCGTTGATGCCGGCCACGTACTCGAGCGCGTTGCGCGAGGCGTTGTATTCGTGCGTGGTGACCAGCAGCTCGTCGAACTTGTCGAGGTCGAGCGAGCGGAGGACGGCGTTCACGCCGGCGGTGGCGTTCGGGACGAAGGCCAGCCCCTGTTCATCGGCGTTCAGAAACGACGCGAGCGCCGCGCGCGACGAATCGAGCAGCGGCTCGAGCTCGCGGACGAAGAAACGCACCGGCTCGCGCTCCATCTGCGCGCGGTACTCGTTCTGCCGTTCCAGCACCACGCGCGGCGTGGCTCCGAAGGAGCCGTGGTTGAGGAAGGTGATGTCGGGATCGAGCGTCCAGTGCTGTTTCACGCGGGGAGCCTAACGCAAGGAGTGTTTCGGAGTGCGGCAGCGTCGCTATGGGGGACTGGTGCAGCTCGAGGTGAGGTGAGCTGCCGCTTTGCTATATCGAGATAGGAAAGCGGCAGCTTGCCTCGTCGCGAGAGGCAACGGTCAGGGAGGGGAGTCGCTGCCGCACTCCAAGACGATGCGGCGCACTCCCTCGGCGAACACCTCCTCCCGCGTCAGCAGGGAGACGACGAGGTAGCCTTCGTGCGCGAAATCGAAAAAGTAGCCGGGTTGCACGACGACTCCGCGGTCGAGGAGGGCCAGCGCCAGCTCGTCGTCGCTCATCACGCGGGGGACGCGGATCACCGCCGACCAGCCGCCCTCCACCGGCAGCACCTGCATCGATGGTTTGGCGAGCGCGCGCAGGAAGGCGAGATTCGCGTGAGTGCGTGCAGCAATCGCGGCGCGGATCTCCGCACCGATGCGCAGCAGCTCCGGCAGCGCCACCTGCACCGGCGTGGCCACGGAGAGGAAGTTGTCGGCGATCAGCTCCAGCGCTTCCAGCGCCTCCCGTTTGTGCGGACCGCTGACGCGAATCCAGCCGAGCTTGAGATGCGGCATCCCCGCCGATTTGGAGAGGCCGCCCAGCGTGAACGTGAGGACGTCGTCGCGCACGAACGTCGTGCCGCGGCCCTCCAGCGGATAGTCGAGAAAGACCTCGTCGCTGATGATCGGGATGCCGAACGACGCGAGCAAATCCTGCTCGCGCGGGGAGACGAACGCGCCCGTGGGATTGTTCGGGTTCACCACCACGATGGCTCGCGTCGCGGCGGACACCGGCACGTCGTGGATCTCCCAGCGGCGGTGAAACTCCATCGGAAACGTACGCAGCGTGACCAGTTCCAGCGAGGCCAGATGCTCGAGCAGCGGATAGGACGGCACCGGCGTCAGCACCTCGTCGCCGGGATCGCAGAGCAGCTTGAAGAGGAACGAGTACGACTCGCTCGTCGACGCGGTGATCAGCAGATCGTCGGGATCGCAGGACAGCTGCGCGGCCAGCGTCTCGCGCGCGGAGCGGAGTCCGCGCGGGTCGGGGTCGTACGTGGCGCGCGTGCCGCGGGCGAGCGCGTCGCCGAGATCCGGGTAATCAAACGCGTGAGTGGGATTCGATTCCGTGAGGTCGAGGAGCGGGCCGCGTTTGCGGCGCTCGACGGTCAGTTCATTGAGGGGGGCGGACCACTGTGCGCGGTGCGAGAACACCCGGCGATGGTACTCGCGGCGGCCTCGATGTCGGCGCGCTCGCTCTTGCGGTGCTCCGGCACCTGGGCGATGGCCTGGCGGAACGTCGTCGCCGCCTCGTCGCACAGCCCGCGCGCGGCGAGGATGCGCGCCAGCGTGTCGAGGCGCATCCACGGATCGGGAGCGGTGGTGAGTGCGGCTCGCCGCGCGAACGGCTCCGCCTCGTCGTAGCGTTTCTGTTCGTACAGCAGCCAGGCGAGGTTGTTCAGCGTGTCGGCGGCGTTGCCGTCGAGCTCCAGTGCTTTCCTGAACGCTTCTTCAGCAGGCAACGCGCGGCCGAGCTGCATCTCGGCGTTGCCGAGGTTTGTCCAGGCGAGGATGGATTTCGGGTCGCGCTGGAGGATCTCGCGATACGTCGTCGCGGCGAGCGCGTACTTGCCTTCCTGCTCGAGTTGCACCGCGGCGCGGAGCGCTTTCGCGTTCGCGTCGGCGGGGCGGATCAGCACCGTCGCGTACCTGGTCGCCTTCCACGCCGGCTCCAGACGCTCGAAGCGCGCCCAGCGTGTCTTCCCGTCGCCGAACTGAGTGCGGTAGAGATTCCGTTCGGGATCCCAGCCGTCGACGATCACGTAGTGGTAGAAGTCGTAGCCTTTGCCGGGCGCCTGAATCACCTGCAGCATCAGGATGACCGGGCGTCCCTCGCGCACTTCGGCGCCGACCATGGCCGCGTCGCCGGTGACGAGTCGCGCGTCGTAGCCGCGCTCGCGCGCGGCGAGGACGAGGTCGATCGACATCACGCCGCCGCGCGTCTTGGGCAGCTTCTCCTGCCACTCGTCCATGGAGGTCGTGTCGCCGTAGTGCTGCAGGACGGACGACAGCGAGCCGGCGCCGCAGGAGAGGATGTCCCACTTCTGCATCGGGACGTTCTCGACGAGATGCGCGGAGGTGGTGGGAGCCTGCGAGCGGGGAGTCCAGTAGACGCAGGCGGTGGTGAGCCAGAGGAGCGGCACCAGCAGCAGAACGCGGAGCGGGCGAGCGCCCTGAAGACGCTCGCCCGAGAGCCTGGAAGCCGTGACGCCGAAACGATGCATCAAGCCAGCGCGACGACGAGGATCAGCGCGGCCAGCGCGCCGATTCCGATCCAGATCCACTCCTGCCGGGTGAGTCCTGCCGGCTGGAGCTGCTCGAGGTTCTGCGAGAGCTGATGCAGGTCCTGCGACGACATCTGCGCGAGGCGCTGATCGACCTCTTCGCTGGTGAAACCGTGCGCGGTCAGGACGGCCGCCACCTGCTCGTTGGCCGCGATGTCGCGGATGACGGTCAGGTCGGCTTCGCGCGAGTCGAGGCTCTGATTGGCCGCGGTCTTCGACGGAACCGGTCCACCGAACGCAGGAATCGCCACGAAAGCCACGAGAAGGACAACCACAAAGAAGACGGGTCTCGATAATCTGGTCACGTACAACCTCCTTTATTACATCCCGGCGCCCCGGGACGGCCACGCGCCGCCCGGCGGCTTCGGGGAGGTGTCGAGCACGTCTCGTGCCGGGGCGGGTGATCCCGCGCGTAGACGCGGGCTCCCGGGGGACGCCGCGCGGTCCTCGCGACTGGCTTCGTCTCGCTGGTGCAACCGGGATCCCGCGTCCACGCGCGGGATCAACCCGGATGGTTATACTCACCCCTCGCGAGACGCACGATGATCCGCTTCGAAGACATCCTCGACAAAATCGAGTCCTACAAGCCGGACTTCGACGAGGAACTGCTTCAGAAGGCCTACATCTTTTCCGCGCGCGAGCATCGCGGCCAGGTGCGCTCCTCGGGCGAGCCGTACCTGATCCACCCGCTCAACGTCGCCTACATCCTGGCGGACATGCGTCTCGACGAGACCTCCATCGCCGTCGGCCTGCTGCACGACGTGCTGGAGGACACGCTCACCACCAAGGAAACGCTGGAGAACCTCTTCGGCGCGGCCGTGGCGGAGCTCGTGGACGGCGTGACGAAGATCTCGCGCTACGCCTACGTCTCGAAGGAAGAGCAGCAGGCGGAGACATTCCGCAAGATGCTGCTGGCCATGGTCTCCGACCTGCGGGTCGTGCTGGTCAAGCTCGCCGACCGGCTGCACAACATGCGCACGCTGCAGTTCCTCCCCGAGGAGAAGCGGCTGGCCGTGGCGAAAGAGACGATGGAGATCTATGCGCCCATCGCCAACCGCCTGGGCATGGGACGCATCAAGCACGAGCTGGAAGACCTCTCCTTTCGTTTCCTGCACGGGCGCGAGTCGGACGAGCTGCAGAAAGCGGTCGACGAGAAGATGGCCGTGTCGGGCGACGTCGTGCAGCGCATCCAGCGCGCGCTCGCGCAGAAGCTGAAAGAGAACGAGATCGAAGGGGAGATCCACGGGCGCGTCAAGTCGATGTACTCGATCTGGTCGAAGCTGCGCCGCCAGGACATCGACATCGGCCAGCTCTACGACTATCTCGCCTTCCGCATCATCACGCCGAGCGTGAAGGACTGCTACGCGGCCCTGGGCATCATCCATCAGATGTGGCGCCCCGTCCCCGGACGGATCAAGGACTACATCGCCATGCCCAAGCCGAACTTCTACCAGTCGCTGCACACGACGGTGGTGGCGGAGAAGGGGCAGCCGTTCGAGGTGCAGATCCGCACGCGGGAGATGGACCTCATCGCCGAGCAGGGCATCGCCGCGCACTGGAAGTACAAGGAGGGGCGCGTCGGCGCGCATCCGGACGACCAGTCGTTCCTCTGGCTGCGCCAGCTCGTGGAGTGGCAGCACGACATCAAGGACCCGCGGGTCTTCCTCGACTCGCTGAAGATCGACCTCTATCCGGACGAGGTCTACACGTTCACGCCGAAGGGGGACGTGTTCGCGTTCCCGCGCGGCGCCACGCCGCTCGACTTCGCGTTCCGCATCCACACCGACGTCGGCAGCCACTGCGTCGGCGCGCGCGTGAACGGGAAGCTCGTGCCGCTGCGCACGCAGCTCAGGAACGGCGACATCGTGGAGATCGTGACCAGCCCCACGCAGTCGCCGAGCCGCGAGTGGATCAACATGGTCGCGACCTCGCGCGCGAAGCACAAGATCCGGCACTGGCTGAACACGGAGCAGAAGCACCGCTCCATCGAGCTGGGACGCAAGCTGATCGAGCGCGAGGCCAAGCGCTACAAAGTGCAGTGGCGGAAGCTGGTCGCGGAGAACGCGCTGGACGGCGTCCTCTCCGAGCACAGCCTGCCGCGCCTCGACGATCTCTACGCCGACGTCGGCTACGGGAAGATCTCGGCGCGCTCCATCGTGGAGCGCTTCGTCACCGACGAGCAGAAGGCGGCGCCGCAGGGCGGCGTCATCGAGCAGGCGGTCCGCAAGATCTTTCCCTTCTCCGGCTCGTCGTCGCCGACGATCAAGGTCAAGGGCTACGACGACCTCCTCACGTATCTGGCCAAGTGCTGCAACCCGCTGCCGGGCGAGCCGATCATCGGCTACGTCACGCGCGGCAAGGGGGTGGCCGTGCACAGCAAGCAGTGCCCGAACGTGAAGAACCTCATGTTCAACCAGGACCGCGAGATCGGCGTGGAGTGGGCCGACCAGCGGCAGGCGCAGTTCTACGTCGAGCTGGAGATCGTGATGGACGACCGCCAGGGGATCCTGGCCCGCGTGATCTCCACGATCTCGAACATGAAGACGAACATCCGCCAGATGGAAACGCGCACCGGCGACGGCAAGGCCACCACGGAGCTGGTGCTCGAGATCGCGGACCTCAAGCACCTGGAGCGGGTGACCCGGTCGCTGGCGGGCGTCGAAGGCGTCATGCGCGTCGATCGCAAGTACAACATCCGCCACGCGACCGCGTAGCCGGCGGACCGCCGGCGTCCACGCCGGCTGTCTGTGCAGGCGTCCCGCCTGCACGCCGCGCCAGTGGCGGCGAGACGCCTCCACAGACAGCCGGCGACGCGCCGGCGGTCCACAACTATTTCCCATTGTGGGATTAGCCTCCGCTCCATTGCGGCTGCGCAAAAGCGTGCGTACTATCGCGCCCGTCTTCAGCAGACGCCCCGAGATGAGTGCCCGCCCCTTACCGTCGTATGACGACCATCCGTCAGGATTTTCTTCCACAGAGGGAGAAATCGCGCTATTACGCGGCCGCGAAGGATTTTCGGGGGCCATTTCCCTTCCTCTGCTGCCCGACCTCATTCAGATCTACACCATCTCCCTGGCGAACGGCGCATTGACCGTCCGCCGCGGCACGGAGCTCGGCACGATCTGGTTCGACCGCGGCGACATCGTGCACGCCGTCTGTGGAGACGAGGTTGGGGAGGAAGCCGTATATGCGATGCTGCAGTGGCAGAGCGGCCATTTCGCGCTCGATCCCGACGCGCGCACGTCGACGCGCTCCATTACGGCCTCCTGGCAGAACGTGCTCATGGAAGGCTGCCGCCGCATCGATGAAGCCGCGCCCGACGTCATGTCGGAACTGGCGGACACCGTGGACGGCTTCCGCGCCGCCGCACTGTACGACAGCAACGGGGACGTCATCGTGCAGCGCGCGGGTGCGGCGGAATTCGATTTCGCCGCGGCCGGACAGCATCTCGCCGGAATGCTGCGCCACTGGCCCACGCTCGTCGATTGTTTCTTCACGGTCGGCGCACAGTCGCATTGTCTGAAACCGGTGCAGGGTGGGCGTCTTCTGTACGTCGTCACTGACGGCGCGGCGGTGAACGTCGCATTGATCCGCCGTGCCGTGGAGCGTCTGAATTTCATTACAGGAAAGAGGGAAAAATCATGAGTACGGAAAAACAACTCGAGGAAGTGATCGCAAGAGTGGAAGGGGAAATGACGGGGTTCATTGCGGCCTCGATCGTCGACCTGGAATCGGGCATGACCCTGGTCGCGCGCTCGGCGCGCTCCGATTTCGACCTGGCCGTGGCCAGTGCCTACAACAGTGAGCTGGTCAAGCAGAAGCTGAAAATCGTCAAGGCCCTCGGCCTCAAGACGACCCTCGAGGACATGCTGCTCACCCTCGGCGACCAGTTGCACCTGATCAAGATCTTCCCGGGCGGCACCACGTTTCTCTATCTCGCCGCCGAGCGCGCCAGCACCAACCTGGCCATCGTGCGCAATGCCGTGAACAAGCACGTGGCGGCGCTGCAGCATTGAGCGGAGCGTGAGGGTTGGCGGTCCTCGACGTCGCACAGAACGCGGTGGTCCTGCGCATCGTTTACGACGGTCCGCCGGAGGCGGGGAAAACGACCAGTCTGCGGGCGCTGTCAGCGAGCCTGGCGCGCCCGGCGATTACGCCGGCCGAGGTCGGGGAGCGGACGCTGTACTTCGACTGGATGGAGTACACCGGCGGTCTGTTCGAGGGACGTCCGATCCGCTGCCAGATCGTGACCGTGCCGGGACAGACCGTGCTCGCGCACCGGCGGCGCGCGCTGCTCGAGTCGGCGGACGTGGTGGTCTTCGTCAGCGACAGCACGCCCGCGGCGGTGGAGACCACGCGCGCGTACATGCAGCAGATGCGGGCCGCGCTGGACACGATCCCCGGTCCGCCGGTGGGCGTGATCATGCAGGCCAACAAGCGCGATCGGGCGGACGCGGTGCCGCTGGCGGCGCTGCGCGAGGCCATGCCGGAGCGCGGCGTGGCGGTGCTCGAGTCGGTGGCCAGGGAGGGCCGCGGCGTGCGCGAGGCGTTCGTCTTCGCCGTGCGGCTGGCGCTCGATCGCGTGCGCGAGCTGCTGCGCCTGCGCGCCCTGGAGCTCGGCCCGCCCGCCGTGCAGAGCAGCGAGCAGTTACTGCGCGAGCTCCAGGACCTCGAGCCCAACGTAGGACAGGCTTCAGCCTGTCCCGGGCAGGCTTCAGCCTGCCCTGCGTCTCCTCGGCAAACGGACGCCTCGCCCGCGCCCCCCGCCGGCGACGTCCCCAGCGGCATGATCTGGCCTCCCGTCGAAGGACGCGTGCTCCTGCTCGATGCCTGCGCCGTCTCCTTCGTCCCCACACGCACGCCCCTCGGCGACTGGGTCGGAGAAGCGGGTCGCTGGCGGTTTCATTCACCGCGGCAGGCCGGCTATCCCGATCCGGAGCTCGGCCGCCGCGCGCTGGTGGAGTGGGCGCGCGTGCATGCGGGCGGGCAGCGCTGGTTCTCGGCGCCGCGCGTGCTCGTGCTCGCGCCGGACGGCGCCGGCGCGTGGCGGCTCTGGCAGATCGTGAAAGGGGAGCCGTCGGTGCGCGAGCAGTTCGCGCGCGGGATGCACGACTCGCCGCAGGCGCTGCTCCGCCGGCTCCTCGACGCCGGACGCCTGCTGCTCGCCGCGGCGGAGTCGCTTCCGCTCGCGCCGTGCCGGCTGCCGATCACCATCGACACGGTGGGCGCGGCCGAAGGCGTCCCGCTCTTCGTCGGCTTCCTGCCCGATCCATTCCTGCGCCGTCCGTCGCGGCCGATCTCCTCGGACGACCGCCCGACGCTGCTCCGCCGCGAGCTCGGCGCGCTGGCCGCGGCGGGGCTGGACGGACATGACGGCGACGCTTTTCCGCCGCTGCATCACATCGTGCGCGAGGACGATCCTCCGGCCGTCATCGAGGCCGTGCACGACGTGATGCAGGACGCCGGCGCCGCGGCGTGACTCCCGTGCAGTTCATCCCGCGCGCAGATGCGGGATCTCCGGTGCCACCACGGTCGCGCTCCAGCTCGACGTAGAACGGCCCCCCGCCGCTGGCGCGGGCCAGTCCACGCCGACCGCGTGAGGCTCAACGTCGCGCCGCGCGCCGCTTTCCTCCGACCGTCACGACCATCGGCGCCGAGTCCACGCTGCCGCAGATGTTCGAGACACGCACCCAGTACGATGTCGAATGCGTCAGCGGCGGCGTCTCGAACATCGACGTGGCGGTGGCCACGGGACGGGTCGTGTCGCCCGGCGCGCCTTCGAACCACGCCAGCTGCATCCCCTCCGGCACGGCCACACTCAGCGTCGTCTTCTGATTCGGCAGGATGCGCACGGCCGGCGTCTGCACGGTGACCTCCGGCGCTGGATCTACGGTGATGCGGATGCTCTCGGACACCGCGGTGGTACCGCAGGCGTCGGTGATGGAGACGATGCGGAAGATCTTGTCCTGCGCCAGCGTGACGTCGCGCGTCAGGGACTTCGACGCCAGCCCGCTCTGCACCAGGCCATCGCTCCAGCGGACCGTGAACGGCGGCGTCCCTTTGAGCGTTGCGTGGATGGTGACCGGCACTCCCGCGCAGCCGCGCAGCGTCGACCGCAGCACGACTTCGGCGGGTGTCCCGGGCGACCGCAGCGCGGAGGGGAGGGAGACGCCGCCGCCGTTCCAGGCCCGCACTCGCACCGGGCCGCTGTCGAATCCGGCCAGCGGCACGCGCGCGCTCGTGGCGCCGCCGGGCGCGACTCCGATCAGCCGGAACATCCCGTCGGCGAGTTGCAGCTCGACCGCGGTGCCGAAGAGATTCGGCGCGGGTTGCCAGCTGACGGAGATCGTGCCGTCGTCGTACTGCGCGGCGCAGCCGATGACCGGCGCGGGCGGCGGGGGCGGGGTCTGGCCGATCTCGTGCGCGAACAAGAGCATGGCCCGGTCCTCGAACGCATAGTCATCGCGCCGTTCGACATAGATGGTCAACGGCGGGAGGGAGGGGCTTGCGGCGATGGCGTGCGCGGATGGCACCCATTCCATGCCGGACCGCGTGCGCACGTCATGAATTGCGCCGTTCCGGGTGATCCGCGCGGTCACGAGCTTCCAGGCGCTGCCGCCAGGATTCAGGGTCGCGGAGATGTAATCGGTCCCGTCGAACGCCAGCGCATGTTCTCCACGTGCCGGCACCGGAAACGCCGTTCCCGGCTGCTCCGGGTTCTCGGCGGAGAGGAAGCGGGCCGAGGCACCGGCCAACACCAATGCCCGGCTCCCGTCGCTGGCGACACCGGCGGAAGACCCGCCCAGGATCGGGAATGGCTTGGCCGTTGGGGAATCGAGGCGCAGCCCCATGATCCGCGCCGTGCAGTCACCCCCGAACGGGGGACAATCGGCGTGGTCGGTGGCGTAGATCGCGATCGCGGCGTCTGCCAGGACCGTCAGATGCGGCGCTCGATACGTCGTCCGCTCGTTGCCGTCGTCCCCGGCCACCGCGAGCGTCCGGGTATCGACGACGGCCCCCGACGGCGTCAGGAGGTCGCGGTGGAGCGACCCGTCGGAACGCAGAACCACGTACTGGTCCCGGTGCCAGCGGACCGCGGCCTGGTCTCCCCGGCCGATGGGGAATGCACCGCCCGGCGGGAGTGCTCCCTGGTGCGAGACGAACCTTCCCCGGATGTCCCCTGCGTCGGCCCACACCACGATCCCCTGCGGACCGCGCATGTCGATGGCGACGTTTGCGCACGACTGCGCGCTGTCGACGATGAGCCCCTCGCCGTCGAGGTAGTTTCCCGCCGTGTCGATCCGAGACAGCCGCACGCTCGGCCGCTCGCCGGGTTCACACCATGCGGCGAGGTAGCCGTGAGCCACGGCTTCGAGTGCGACTCCGCGTTGCGGCGTGACGGTCATGATCGGGACCGCCGGCCCCGCGTTCAGCGTCACACGATCGACCATGCGCACCGCGATCGTGGAACGCGCCGTGACGACGAGGAGCAGCTCGCGTTCGTTCCCGCTCAACATGACGGACGTGAGTCCGTCCTGTTCCTCGAGAGCCGAAAGCTCTCCCGAACGCGTGCCGTCGCGCGCGAGCGCCAGCAGGACGGGCTTCGCCCGTGGGCCGTACACCGGAGGCGGAGCGAGTGCCGCGACCATGAACCCGCCGACATAACGGGAGCCGTCCCACACCAGGCCGAAGGGCTCGAGGACTCCGCCCGCGGCGGAAAGCAGTTCCGACCGGAGCACCTGCTTACTCTTCACGCTGCCGTCGGCTGCGATGACGACACTCTTCAGCTCCGTCCGTTGCCCGTCGATCTCCGCGCCGAACAGGATGAGCGTGTCGGTGCCGTCCGAGGCGCTGACGGCCCGGTTGCTCCTGTATTGGTTCAGGTATGGACCGTCGATCACGATCGGCGCGGACGTGCGCAGCCTGCCGTCGGAATGGAGGAGCACGACCGAGGTCTCCGAATCACCGGTGAAAACAGTGACAAAGCCGTCGGCGGTCGGGCCGAAATGAGTCTCGTAGGCCCAGGCGTCCGGCCATGTCTGCACACGCAACGTGCCGACGGGATGGCCGGCGAGGTCGAGCGCTTGAGTGTAGACCTTGTCGCTGGAAAAGCCCAGCGCGAGCGCGGACCGGCCATTGAAGAGCATCCGGGGGAAGAACTGCGTATGGATGGTCGCCCCTGACCCGGGGAGCCGCGATCCGTCACGCGACACGTGCCCGATGGAAATTCGGTCGGGCCCGCCGAACGCCATCACGTAATGGCTCCCGTTCCAGAACAGGCCGGCCCCGCCCCAGGCGCCGATCAGGGATATCGGCCCGCGCGGACGCCCGTCGGCGATGCGCTGCGCGAAGGTCGTGAACGGCAGCCCACTCCCGGTGTCCGGGGGACCGACGATCAGAAAACTGTTGCCGTCACTGGCCGCGAGCGCATCGCCGTCGAAGTATCCGTGTCCGCCGAATCGCAGATCGGAAACGGGACGGCCCCCATAGGCCCACAGATCGACGCTGAGGATGAGAGTGGCGATGGCGATGAAGGTGCGCATGGCTCAGGAAAAAGCCGCGCGCCTCCGCGCGCCAGCGCGTGCGTCACGAGTCTTTGTGACGGCCTTCCGTCCTGATGGGCAATCCGCACTCAGGCAACTACGTCACTCCTCGCATCGCGATCGTGGGGAACGCGATCATCGCACCACGTGCTGCCGGTGACCGGCGCGAGGCTGCCGGTCACCCGATGCCGCGACGCTATCTTCCCAGCACCGTGTAGAAGTGCTGCGTCTTGTTGTTCGTGATCGAGATGAATGCCCAGTACTCGAACCCCTCGGTGATCGGCTCGAGCTCGATGCGCACTTTCTGATTGTTGGCCGGGATGTGCACGCTCATGTCGCACTCCATGCCGAAGGCGGGGCGGAGGTCGTTGCCGTCCGCGGTCTTCTCGTACGTGATGGGATGGATCTCGTGCACGCACTCGTGGATGAGCATCGCCGAGTCCATCGGGTAGACGCGCATCATCACTTTGCCGGACTTCGTGCCGTCGAGGCCATACATGCGCACCGTCTGGCGGAAGCCCTTGTCGACGCGCACGCCGACGAACTGCATCGTCCCTCTGGTGAACTCCTTCGCGCTGACGATGGGGAGCTCGGTGTAGGAGCGCTCGTCGAGGCGACTGAGCTCACTGCTCTCGACCACGAGCGACATGCGCAGGCGCTCGGCGGACTGCTTCGGCAGATAGACGTACGCCGGCAGCGGCGTGCCGCCCGCGTAGCCGCCGCTGAGCTCCACGGTGGCCAGCGGCTGCACCGCGGCGCAGTCGCCGGTGGCGCAGAGGAGATCGGGAGTGAGCTTGTCGTCGTTGAAGGCCACGAGACGCGTCTCGTAGCGGGAGTCGTAACCGCAATGCACGACCGAGGGGGAAACGGGGAGGAGGAACTGTTCGACGTCGGCGGCGAGGAGAGGCAGGGCGGCGAGGAGCACCAGGGCAGTCACGACTGATTTCATCTCGACCTCCTTCAGGATGGAAGTGCGGGCGTGCACTGTCGATGCCCGGTCACGGCGATGCATTGCGGGTAGGGATCGGTCCGCTTCGCGGCTCTCCCTCGTATGCGTACAACTTTGCGGGTAGTTCTTGTCGTCTTTCTCGCGTCCGCGCTCAACGCGCATGCCTTCCTCGAGGACCTCTGTCTGCCGCGCGTGGGGGCGAACGGCAGGCTGACCTGGTGTCTCACGCCGAAATGCGTCAATCCGCCGCCGCCGAGCCGCGCCTGTCCGGAGCAGATCGCGGACTTCGCGACGATCATGCCGGGGCGCAGCATGATCCATCACGACTCGACGCACTTCATCGCGCAGGCGATCGGGCTGCGCGCCGACGTCGCGTACTGGATCGCCGCGTACAACGAAGTGGCCGACTACACCCAGTACGTCCCCATCGACCAGTGCGGCGTGCAGGCCGCGAACGACTACACCATCCAGAACGGCAACACGCTGCAGACCGCGGTCAACACGGGACGCGACTTCATCACCGCGCAGTTCAACGGCTTCCAGCGCACCAACGTCGCCACCGACGGGCCGCTCGATCACTACGTCGTCTCGTACTCGCCGAACGGGCAGGGGACCGACGTGCACGGACCGGCCGGCGTGTCGTCGCTTTATCCGCTGCACTACCCGAAGCCGGGCTATCCCGTGCGCATCGACGACACGTACCAGAAGACGCTCGCCAACCTGCGCCAGTGGGGAATGCTGAAGACCGCCGACCCGGGGCTGCTCTGCACGGTCGGCCTCACGGTCACGGACAGCTACGGCAAGAGCACCTGCCTCACCGGCACGAACATCGTCGGCACCGTGCCGCTGATCATGCAGACCCAGGCCTCGCCGATCAGCATCAACGCCGCGGCGGGGCGGAAGATCCTGCAGCTGACCACGGACGCCAACGGCGTGGTCACGGACACGGTCTACTACGAGCAGCTCGGCCCGTGGCTGCAGGACCCGAAACGCACCACCGGGAAACTGTGGAAGAGCAACCCGCCCGTGCCGGTGCCGGTGCAGCTGGCGCGCTTCGGCCTCTACCTGCACGTGCTGCAGGACACGTCGTCGCACGCGACGTACTGCGGCGACGATCCTCCTTCGCCTCCGAACGGCGGCGATCCCGGCACCTTCATGTACACGGCGGCGGACGGCACGATTCAACTGAGCTTCGGCAACTCGTGCGCGATGAGCCCGCACCTCGCCGGGCACGTGCAGGAGACCGGCACGGGCGACGCCGCGCTGCCGCTGCGCGACTACGTGGCGCTCAACAACACCGTCGACGAGCTGATCCTGTTCGCGAACGAGGTGGCGAAGCATCAGCCGGGATGGGTCGTCAATCCGGAGCTGCTGCCGCCCGACGTCGTCGGCGGAAAGAACGCACGCGGCCAGAGCGCGGCCGACCTGAAGACCGTGCTGGTCGGGAAGATCGTCTCGGGCCAGCCGTACAGCATGGTCGAGCAGTACCAGTCGGGCGTGGTCACACGTCCGCTGCAGATCCCGCACTCGCAGGAGCGCCTGCACGCGATGAACCTCGCGCTGGCGCAGTACAACGACACCGTGAAGCCGAAGGTGCGCTTCGAGCACCTGCCCGGGAACTCCGCCGATCCGAAGGACACGCGCGTCTGCTGGAAGCCGGTGAACAGTTCCGCGAGGTGAGTCGCCGGTCGCCGGAGGCTACGGCTCGCGTTCCGCCTCCGGCGACTGCACGAAAATCCCGTCCTGGAAAATGATGTCGGTGTCGAGACTCTTCGAGAAACGGGGCTCCGTCAGCGTGAGATCGAGCTGGCGCGAGCTCCACTCGAACCGCTTGTCCGCACCGGCGCTGACGAAGCGGTAATGCTGCCCGTCGCCGACGTAGAGATACGGCGTGCCCCAGAAGTCGCTCTTCGGCACCTCGCGGATGTAGGTCGGCGCGATCAACGCCTCCAGCTCCTCGAACGCCACGGCCGGATATTCGTTCGTGTCCGTGGCGCGCGCCTCGACGGCGATGGCGAGCGAGCGCAGGTCGGACATGACCTGCTTCCACGGATACCTGGCCGCCTCCTCTTTCCGCAGCTCCTCGTCCGTCGCCTCGGCCGCCTCGCGGATGGTCTGCATCCCCTCGGCCATGCTGAACCGCGGCAGGATCTTCGCCAGCTTCTGCCCGTGCCGCGACTTGAAGAAATCGATCAGCTGCCTCAGCTCGTCCGCGTTGAACTGACTCTCGAGCAGCGGCACGTACGTCTCCTCGTGATACTTCACGAAGTCGATCCGCGCGAACATGCGCTCCTGGAACTCGCGCAGCCGTTCCGCCTCCCTGCGCTGCGCCTCTTCCCACTGCCCGCGGTATTCCTCCGGGATCTCGCCGGCGCCGGACTCCTCGTGCATCCCGCGCAGAGAGCCGGCGAGATTCTCGAACGACGTGCGCGCGATCGACTTCGCGTCGATCACTTCCAGCAGCTCGGAAACGAGCTGGCGCTTCTCCGATCGCTCGTCTCCGAA
>DASUSL010000355.1:0-13487 GCA_036375135.1 Thermoanaerobaculia bacterium | reverse complement strand
ACGGCCGCCGCTTTGGTAACCGTGCCCACGCGCTGCACGTCCGGTACGAAAGCAGCGGCCGCGCCGCCGCACTCCTGAAAATGGCCAAGCTCCTCATCGTCGGCACGCCCCTCGGCAATCTGCAGGACATGCCTCCGCGCGCGATCGCGGCGCTGAAGTCCGCGGACCTGATCCTCTGCGAGGACACGCGCCACACGCGCAAGCTGCTCACGCACTTCGGCATCGACCGCCCCACCGACAGCTATCACGAGCACAACGAGGACGCGAAGGCGGAGTCGCTCGTGGCGCGCATCGAGGCGGGAGAAACGATGGCGCTGGTGAGTGACGCCGGCATGCCCGTCATCTCCGATCCCGGCTACCGCATCGTGCGCCTGGCGCGCGAGCGCGGCCTCACCGTCGAGCCGATCCCCGGCCCGTTCGCGGGCGTGCTCGCCCTCGCCGCGAGCGGCATCGCGCCACTTCCGTTCACCTTCCTCGGCTTCACGCCCCATCGCCAGAGCGAGCGTCTCGACTTCTATCGCCGCGCCGCGGAGCTCGGCCATACCGTGGTGGTCTACGAGTCGCCGGAGCGCGTCGTCGCCTCTCTCGAAGACGCACTCGCGGTCCTGGGCGACACCGAAGTCACCGTCGCGCGCGAGATGACGAAGATGCACGAGGAGCTCGTGCACGGCAGGATCTCGGAAGCACTGGCCACGCTGCGCGAAAGGGAGCGCGTGCATGGCGAGATCACGATGGTCCTCGCCGCTCCCGCCAAACAGGCCGAGGAAGCGTCGCCGGAGGAGATCCGCGCGGAGTTCGAGCGGCTGCGCGACAGCGGCATGCGTCGCAACGATGCGGTGAAGGCGGTCGCGGAAAAGTTCGGGCTGCGGAAGAACGACGTCTACCGTCTGCTGCTCTGATCGAGCAGCACGCCACGCGTGAACTTGATGAAGTAGTCGATGCCCGAGGCGAGGGCGAAGATCATCACCGCCCAGAGCGCGACCGTGCCGGTGACGCGCAGCTCGCCGAGCTCGTAGCCGAGGATCAGCAGCGAGATGGCGATCACCTGCGAGACCATCTTTCCTTTGCCGAGGGGCGAGGCGGCGATGGTCACGCCCTGCTGCGCGGCGATGGAGCGCAGGCCCGACACGGCGAACTCGCGGCCGATGATGATCACCACCATCCAGGCGGGGACGTGCTTCGGGTCCATCTCCACGAGCGAGATGAATGCGGCGGACATGAGGAGCTTGTCGGCGATCGGATCGAGCAATGCGCCGAGGCGGGTGGTCTGGTTGCGGCGGCGCGCGAGCCAGCCGTCGAAGAAGTCGGTGACGGCGGCGACGAGGAAGATGCCGAGGCCGACGAATTCACGTCCGCTGAACTTGGTCAGCAGCACGACGACGAGGAACGGAACGAGGAAAATCCGGAACAGCGTCAGAGCGTTCGGGAGGTTCCAGATCTCGTTCGAGAGAGTTTCGCGCGGCACGGTGCGGATCGCTTCCGGGGTCGACATCGGAGGTCGGGCTTCTCGTGGCGGAGAATAGCGCATCGAACGGAATTTCACTCAGGCGATTGACATTCCAGAGCCTGCAACTAGAATCGCGATCCCGAGCCCGGGTGGCGGAATTGGTAGACGCGCAGGTCTCAGAAGCCTGTCCTCATTAGAGGGTGCTGGTTCGATTCCAGTCCCGGGCACCAAACCTCTCCTCTCCTTCATTGGCCTGTCCTTCGCAGTCATGCAGTCACGGATGAGCCGTTTTCTGACCGCTGCAATCGTCGCGCTCTCGCTCGCTGCCTGCGACGCCGCGCCACCTCCCACCCGCGAAGTCGCCACCGCCGGCGTGGCCACGATCAACACCGTGACGCCGAAGCCGGCGCCGCTCGCGCCGCCTCCGATGCTCGTCGACGAGGCGCCGCCGCCGAAACCGAAGCCGCTCCACCAGTGGGACCGCCCCGCGCCGATCGTCTTTTCCCCCGAGGATGAGAAGGTGCGCGCCGCCCTCCCCTTCAGCCCCGCCATCGCCATGGACCCGATCGACGGCAGCAAGATCTCGATCCGCGCCACGACCCCGACGTTCGAGTACAAGGGAAAGATCTACTACTTTTCGTCGGAAGAAAGCCGCCGCACGTTCATGGCCGACCCCGCCGCCGCGCTCAAGGGCGGCTTGATGCGTCTGTAGCAAAACGTAGGATGGGCTTCAGCCCGCCCCCCCGGGGCGCCGGTGCATCACGCCGAACACGAACCTGCCGCAGCGCGCCCGCAGCAACGGGTGTGCGGCCCGGGGGAGCGTAAACTGTCGGCAGATGAACTGGCAGCCTTGGATCACCGTTGATCCGCACATCTGTCACGGGCAGGCGTGCGTTACCGGCACGCGTATCCCCGTCTCGGTGGTGCTCGACAATCTCGCGGCGGGCGTTCCCGAGTCCGAAATCATCCGCAGCCATCCGCGCCTCACCCCCGAGGCCATCCAGGCGTGTATTGCCTACGCCGCTGATCTCGTCCGCGAAGAAGTCGTTGGCCTGCCGGCGTAAAGTTCAAGGTCGACGAGAATCTGCCTGAGGAGTTGAGTGAACTGCTGTCTGACGCCGGCTGGGATTCCACCACCGTCGTGGCTCAACAGATGGGCGGTGAAATCGATCCCGAGGTCGCACGCATCTGCCGCGAAGAGCAGCGCGTCCTCGTCACGTTCGACCGTGGTTTTTCCAACATCCGCGCGTATCCACCTGCGGAGGGTGCCGGCATGATCGTCTTCAGGCTCCAGAGCCAGGACAAACGCCATGTCCTCACCGTCGCGCGGCGGCTTGTGCTGGCGCTGAATGAGCGGGAAATCGGGAACGAGCTATGGATCGTTCACGAAAACCGGATCAGGATCCGGGCTTCATAGCGTCCACGCCCGAAACGCCCGCACCACCTCATCATCCGCCCGCACCGGCCGCCGTGTTTTCTCGTCCACCCACATGTGCGAGGTGAATCCCGTCGCGCGCAGCTCCTCGCCGCAGTACAACTCGTACCCGAACTTCATGGCGCGGCTGGCGAGGCTCTCGACGCTGGTGCGGATCACCACCTCGTCGTCGTAGCGGAACGGGATGCGGTAGCGGCAGCCGACTTCCGTCGTCACGAGGATGAAGCCGCGCGCCTCGATCTCCGCGTACGGGAAGCCGACCAGCCGGCAGAGGTCCGTGCGGCCGATCTCGAACCAGACGATGTAGTTGGCGTGATGGGCGATCCCCATCTGGTCCGTCTCTTTGTAGCGTACGCGGGTGCGGGACTCGGCGAACCTCACGGCGGCGCACTGTAAAGCATTTCCGCCGGCGCGAGGAATCGACCGGGAGACCTCCCGACGCGCCGGCTGCCGGCGGCCCCATCGTCGTCCCCTCGTGCGCCCGGCAAAACTCTTGCTGAGCTTCCTGTCCGAAACCATGAAAACGGGGCGCAGACTGCTTTTCGCCGCCGCGGCGCTCGCGGCGCTCGACGTCGGCCGCCGGCTCTACCGGCAGTCGCAACTCTTCAACCCCGAGCGCACGCCCGTCAAATCGTGGGACCCCGCCGATTACGGCATCGACCCGGCGCTCGTCGACGAGCACTGGATTCCGACGAAAGACGGCGAGACGCTGCACGCGTGGTACTGCCGCGCGCCGCGGCCGAAAGCGTCCGGGATCTTCTGCCACGGCAACCGCGCCAATCTGACGCTGAGCGCGGACATCATCCCGCACCTCCACCGCGCCGGCCTGAGCATCCTCTTCTTCGACTATCGCGGCTTCGGCAGGAGCAGCGGCCGTCCCACCGTGGCCGGCGTCCTCTCCGACGCGCGCACCGCCGCGCGCTTCCACGACACCCTCCGCCCGCCCGACCTCCCCTCGATCCTCTACGGCTTCTCCCTCGGCGGCGCCGTGGCCGCGCAGGTGATCTGCGGCCATCCGTTCGACGGCCTGATCCTGCAGTCGACCTTCACCTCGCTCACCGACCTCACCCGCGTGCTCTACCCGCGCGCGCCGATGCATCTCCTGGCCGGCCGTCTCTTCGATACTCTGAACGTAGTCCGCAAGCTCGAGGTCCCGCTGCTCGTGCTGCACGGCACGCACGACGAAGTGGCGCCGTGCACGATGGCACACGTGCTCCACGACGCCTGTCCCGGCCAGAAACGCATCCAGCCGGTCGAGGGCGGCATGCACAACGACATCTGGGCGCGCGACCCCGAAACGCTGGTGAGTGCGCTCTCCGAGTTCATCGACGACCTGCGTGATAGAGTCCAGCGCCCGTGATTGCCGTCGTCAAATCCGCTCCGAAAGATGGTCCCGAAGGGACTGAAGTCCGCGACTGTCCGGTGCCCGATCCCGGTCCCGGCGAAGTGCTGATCCGCGTCGCCGCCACCGCCGTCTGCGGCACCGACAAGCACATCTATCACTGGGATCCGTCGATCCAGTCGAAGGTCCACCCGCCGCGCATCTACGGCCACGAGTTCTGCGGCTTCGTCGAAGCCCTCGGCGACGGCGCCGCGCGTACGGACGAAGGACTGCTCGCCGTCGGCGACTACGTCTCCGCCGAGATGCACGTCATCTGCGGCGAGTGCTACCAGTGCCGCCGCGGCGACGGTCACATCTGCGTGCGCACGAAGATCTACGGCCTCGACGCCGACGGCTGCTTCGCCGAGTTCGTGAAGGTGCCGGCGTCGAACGTGATCAAGCTGCCGTCGTTCATCCCGCCGCGCGTCGGCGCGTTCCTCGACGCCCTCGGCAACGCGGTGCACACGACCCAGGTCGTCGACCTGGCCGGCAAGTCGGTGGCCATCACCGGCTTCGGCCCGATCGGCGCGATGTCCGCCGCCATCGCGGAGCACAACGGCGCCTCGGTGGTCATCGTCACGGACGTCAGCGACCACGCGCTGGAGACCGCGCGTCGCTGGGCGGCCAGCCGCAACTTCGCCAACCTGCACGCGTTCAACGTGCGCACGACGGACAACGCCGAGGTCAAGAAAGCGATCAACGTGTTGACCAATGGCGTCGGCGTGGACGTGGTCTGCGAGATGTCCGGCTCCTCGGCCGCGATCAACTTCGGCCTGGACATCGTGCGCATGGGCGGCACGCTCTCGCTGCTCGGCCTCCCCGCGGGGCACAGCGTCACCATCGACGACTACACGAAGAACGTCATCTTCAAGGGCGTGACGATGCACGGCATCATCGGCCGGCGCATGTACTCGACCTGGCAGCGCATGCTGGGGATGCTGCGCGCGGGACTGGACGTGGAGTGGGTGGTGCAGGCCACGTACGACTCGCTGCACGACTTCCACGACGGCATCGGCAAGTTCGATCGCCACGAGGCGCTGAAGGTCGTCTTCTTTCCGGAAGGCGAAGAGAAGGCCCGCGCGCGCTTCGCGACATGAAACGCATCGGCATCCTCACCGGCGGCGGCGATGTACCCGGCCTGAACGCGGCCATCAAAGCCTTCGTCTGGCGGATGCTCGACGAGCAGTGCGAGATCATCGGACTGCGTCGCGGGTGGGCCTCACTGCTGAACATCATCCCCGACCCCGAGGCCGACAACTCCGCGTGGATCCTGCCGCTGACGCGCGTGCTCACCCGCGCCATCGACCGCACCGGCGGCACGATCCTCCACACCTCGCGCATCAATCCGTCCATCAGCAAGAGCGAGCACATCCCGGCGCACCTCCTCAACGAGCGCGGCGAGCCGGATGACCGCGGGCGCTACGACCTCACCCGCGCGGCGATGCGGGTGGTGGAGTTTCTCGAGCTCGACTGCCTGGTGGCCCTCGGCGGCGACGGCACGCTCACCTTCGCGCGGCGCCTGCATCAGGAAGGAGTGCCGCTGGTGGCCATCCCGAAGACGATGGACAACGACGTCTTCGGCACCGACTACAGCCTCGGCTTCTCCAGCGCGGTCACGCGCTCCGTGGTCTTCATCAACGACCTGCGCACGAGCGCGGGGTCGCACGAGCGCTTCCTCGTGGTCGAGCTGTTCGGCCGCAACTCCGGCGAGACGTGTCTGCTGGCGTCGTACCTCAGCGGCATCGACCGCGCGCTCATCGCGGAAGTGCCGTTCGATCCCGACCTGGTGTACGAGATGCTCGCGCGCGACAAGGCGGAGAACCCGAGCAACTACGCGGTGGTGGCGATCTCGGAAGGGGCGCGCACGATCACGGGACAGCTCGTGGAGAGCGGCGAGGCCGACGCCGCGGGACAGCGCAAGCTCGGCGGCATCGGCGGCACGCTGGCCGAGCACCTCGAGAAGCGCGGCCGCGACAAGGTGATCTACCAGCGGCTCGCGTACCTGATGCGCTCCGGCGCGCCCGACTCGCTCGACCTCATCGTGGCGCGCAACTACGGCGCCCTGGCCGCCGATCTCGTGCGCCGCGGCGACACGGGGAAGATGGTGTCGGTGGTCGACGGCCGCTACGCCGCGGTGCCGGTGGAAGTGACGGGCGAAGGAAAGAAGCGCGTCGATGTGGCGCGGTTCTACGACCCGAACGAGTACCGCCCCAAGGTGGCCGAGGTCCTCGGCATGCCGATGTTCCTGCACTAGTCTCGGAGTGCGGCGGCGACGAGCCGCCGCTCGGTGACGTGCGGCCGCGTCGCGCGTCCGGTACGAAAGCGGCGGCTCGTCGCCGCCGCACTCCTAGACGGGCTCCACGATCTCGATGCCGGTGATGGCGAGGCGCTCCAACTCCGTGCGACGGAACGTGAGCAGCGTCTTGGCTCCCGCGTCGCGGGCGATCTCCAGCATCTGCGCGTCGTAGGTATCGCTCCCGCCGATCGGCGCGACGGAGAGGCGCCGCAGCAGCGACCAGGCATCGCGGGTGCGCGGCCCGGCCAGACGCGCGGGGCCGAAGTTCGAGCGCAGGAGATGAAACGCCTCCGCATGGGGCAGCCGGTGCTGCGCGGGCAATCGCGTCAGGATGGCGAACGCATCGACGAGCGCCGGCGCCGGCACGACCAGCGACTTGCGCGCGAGCGCGTGCTCGATGGCTCCCGCCGCGGCGCGGTGCCGCTCGTGCCACGCCACGACGGCGGCCACGAGCACGGTGGCGTCGGCAGCAATCAATACCGCCATGTCAGACCCGCGTCCCCGCTTTTTTCACGGCGGCGCGCGTGAGCGGCTCCCCCGGCTCGACCGACTCCGCCACCTGCAGCCTCCCCTTCTTCACGATGCGCACGGGGCGCCGCCGCGGCTCGAGCTCGATGCGTCCCTCGCGGCAGCGCACCTCGAGAATCATCCCCGCCTCGATCCCCGCCTCCTCGCGGATTTCCTTCGGGATGACCAGGCGGCCGACGCGGTCGATGGTAATGGTGATGGGATCGTTCATGGTAAGAAGGATGGTAGTCGGAAGTCGCAGAGTCTCAAAGTCTCAAAGTCTCAAAGTCGATGCTCTTCTCCATCTTTGAGACTCTGAGACTTTGAGACTCTGAGACTAAAATCGCGCCCATGAAACGGGCACTCGCACTCCTCCTGCTCGCGGCCACCACCCTCTCCGCCCAGCAGCCCCCCGACCTCGCCAGAACCCTCGAGTCGCAGGGCACCCGCACCACGCGGGCGTTCGAGGACACGCAGCGGATGATCGACGACGTGATGTGGTATCACCGCCTCGGCGACATCGCGGACATCGACAAGTACGAGATCGCCTCCTCGAAGCCGCGGCGCGAGAAGAACGCCACGGACATCAACGCCGGGAACATGGTCATCCTCCCGGTGTACGTCTTCGCGCCGAAGAACCTCAGGGGCAAGGCGCCGATGCTCGTCTTCGCGCACGGCGGCGTGCACGGGCGGCTCACCTCCAACTACGCGCACATCTTTCGCGAGGCGCTGGAGCGCGGCTACGTGATCGTCTCGCCCGAGTACCGCGGCTCGATCGGCCACGGCTCCGACCTCTACTCGCAGATCGACTACGGCGGCGCGGAGATCGACGACACGCACGACACGCGCAACTGGGCCGTGGAGAACCTCCCCTTCGTCGACGGCTCACGCGTCGGCATCTTCGGCTGGAGCCACGGCGGCTTTCACGCGCTGATGAACGTCCTGCAGTGGCCGGAGGACTACAAGGTCGCCTACGCCGGCGTGCCGGTCAGCGACCTCGTGGCGCGCATGGGCTACACCGGCCAGAACTACCGCGACACGTTCGAGGAGTTCATCGGCAAGCAGCCGGAGGACAACGTCATGGAGTACCGGCGCCGCTCTCCCGTCTTTCACGCCGACAAGCTGCGCACGCCGCTGCTCATCCACACGACCACGAACGACGAGGACGTGCACGTGCTCGAGGTCGAGCACATGATCGCCGCGCTGAAGGCGGCCGGGAAGCAGTTCGAGTACAAGATCTACCAGAACGCGCCCGGCGCGCACCGCTTCAACCGCATCGACACGAAGCTGGCGAAGGACTCGCGCAAAGAGATGTGGGACTTTCTGGCGCGCTACCTGAAATGATGCGCACCTCCTTCTTCGCCTCGCTCCTGCTCCTCGCCGCCTGCGCCACCGCACCCGCCGGCGACCCGCTGCCGCCGCCCCCGCCCTGGCGGCAGGAAGCGATTCCCGGCGGCGCCGCGCCGGCGGTCTACACGCAGGAGTGGCTACAGGCGGAGAACCGCTCCACCTGCGCCCTCATCGCGCCGCGCTCGGCCGGCGCCGCGGGGGCGGGGGCGACACCGCGCGCGGCGACGTTCTCGGGCGGGTGGGCCGTGGCGTACGACCTCCCCAACCTCCGCAGCGCGTTCGGCGTCGCCGGCACCGGCACGAAATCCGACGCACCCGGCGCCTACGACCAGTGGCCGCACCGCATCGAATGGGAGGACGGCAGCAAAGCGGAGTACGGCCCCGAAGGCGGCGCCGGTCCGAAGCAGCTCGCGTATGTGAAGGTGCAGGGACAGGAGTGCCTGTACAACGTCTGGTCCGCACTCGGCCGCGAGCATCTGGAGCTGCTGCTGCGCGAGCTGCGATACGTGCGGTAGGCTCGAAGTCGCAAAGGATCAAAGTCTCGAAGTCGCAGAGTCGCAGAGTCGCAAAGTCGCAAAGTGGCAAGGTGGCTCCCTTTGAGACTTTGAGACTTTGAGACTCTGAGACTCTGAGACTTTGAGGCTCTGAGACTTTGCGACTTTGAGACTCTGAGACTTTGCGCCTCCGAGACTCTGCGACGTTGCGACTGCGAAGGAGGATCCGATGCCACGAAGAACGTCGTCTCTCGCCGCCCTCGCGGCGCTGCTCCTCACCTTCTGCACGACGGCCACCGGGCCGCGTCCCTTCGTCTCCGACCGCATCAGCGTCCAGACGCGCGGCAGCGGCCCGGACCTCGTCCTCATCCCCGGCCTCACGGGACATCGCGAGATCTGGGACAACGTGGCCGCGACGCTCGATGACCGCTATCGCCTGCACGTCGTGCAGGTGAACGGCTTCGCCGGCGTCCCTGCCGGCGCGAACGCCGAAGGTCCGGTCGCCGCGCCGGTGGCCGAGGAGATCGCGCGCTACATCCGCGAGGCGAAGCTGCAGCGTCCGGCGGTCATCGGCCACTCGATGGGCGGCACGATCGGCATGATGCTGGCCGCGCGGCATCCCGAGGCCGTGGGACGGCTGATGGTCGTCGACATGGTGCCGTTCATGGGGGCGATGTTCGGCCCCGCGGCCTCGACACCGGAAGGGCTGCGCGCGATTGCCGATCAGTCGCGCACGAACATCCTCGGCAGTCCGCTCGATCAGGGCTTCATGTCGCAGATGTTCAGCACCATGACGCTGAAGGCGGACATGCAGCCGGTGCTCATGCGTCACCTCCGCGACAGCGACCGCAACACCGTCGCCAACGCGTTCCACGAGCTGATCGTGACCGACCTCCGCCCCGAGCTGTCACGCATCACCGCGCCCGTGACCGTGCTCTACGTCCTGCCGGCGAACAGTCCCGTACCGGTGACGGCCGAGCAGTACGACGCGATGATGAAAGGGCTCTACGCGAACGTGACCGGCGCGCGGCTCATGCGCATCGACGACAGCCGCCACTTCATCTTCTGGGATCAGCCGGCGCGCTTCGTCGCGGAAGTCGACGCCTTCGTGAAGTGAAGAAGCCACCGCGGGTGGAGGACAGGCAATCCTGCCTGTCCTCCACCTCGCGGTGCTTCTCTTTCGTCATTCCCAGCACATCGGCGCGTACGAGCTCTCGCTCACGAGAATCTCGTCGCTGGCCCAGGTGTAGCCGTCGGTGACGGTGACGCGCAGGCGCCACGAATAGCCGACCAGCGTGCCGCTCGGACGTCCGCCCGTGTAATACGGACCATAACCGACGGGATTGTTCGACACGTACCAGGTGTAGCTCATCGAGGCGCCGGGCGCGCCGCCGCTTGCGGACGCGCTCCAACTGCAAGCCTGGCCCGTGCGGATCGATGACGGTCCCACCAGGTCGACCTGGACCGGCGGACGGGTGCATTCCGAGCTCGGCCTCTCGCGCCAGCAGTACGGCTGCGCGGAAGTCTGGCCGTTCACCACCGCCTGGCGCTCGGCGATGGTGAATCCCGCGGGACAACTGAACCGGTGGCAGTCCGACCCGGACGAGTACGGCACAGGCATGCAGAGCTCTCCGGCCGGGCAGTTCACGCCGCATCCGCCGACGCAGTTCCAGCACGTGCTGGCGGTGCTGTTCGGATGCGTCGTCGAATAGATTCGGGCCGAGGTCCCTGCGGCGTCGCTGCACTGCACCGCGATGTAATCGAACCCCGCATCCTCGGCGTACCAGAGGAACTGGCCGGGACTGAAGTTGGGACACGCCTCCGGACACTGCGCGGCGATGGCCGGACCGTTCACGGCGATCGGTCCCACGTCCGTGGCCGGGACTTCCTCGATGCATTGCGCGATCGCCGCCGTCGCCCAGACGGCGACGAGCGCGATGGTGAGCAGGCGAAACAACGTCATGGTGAGCTTGTGCATGTGGTCTCCTTGCACGCCAAGGTACGAACGCGCCGATGCATGCGGCAATCGTTTGGTGACGACTCTGGGACGAAGCGCGAAGCGTGGGACGAAGGAGTGACGAACCGGCTTGTTCCGCGCCATTCGATGCGCGAATCTGTCGTCCGCCGATGCCCATCACCGCCCTTCTCGTCGACGACGAACCGCTGGCGCGCAAGCGCATGCAGAAGCTGCTGCGCGCGTACGAAGACGTCGCCGTGACCGGTGAGGCCGGCAACGGCGAAGAGGCGCTGCGCTTCATCGCCGAGCGGCGTCCGCAGGTGGTCTTCCTCGACGTGCAGATGCCGGTCCTGGACGGCTTCGAGGTGGTGCGCCGCATCGAGGCCTCGCCGCGGCCGCTGATCGTCTTCGTCACCGCGTACGAGCGTTACGCCCTCGACGCCTTCCGCGCCTCGGCGGTGCAGTACCTGGTCAAGCCGGTCACGCGGGAGAGCCTCGATCTGGCCATGACGCGCGTGCGCGAGCTCGTGGCCGTCCGCTCGGACGTCGAGATGAACCGCTTCCTCGCAAAGCTGCAGCAGCGCACCGAATTCATGCAGCACGTGGCCGTGAAGTCGAAAGGAGAGTTGCGGCTCGTCCCCGTCGACCGGATCGACTGGTTCGAGTCGGCGGGCAACTACGTGCGGCTGCATGTCGGCAGCGAGCGCTTTCTGCTGCGGCAGACCATGAGTGGCCTGGAGGAGAAGCTCGACCCCGCGCGGTTCGTGCGCATCCATCGGACCGTGATCGTGAACCTCCAGCGCATCGAGGCCATCGGGCCGGCGTCGCACGGCGATCGCGTGGTCAGCCTGCGGGACGGGACGCAACTTCCTCTGTCGCGCGTTTACCTGGAGCGGATCGAGCCATTCCGCGGCGGCGCGTGAGACGGCTGGCGGTCTTCGGCTGGCCGGTGGCCGGCCTGTGCGTGACGCTGCTGGAGGCGCTGCTCCGCCAGGCGGTCGGCACTCCCTTCAGCACCGCGACGGTGATCTGGAGGAGTGTCGGGTGGCTGGAGTGGGCGCTGCTCGCGCCGGTCATCGTGGCGCTGGGGAGACGCTTTCCCTTCCGGCCGCACGCGCGCTGGCGGTTCTTCGGCGTGCACGCCCTCGCCGCACTGGCAGTCTCCTTGGCCCACATGACTCTCTATTTTCTTCTGCGCACGATTTTCCGCGGCGCGCCGGGCAGGCCCGGCCAGTCGCTGTACTCGCTCTGGATCGAGTCCGTGCCGTATCACTTCGCCATGGACCTCCCCGTCTACGGCGGGACGCTCATCGTCACGCAGATCGCACTGCTGCTGGAGGCGTCGCGGAAACGCGATCAGGAACGGCTCGAGCTCGAACGTGCTCTCGCCGGCGCGGAGCTCGACGCCTTCAAGTTGCAGTTGCCCGTGGAAGCCGTGACCGGGCGGCTGCGGGAGATCGAGCGCGCCATCGACACCAGCGTCGAACGTGCCGAGGAGTTGATCGAGCAGTTCAGCGCCGACCTGCGGCAGTCGCTCGAGATCGTGCGCATGCACGCGGCGGTCGATGAGATCGCGCAGGACGAACAGGAGCTGGTGGCGGAGCTTCCGCGGCTGCCTTCGCTGCCCGTACTGGCGCTCCTCCTCTTCGCGCTTCTGCCGGCCGCACAACTGTTCCTCGATCTGATGTTCATGGCGGCGGCCGCGGCAGGCGGCCGGCCGCTGAGCTGGACGGTCGTCCTGCAGAACCTCGGGCGCGCGACGACCGGATTCCCACTGACGGTGTTGATGGTATGGCTCGGCACGCGGGTCCAGCGCATCGCGCTGCTCGCCGCGGCCGCGGCCATCCTGCCGGTGACGTTGATGGGAGGACTGGACTTCGTCCTCGGCGGATGGGACGCGCTGCGCCGCGAGATCGCGGTCACCAGCCGCGTGCTCGAGTTCCTGCTGTACTTCGTCGTCACTCTCGTGGCGCTCGCCTGGACGCGCTATCGCGCCTGGCGCGCGAAGGCCGTCGAGATCGCGGAGCTCGAGTCGCGGCTCCTGCGCACGCGCGCGTCCATCCTCCGCCTGCAGCTCAATCCGCATTTTCTGTTCAACGCGCTGAACTCCGTCGCGGCGCTGCTCGAGGACGATGCCGCCGGCGCGGCGACGATGCTCGCGCAACTGCGGCAGTTCGTCGGCCGCGTGCTCGAGAACTCCGACCGCGACGAAGTGCCGCTGCGCGAAGAGCTGGAACTGCTGACGGCGTACGTGGCCATCGAGAACGTGCGCTTCGACGGACGCGTGCAGCTCGACGTCCGCGCGGACGACGACGCCCGCGGCGCGCTCGTGCCGAGCTTCTTCCTGCAGCCGCTCGTGGAGAACGCGCTGCGTCATGGACTGGAGCCGGAGCGCGGAGGACGCGTCCACGTGCGCGCGAGCGTCGACGACGGGACGCTGCACATCGAGGTGCACGACAACGGACGCTCCGGCGACGCGGTCCGTCCGCCGCGCGAGGGCGTGGGACTGTCGAACACGCGCGCGCGGCTGGCGCAGTTGTACGGCGACGAGTTCTCGCTGCAGACCGGCGCACAACGCGACGGCTTCGGCGTGACGGTCGGCTTCCCGTACCGAACTAGT
>DASUSL010000354.1:0-2895 GCA_036375135.1 Thermoanaerobaculia bacterium | reverse complement strand
GGCCGCGGCACGACCAGCGCGATGCGTGCTTTCTGTGCCGCGGCGACCGTGCGGTCGGCCGGCTCCCGCCACGCGTGGAAGCCGAGGTTGAACGTGGCCCAGTGCACCGGGAGCATCACCCGTCCGCGCAGTTCGCCGTGTGCGCGCACCGCATCCTCGGGGTCCATGTGGATGCTTTCCCAGCTCTCGTCGTACGCGCCGATCTTCAGCAGCGTGAGGTCGAAGGGGCCGTGCTGCGCGCCGATGGTGCGGAACGCCTCGTGGTAACCCGTGTCGCCGCTGAAGAAGAAGCGATGCGCCGGGCCGCGCACGACCCACGACGCCCACAGCGTCTCGTTGTTGTAGCGCGGGTTGCGTCCGCTGTAATGCCGCGACGGCACGGCGGTGATGCGCAGGTTGCCAACGTCGACGCCCTCGTTCCAGTCCAGCTCGTGGATCAGCTTCGGCGGCACGCCCCAGCGCTCCAGATGCGCGCCGATGCCCAGCGGCACGGCGAAGCGGGTGCCGCGTTTCGCGAGCGTGCGCATGACCGGCATGTCGAGGTGGTCGTAGTGATCGTGCGAGATGACGACGACGTCGATGTACGGCAGCGCGGCCAGCGCGATCGGCGGTGAGTGGAAACGCTTCGGCCCGACCAGCGTCGACGGCGAGCAGCGCTCGCTCCACACCGGATCGGTGAGCACACGGCGGCCGTCGATCTCGACCAGCACCGTCGCCCAGCCGAGCCACGTCGCGCGCAGCGGCGAATCAGTCGTCGGACGCGCGGTGACGACCGGAATCGGCTGCAGCGGCTCGCGCTGTTCCTCGCCGAAGAACTGGCGGCGCAGCATCTCGCGAGTCGACGACGTCGTCAGCGGCGCCTGCTGTCTGTTGCGGAATTTGCCGTCCGCCCACTGCGGCGAGCGTTGGATGCGCGCGAGGCGTGTGCCTTCGGGACGTCCGCCGAGGGAGACCAGCCACTCCGTCGAATGCAGCAGGACGAGCACGGCGGCCACGAGCAGCACGCCGAGGAGGAGCGCGACGCGCCGGAACTTCATGCCGCAGCGTACCATTGCGCCATGCTCCTCCTCGTGCTGCTGGCTGCGCTCGCGCAGGACGCCACGAAGCCGGTCGTGGTCTTCTTCCGCACCGCGGACTGCGAGCGCTGCGATCGCCTGGAGCAGGTCACGCTGCGTCATCCGACGATCGAGCGGCGGCTGCCGAACTTCGCGTTCAGCGTGCGCACGACGAACGAGGAGCCGCACGTCGCGCTGTACGACCGCGCCGGCACGCTGCGCGTGCGCTGGCCGTTCGTCCCCGACACGATGAACCTCGGGATGATCCTCGACTCCATCGCCGCCGTGGCGCCGCACTTCGAGCGCGCCGTGCAACTGGCGGAGGAGGGACGCCCCGGCGACGGCGAGCTCGCCGCCGCGATGGCGCTGGCGCGCCTCGGGCGTACCACCGATGCGCGCGCCGCACTCGCGCGCGTGCTGGCCGAGGGCTCGCCGGAGGCGCAGCAGGCCGCGCTGGAGATGAATGCGGCGCTCGATGCGAGGCAGACGCCCGCGGCCCTGCCGCTCCCGCGCGCCGCGATCCGCATCCTGCCGCTCGAACGCCAGGTCGTCAGCGGACGGCAGACCGTGAAAACGCACGTGACCTCGGCCGCGGTGGCGCGCGTGACCTTCTCGTTCGACGGACGCGAAGTGCAGCGCGTCGACGAGCCGCCGTTCTCCGCGGCGCTCCACTTCGGCGACGTGCCGGAGCGTCATGCCATCCGCGCGGTCGCCTTCGATCGCGACGGACGGGAGCTCGGCCGCGACGAGCGCATCGTCAACGAGGCCGGCGAGACGTTCTGGCTGCGGCTGACGTCACCCGTGGCCGGACCCGCGGACGGAAAAGTGCGCGTGACGATGAACGTGCGTACGCCGGCCGCGCGGCGCGTCCAGCGCGTGGTCGTATCGTGGAACGAGACGCAGCGGGCCGTCCTCACCGCCGCGCCATGGGAGGTGACGATCGACATCCCGCCCGCGCGCCTCGGCGTGCTGCGCGCCGTCGCGGAGCTGGACGACGGACGCACCTCCGAGGATGCCGTGCTGCTGAACGCGTTCGGCGCGGCGGGGGAGGCGAGCGTGCAGCTCGTCGAGCTGCCCATCACCGTCCCCGGCACGATCGCGCCGGAGCAGATCATCGTCCGCGAAGGCAACAAGGTCCGCCGCGTCGAAGCCATCGCCGCGGCCTCGGAGACACCACTCACCGTCGGCCTTCTGATCGACGTCTCGACGAGCATGCACACGGCTCTGCCGGACGTGCAGGAGGCCGCGCTCCGCTTCCTCCAATCCTCCCTCGACAGGAGCGATCGCGCTTTCCTCGTCACGTTCGACAGCCACGCGCGTCTCGTGCAGCCCGCGACCTCCGACCGCGCGCGTCTCGACCGCGCGATCATGCGCATTCAGCCGAACGGCGACACCGCTCTCCACGACGCGATGGTCCTCGGCCTGCTGCAGTTCGAGGGGATCAAAGGCCGCCGCGCGATGATCGTCTTCAGCGACGGCGTCGATGGTGCGAGCCACTACAGCGCGGCCGAGGTGAGCGAGCTCGCGCGGCGCGTGAATGTGCCGATCTTCGTGATCGAGACGACCGACGGCAATCTCTCGCGCATCGCGAGCGCCACCGGCGGCACGTCGCACACTCTCTCCGATCTGTCGGAACTGCCGGGCGTCTACGCGCGCATCGAAGCCGCGCTGCGCGCGCAGCTCATCGCCTTCATCCGCACCGATCCGGCCACGCGCGAGAACGAGTGGCGTTCGGTGCGGGTGGAGGTGAAGGGGGAGCAGGGCGAGGTGTTCGCCCCCGAGGGGTACTACGCCACGTGGTAGGAGGAGCGCCGGCGTCCCGCCGGCTGCCGCGCGGGCG
>DASUSL010000353.1:0-5254 GCA_036375135.1 Thermoanaerobaculia bacterium | reverse complement strand
GGCCACGAAGCCGCGAACGCACCGGAGAAGCCGATGTGGCTGCAGGGCGAGGAGTTCTACGACGTGACCGCGAAGGCGCGCAGCACGAAGTAGCAAACGACAGCGGACCGCCGGCGTCCGCGCCGGCTGTCTGTGGCGCCGTCTCGGCGCCACGCACCAGGGTGGCGGCGCGGGACGCCGCCACGACAGCCGCCGAGGACGGCAGCGGTCCGCTTTATTGCGCTCCGCGCAGCAGGAGGTAGCAAACGGCAGCGGACCGCCGGCGTCCGCGCCGGCTGTGCGTGGCGCCGTCTCGGCGCCACGCACCAGGGTGGCGGCGCGCGACGCCGCCACGACAGCCGCCGGGGACGGCAGCGGTCCGCTTTACTGCGCTCCGCGCAGGAGCAGATAAAACCCGTTCGCGCCCGAGTCGTCCCGGCACGTGGTGACGGTGAAGCGGTGCGTTCCGGGCGGGAGGCTCACGCGGAACGCGGTTCCCCGCCCGAGGATCGCGCGTGAGGGGCCGGCGCGCAGGTGCAGCGTGTCGCCGATGGTGATTTCCGCGGGACCGGAAGCTGCGAGCTCGTAGATGCGGGTGACGTCGGCGGAGATGGTCTCGTCGCGGACGAAGCGCGTGCATGGCGACGAGCCGCGCGCGTCGACGTAGTCGCGGTGTTGCGCGCCGTTCCAGTCGCGCACGAACGCGGGACTCGGGACGATGCGTCCGAGGAACGTGGCGCCGGAGTAGAGCGGGACGATGCGCGGGTCGTGCTGCACGCGCTCGAAGAGCGGCGAGTCGGCGGGGATGGCGAGGTAGTCGCTGTCGAGGACGTGCTTCGTCACGTGCGCTACGTCGGGCTCGAGGCCTTCAAAGAGGCGCCGCTGTGCGGCGTAGACGCGCGGAAACGGCACGGCCATGAAGACCGGATCGAGCACGTTGAGGTAGCGCCCTTGCGGCGCGAAGAACGTGTAGAACTCCGTCGGCCCCCAGTGCGCCGCGACCTTCGCGCCGCGCGGCAGCGCCCGCGCGAAGCGCGCGTAATCGGGCTCGCTGCGCGCGTCGATGAGCAGCTCGCGGTAGATGCGCGCCGTCGCCGGCAAGGAGAGGAGCGCCGTCGCCAGCAGTGCGAGCGCGAGGCGCGGACGGCGCACGCGGTCGATCGCGACCAGTGTCAGCAGCGGCACGAAGTAGACCGCGAAGCGCTGCATCAGCAGCGCGAGCAGCGCGAAGACCGCCGCGCTGATGACGAGCATGGTGGAGGACAGGCCATCCTGCCCGTCCCGCGCCGACGTGGACAGGCAGGATTGCCTGTCCTTCACTCGCGCGGTGAAGAACAGCAGCGCGATGCCGGCCCACCACCCGAGGTTGGCGATGAAGAAAAAGTCCGTCGTCGTGGCGGTGATCTCCGTGCCGACGTCGAGCCGCGACTTCTCCATGAAGAACATCACGTTCTGGATCCACCAGACGCGCAGGTTGCCGGGAAAGCCGGGATGCACGAGCAGCCCGGCGGCCGTGCCGGCGAAGGCGGCCGCGGGCAGCTTCCAGTCGCGATCGATGAGGAACCACAGAGCCGCGAGTCCGAGGACGACGTGGAACGCCGTGTACGACAGCGCGAAGAGCGCGGCGATCAGTGCGATCCAGACGTAGCGCTTGCGCGACGCAGCGGCGATGAGTGCGAGGATCAGCAGCAGCGCGAGCAGCTCCGGACGGAGACGGATCAGCCGGAACGTCATCATCGGCGCCGCGGCGTAGAGCCACAGCGGCACGACCACGCTCCACCATCCCATCGTCCGCGCGGCGAACGCCGTGATCGCCGCGGCCACGGACGCGTTCAGCAGCGCCAGCGCCAGCCGTCCGCCCGTCGCCGCGTCGGCCCAGGTGAACGGGACGAGGAAGAGGTGGAAGAGCACTTCCTTGTCGCCGAAGGTCTGGCCGAGGATGCTGAAGCGCGCCCACGGCAACGCGTCGGGATAGCCGTTCGCCGCGAGCTCGCGCGCCACGGCGAGGTGATAGTACGAGTCGGCGTCGGGGATCGCCGGCGCCGCGAGAAAGAGAAAAGCGAAGAGGAAAAAGGACGCGACGAACACCGCCAGCGGCGGCAAAGCTCTCACCGCGACAGACTAGCACCGGTGCGCGGCCAGGACAGGGGACGACCGGAGGCCCCCGGTCGTCTCCTCGCGTTGGCGTGTATCAGGCCCGTCCGACGCGAGGCGCTTCCGCGGCGCGCATGGCCATCATGGCCGCCCCCTCCACCGGTGCCTTGATCGGCGGGATGAGCGTCGCGCCGGGAGCGTCGCGGTTCAGCCGCAGGCGCATGGGACTGAGCAGCAGTTCGCCGGCGTGGAAGGCGCCGCCGACGTAGGCCACCGGAAACTCGGAGTCGGTCATGTGCAGCTTGCGGGCGATGGCCAGCACGCACTCGGCGAGCTCCGCGCCGCCGCGGGCGAGGATCTCGCGGGCCATGTCGTCGCCCGCCTCCGCGGCCTCGATCACCAGTTTGCCGTAGCGGGCGATGTCGTCGACGTGCGTCTCCGTCGCGTAGACGAACCGCGGCAGATCCTCGGGGCGGCACATCTCGTACTCGTTGCAGAGGAGGTCGGTCATGCGCGTGGCGAAGCCGCGTCCGTCGTGCGCGCGCACGATCGCGGAGAGTCCCTCGCGCGCGATCCAGAAGCCGCTTCCCTCATCGCCGAGGGTGGGACCCCAACCGCCCGCGCGTCCTTCCGCCCCTTCCGCGTTGCGGCCGAAGGCCACCGAGCCGGTGCCGGAGATCACCACGATGCCGGGACCGAAGCCGACCGCGCCGGTGAGCGCGATGCGGGCGTCGGTGTCGACGATGAAGTTGCCGCGCGGAAAGAAGACGCGCAGGGCCTCGATCACCTTTTCGCGATGCATCGGGTGATCGGAGCCGGCAATGCCGCAGTAGGCGTACTCGATGTCGCGGATGGCGATGCCGGCCTCGACCAGGGCGCCGTTCACGGCGCGCTCGACGTTGTGAGTGGCCTCTTCGATTCCTACGCGGAGGTGATTGGATGCGCCCGCCAGGCCGGAGCCGAGCCGGGTGCCCTGATGGTCTACGACGATCGCGGCCGTTTTCGACGCGCCGCCGTCGACTCCGATGAAGTACGTCATGCGCCCTCGGGCCATTGCAAACTGCGGGCTGGGCCTTGTCCTTGCACAAATAACTCGATTGTGGATGTGCAAATGAAGGAGATCAAAGAATGAGACAACGCAAACAGATTCTCACGATGGCAGTCATGGCGCTGCTCGCGCTCGGGCTTCTCTCGACGGCGGCATGTAAATCGAGCGGTATGGCGGTCACGTCGCGTGGCCAGTTGCTCAAGCTGCACATCGTCCATCCGGACGACCTGCCGGAGAACGGCGTCGACAACCTCGACATCACCATCAGCAACCGCGGCGTGAACAACATTCAGGACGTGCTGCTCGAAGTCGAGCTGCCGCCGCAGCTCGTGGTCATGGACCAGACCAACGAGAAGGGCATCAACGTGCTGCACACGCCGGGCTCGAACATGTACCGCTTCACGTTCGGCAAGATTCAGCCGGCCGAGGATTCGACCATCCGCTTCCGCGTGCGCACCGCGTTCGGCACGATGACCGAGACGGGCAGCGTGAAGGCGACCGCGTGGCAGGAAGGCCTCCCCGGCGACAAGCTGATCGAGACCGCAGTCATCAAGCTGCGCCGGTAGCAAAGGTGGCATCCGCCTCGCAACTATCAGAAATGAAAGGAGCTTATCGGATGCGAATCCAGGAAACCGATCGGATCTTGAAGGAGTCCCGCTACGCCCGCAACGCTGCGGCGGCCTCGGAGCAGCAGCATCACCCGGGGATCATGTCGCGCATGTGGCACGCGGTGACGAAGCTCTTCCACAAGCACTGAATGAACTGGTGGAGGACAGGCAATCCTGCCTGTCTTCCACTCACTCCGCCGCTTCTTCTTCCTCGATCTCTTCGGTCGGCGGCATCTTCGTGACCACCAGCACCCAGCGCACGCGGAAGTGCTCGGCCTCGAGCACGCTGATCGACAGATCGCCCAGCTCCACCCGGTCGCCGGGACTCACTTCGCGCCCGAGACGCGCGGCCACGTAGCCGCCCACGGTCTCTTCTTCCGGCTCGCCGAGATCGATCTTCAGACGGTCGGCGAGATCCTCGATCAGATAGTCGCCGCGCACGCGATAGCGTCCGTTGCCGAGCGGCTCGATCTCCGGACGCTCGCGGTCGAACTCGTCCTGAATCTGCCCGAACAGCTCCTCGGTGATGTTCTCCAGGAACACGATGCCCGAGGCGCCGCCGTACTCGTCGAGGACGATGGCCATGTGCGTCTTGCTCTCGATGAACTGCGCGCGCAGCGACTCGACGGTCGAGTTCTCCGGCACGAACAGCACGTCGCGCTTGAGCTCCTGCAGCGTCATGCCGGGGCCGCGCAACTGCGCGAGCAGGAGGTCCTTCACGTGGATCATCCCGATCGTGTGATCGAGGCTCCCCTCGCACAGCGGATAGCGCGTGTGCCGCGTCGTGCGGATCGTGTCGAGGTTCTCCTGGATCGAGCGCGTGGTGGAGAGGATCATCACGTCGGTGCGAGGGACCATGATCTGCCGCGCGGTGCGCTTGGCGAACTGGAAGACGCCTTCGATGATCTCGCGGTTCTCCTCGGAGAGGATGCCCGCCTTCTCCGAGCTCTGGAGAATGAGCCGCAGCTCCTCGGGTGAATGCGCGATCTCCGCGTGCTCGCTGGCGGGGTGAATGCCGAACAGCTTCAGGATCGAGCGCGAGACGCCGTTCAGCAGCCAGATGGCCGGAAAGGTGATGACGTAGAACGCGTGCAGCAGGTGCGAGGTGTTGAGCGTCGTACCGACCGGCTTCTGGATGGCGATCGATTTCGGCGCGAGCTCGCCCAGGACGATGTGCAGGATGGAGATGATGACGAAGGCCACCGTCGCGGAGATCGTCCGCGCCGCGGCCTCCGGGATGCTGAAGCGCGTGAACAGCGGCTGGATGAGGTGGTGGAAGGCCGGCTCGCCGATCCAGCCGAGGGCCAGCGAGGCGAGGGTGATGCCGAGCTGCGTGGCGGAAAGGTAGGCGTCGAGATGGCGGATCAGCTTTTTGGCCATCTTCGCGCGGACGCTGCCCTGGTCGGCGAGCTCGGTGATCTGCGTCGAGCGCACCTTGACGATCGCGAACTCCGCCGCGACGAAGAATCCGTTCGCGAGCACGAAGAGAAAAGCGAGTACGAGTAGCCAGGCGTCCATCAGGCGG
>DASUSL010000352.1:0-3115 GCA_036375135.1 Thermoanaerobaculia bacterium | reverse complement strand
CGACGCGGTCGGCAGCGCTTGTGATGCACGTGCGTCCCCGAGAACCGCGCTTCATGCGACAACCGTGAGGTCCGGCGATGCCAACCAGCGCTGCCGGCCGCGCCGGCCCGCCGGAGGCCCTTCGTCGTCCCCTCGTGTTGGCGGAGTGAATGCGGTCTGCTTAGTTCCGCCGCGCAGGGGCGGCTGACGCCGCGCCTGCGCGTTTCAGTGCTCGCGTGCCGTACCCGCCAGCCCCACCTGCGGCGCGTTCGGCCCGTGTCCCTGATCCGCGGCGGGGTCGACCGGCACCTCGGGGATGTCCGCGCGTTTCGCGCGTTTGTCCGTGGTGGAAATGCCGAAGCGCGTGTCGCGCGCGGTCAACAGCTCGGGCCGCAACTGCCCGTCCGCGGTGAAGCCCGCCATGAGCTGCGGCGTGCCGAGCGGCAGCGAGTGATGCTGGTCGGTGTGCCACGTGTGCCACGTCTTGCCGTAGGTCGAGACCAGCTTCTCCATCAGCTCGTGCTCGGCCACGTCGGGAATGCCCGGCGCGATCAGGGCGCCCGACTTCACCTCGTACTTGTGGCTGTGCCAGAGCCGCTTCTCCTCCGGGGTGAAGCCGGCGAAGAGCTTCGCGCTGACGACGTACTCCACGCCCATCAGCCGCGCGTCGGCGGCGTTGCCGTCGTAGATCACGCACTGCGTCAGGTCCTCGTTCACCTTCGTGCAGTAATGATGCGCCTCCATCTGTCCCGCGAGGTTGCCGCTGTAGAAGTGGAAGCCGTCGAGATAGATGTTGATGGTCGAGATCGGCGTCCTGTCCTGCAGCATCGCCGCGCCCGCCTCGAGCGTCTTCGTCTTCGCGTCCTTCTCCGCGCCGGGGACGTCGACGCGGGACGGGGTGTTCTCGCCGCCGCAGGCCATCAGGAGGACGAGCAGAAGAGTGAGCGCGCGCATGCGCCGGTGCGGCTGCAAGTCGAGGGCCTTGAATTTTCCCACCCCTCCGCACGTTGTCCCGCCCAGCCAACCAGGAGAGGAAATCCGAATGAAATTGAGGCTTTTCGCACTGCTCGCAGTGCTCTCGCTGTTCACGACGGTCGCGCCCGCGCAGGAGAAGAAGAGCGACGCGCCGTCGACGGAAGCCAAACGCTTCGGCACGTGGGGCGTCGATCTCGAAGGCATGGATCGCTCCGTCAAGCCGGGCGATGACTTCTTCCGGTACGCCAGCGGCAAGTGGGCCGCGAACACGGTCATCCCGGCGGACAAGACCCGCCACGGCGCGTTCGACATGCTGCGCGATCTCTCGGAGATCCGTGTGCGCGCCATCGTCGAGAAGTGGGCCGCCGACAAGAAGCTGAAGCCCGGCTCGGACGAGGCCAAGGTCGCCGCGCTCTACCGCGCCTTCATGGACGAGGCGGCCGTCGAGAAGCTCGACGCCAAACCGCTCCAGCCGTACCTGGCCGAGATCAGGAAAGCGGAGAAGCACGAGGACGTCGCGCGCCTGATGGGCCGCTCCACCTCCGGCTTCGGCCGCTCGTTCTTCGGCGCCGGCATCTCCGACGACGCGAAGAACCCGGAGCGCCACGCGCTCTACATCTCGCAGTCGGGCGTCGGCCTCCCCGACCGCGAGTTCTACCTGCGCGACAACTTCAAGGCGCAGAAGGAGCGCTACGAAAAGTACGTCGCCGACATGCTCCGCCTGATCGAATGGCCGGAGCCGGAGAAGAACGCCGCGGCCATCGTGGCCATGGAGACGAAGCTCGCCGAGGCGCACTGGTCGCGCGCGGAGAGCCGCAATCGCGACAAGACGTACAACCCGGCCACCTTCGCGGAGCTGGAGAAGACCGCGCCCGGCTTCCCGTGGGCGGTCTACTTCAAGGAAGCGGGGCTGGAGAAGGCCGAGCGCGCCGTGGTGCGCCAGAACACCGCGCTGCCGAAGATCGCCGAGATCTTCGCCGCGACTCCGGTGGACACGCTGAAGGCGTGGCAGGCGTTCAACGTCACCGACGACGCCGCGCCGCTGCTCTCGAAGCGCTTCGCCGACACGCAGTGGGAGTTCCGCTCGAAGTTCCTCAACGGCCAGCTCGAGCAGCGCCCGCGCTGGAAGCGCGGCGTGTCCGTGGCCGAAGGGACGATGGGCGAAGCGATCGGCCGCACCTACGTGGCCGAGTACTTCCCGCCCGACTCGAAGGCGAAGATGGAGAAGCTCGTCGCCGACCTCCGCGTGGCCATGAAGGGCCGCATCGAGAAGCTGACCTGGATGGGTCCGGAGACGAAGACGAAGGCGCTGGAGAAGCTGTCGAAGTTCGGCGTGAAGATCGGCTATCCGACCAAATGGCGCGACTACTCCGCGCTGCAGGTCAAGGAAGGTGATCTCGTCGGCAACGCCGAGCGCGCCGCGAAGTTCCAGTGGGCGGACCGCGTGGCCCGCCTGAACAAGCCGGTCGACGACGAGGAGTGGGGCATGACGCCGCAGACGGTCAACGCCTACTACGCCTCGACGAAGAACGAGATCGTCTTCCCCGCCGCGATCCTGCAGCCGCCCTTCTTCGATCCGAAGGCCGATCCGGCGGTGAACTACGGCGCCATCGGCGGCGTGATCGGTCACGAGATCACGCACGGCTTCGACGACCAGGGACGCAAGTCCGACGGCGACGGCATGCTGCGCGACTGGTGGGCCGCCGACGACGCCACGAAGTTCGAGGCCCAGGCCACGCGCCTCGGCTCGCAGTACGAGGCCTTCACGTTCCCGAACCTCCCCGGCCTGCACATCACGCCGAAGCTGACCATGGGCGAGAACATCGCCGACCTGGGCGGCATCCTGATGGGCCTCGACGCGTACAAGCTGTCGCTCGGCGGCAAGCCGGCGCCGGTGCTCGACGGGTTCACCGGCGAGCAGCGCGTGTTCCTCGGCTGGGCGCAGGTGTGGCGCACGATGGTCCGCGACGACGCGCTTCGCCAGCTCCTGATGACCGACTCGCATTCGCCCGGCCCGGTCCGCGCGTTCGCGCCGCTCCGCAACGTCGACGAGTGGTACGAGGCGTTCGGTGTCAAGGAAGGCGATGCGAATTACGTGAAGCCCGAAGAGCGCGTGAAGATCTGGTAGTGGCATAGGAGCGCCGGCGTCCCGCCGGCTGCC
>DASUSL010000351.1:0-3447 GCA_036375135.1 Thermoanaerobaculia bacterium | reverse complement strand
CCGCTCATACCGGGCATGTTGCGGTCGAGGAGGATGAGGTCGGGCTTGCGGCGCTGCACTTCATCGAGCGCCTGCGCGCCGCTGCCTGCCGCCACCGGCTCAAAGCCGAACTCGCGCAGAAGGTTGCGCATCAGAAGCAGGATCGGCGCGTCGTCGTCGACGACGAGGATGATCGGACGTTCCGGCATGGACCGATGCGGGAGTGTAGCAGTTTTGCGCAGGGCGCAAAGATCAGATGACGCGCCACCACGGCGCGGCCAGGATGCCCGGCGCGAGCCACTCGACGCGGTCGCCCGTGTGCAGCAGGAGCGCCGTGCGGCACTGGCGGCCGTAGTCGTCGCGGAAGGTGCGGAGGTGTTTCGCATCCGCCTGCCCGGGCTTCGCCGTTGCCTTGATCTCGATGGGGACGAGCTTTCCCCCCGTCTCGATGACGAGATCGACTTCCTCGCCCGTCGCCGTGCGCCAGTAGAAGATGTCGGTGTTCTCGGTGCGCGACCCTTTCCACGCCAGCAGGTCCATCAGGATGAGGTTCTCGAGATGCGCTCCCGTCGGGGTCTCGAGCCCGGAGAGGTGCAGCGCCAGGCCGGTGTCGCACCAGTAGACCTTCGGCGTCTTGATGAGCCGGCGCGTCCGGTCGACGGAGTACGCCGGCACGCGCACGAGCTGGTATGAGGTCTCGAGCAGGTTCATGTAGCGGTGCACCGTGGGCTGCGGCATCGCCACGTCGCGCCCGAGCTCGGTCTGGTTCATGAGCTGGCCGATTCGGAGACAGGTGGCGCGCATGAGACGGCGGAAGTCGGGCAATGCGCTGATGGATGCGATGTCCTGCAGGTCGCGCTCGAGATAGGTCTGTGTATAGCCGTTGAACCAGATGGTGCGCTCGACACGCGTGTCGAGCTCCAGCGCGGGCGTCGGATACCCGCCCCGCAGTGCCACCTCGCGCCAGTCGTCCGCCTCGGAGTTGTGCGAGAACAGGACGTCGTCCCAACGGTCGTCCTTCGCGGCGAGCAACTCGTCCCAGAGTCCGGCACGGCCGAGGCCGAGCTGCTCGCGGCGGGTCATGGGCCAGAGCGTGAGATAGCTGGCGCGGCCGGCCAACGTCTCGGAGACCGTACGCATCAGGAGGAGATTCGCGGAGCCGGTGAGGACGAAGCGTCCTTTCTGGCGCCGCGCATCGACGGCGCGCTTCACCGCGACCAGCAGATCGGGGGCGCGCTGCACCTCATCGAGCGTCATTTTCCGTCCGCGGCCGAGGAGCTCCTCGGGCGCGCGCACGGCCTGCTCGAGGACGTCGAGATCGTCGAGGGTGAGGTAGACGCGATCCGCGGCGGAGACGAGGTCGCGGACGAGCGTGCTTTTGCCGGTCTGCCGCGCGCCGCTGACGACGACGACCGGCATGGTGGCGACGGCGCGCGCCAGGGCGGCGTCCAGCAGGCGGGGCCGTGGATCATCATCATTCACGTGCTGAATGGTAATCATCCACCGGGTGAATGACAATCATACCGGTCGTGAATGATAATCATTCACATCGTGAATAGATTGCACGACGCCTCTTCGCGGTAGACTCCCTCCATGGCCATTCGCCACGATCGCAAAGTCAGCATCCTCGATGTCATGGGCCCCGTCATGGTCGGGCCGTCGAGCTCGCATACGGCGGGGACGGCGCGGCTGGGACGCGTGGCCCGGGAGATCCTCGACCGCGACCCTTCCTCCGTCCGCTTCTTCCTGCATCCGCCGCTCGCGGCGACGTATCGCGGGCACGGGTCGGACTTTGCGCTGGTGGGCGGGGCGATCGGGCTGAACGTCGACGACCCGCGCATCCCGGAGGCGATCCGCATTGCCGAGCAGATGGGCGTCGAGATTCAGTTCTCGGAAGAAGACCTCGGCGAGGTGCATCCGAACACGGTGCGCGTCGAGATCGAGGGGCAGGGGCGGGAGGTGGAGATCGTCGGCTCGTCGATCGGCGGCGGCGTGATCGAGGTCTTCCAGATCAACGGCTTCCAGACGCGCTTCAAAGGAGACTCGCCGACGCTGCTGCTGTTCTACCGCGATCGCCGCGGCATGATCGCCGAGGTGGCGAAGACGATCGCGGAAGAGGGAATCAATATTGCCTCTCTCTATTGTTCTCGGAAGCAACGCGGCAAAGACGCCTTCATGCAGGTGGACGTCGACTCGCCGCTGTCGGAGCAGGGGCTGAAGCGGATCTGCTCGCTCGACGACGTCGCGGATGCGCGCTACCTGGACAGAATCCCATGATCGAATCGTTCAAGCATCTCGAAGAGCTGGCGGCGGACCGCGACCTCGCGGACGTCTTTCTCGAAACCGACGAACAGGAGCACGCCGTTCCGGCGGAGCAGATCCTCGAGGCGCTGCGCAAGCGGCGCGCGGTGATGCGCGACTGCGTCGAGCGCGGCAAGAGCAGCGACGGCGCGTCGATGGGGAAGCTCGTCGGCAGCGAGGCGCGGCTCCTCCAGCAGGCCTTCAACGAAGGCCGCACGTTCCTCGACCCGCTCACGGTGAAGGCGGAGATCTACGCGCTGGCCGTGATGGGGGAGAACTCGCGCATGGGGGTGATCGTCGCGGCGCCGACGGCGGGCGCGGGCGGGATCGTGCCCGGCATGCTGCTGGCGCTGGAGGAAGAGCGCCACGTCGATCCGGAGCGCACCGTGCGCGGACTGGTCGTCGCCGGCGGCATCGGCTCGATCATCGCGCTCTCCGCGAACATCTCCGGCGCGGCCGGCGGCTGCCAGAACGAAGTGGGCGTGGCCTCGGCCATGGGAGCCGCGGGCGTGGCCTACATGATGGGCGGCGGCACGCGGCAGTCGATCCAGGCCGCGGCGCTCGCGCTGAAGAACACGCTCGGACTGGTCTGCGATCCGGTGGGCGGCCTGGTCGAAGTGCCGTGCGTGAAGCGCAACGCGCTCTTCGCCGTGCACGGTCTGACCGCGGCGCAGCTGGCGATGGCGGGCGTCGAGTCGGTCATCCCGATGGACGAGATCGTCGAGGCGATGGTGCGCATCGGACGCTCGCTGCCGCGCGGCCTGCGCGAGACGGCCGAAGGCGGTCTGGCCACGACCGACACCGGCACCGCCATCGCGCTGCGCCTCAAGGAAGAGGCGAACAAGCGCCGCGCGGAGCGCGCGGCCGAACGAGAGCGCATGGCGGAAGAGCGGAAGAGCGGCGCTGCTTCGTAAAGTTTGTAAAGTTTATCCCGAGCAATGCGAGGGATCTCGCGTGCACCTGCGCTGCCTGTGGCTCGTGCGGCGCAAGTGCACCGGAGATCCCTCGCGTTGCTCGGGATAAACTTTACGAAGCAGCGCCGCTCTTCCGCTCTTCCGCCATCCGCTCTCGTTCGGCCGCGCGCTCCGCGCGGCGCTTGTTCGCCTCTTCCTTGAGGCGCAGCGCGATGGCGGTGCCGGTGTCGGTCGTGGCCAGACCGCCTTCGGC
>DASUSL010000350.1:0-30138 GCA_036375135.1 Thermoanaerobaculia bacterium | reverse complement strand
GGTCTCCCGCCAACCGATTCACGGCCGACACCGGTGAATGCGCCGTCTTCGGAGGCTGTCTCAAACGTAGGACAGGCTTCAGCCTGTCCCACGCTCGCGAAGAGGTGCGCGAACTGTACCGGAGGGACAGGCTGAAGCCTGTCCTACGTTTTCCCGGCCAGATGCTGATACTTCGCCCACCTCGCATCCACGTCCGCCTGCGCCGCGGCGATGACCTCGGGCGAGAGGTGGCTGAAGCGGTTCTCCGTCTTCATGAAGTCTTCGACCGTGCCGGTGATGCGGCGGGTGTCGATCTTCAGGCCGCCCTGCTCGGGGTGATAGCGGTAGAGGAGCCACTGGCCGGCGTCCACCATCGCCTTCTGGTGCTGCAGTCCCGAGGCGATGTCGATGCCGTGGGCGATGCAGTGGCTGTAGGCGATGATGAGTGACGGTCCGTCGTACGCCTCCGCCTCGAGGAACACCTTCAGCGTGTGCTCGTCGCGCGCGCCGAGGGCCACCGAGGCCACGTAGATGTTGCCGTACGTCATGGCGATCATGCCGAGGTCCTTCTTCGCGGCGGCCTTCCCTCCGGCGGCGAACTTCGCCGTCGCGCCGCGCGGGGTCGACTTCGACGCCTGCCCGCCGGTGTTCGAGTAGACCTCGGTATCGAGCACGAGCACGTTCACGTTGCGCCCCGAGGCCAGCACGTGATCGAGGCCGCCGAAGCCGATGTCGTACGCCCAGCCGTCGCCGCCGACGATCCAGACGCTCTTCTTCACCAGCGCGTCCGCGATGGCCAGCAGATGCTGCGCGTCGGTGGAGTCGAGCTTGTGCATGCGCTGCGCGAGCTCGAGGCGGCGCACGCGTGCCTTGAGGATCGCGACGCGCTGGCGCTGCTCGTAGATCTCCGCCTCGTCCTTCTGCTCGCACTTCAGGATCTCGTCGGCGAGGTCGTCGCCGAGGTCGGAGGCGAGGCGCGTCACGAGATCGCGGGCGAAGTCGCGCTGCTTGTCGAGCGAGACGCGGAAGCCGAGGCCGAACTCCGCGTTGTCCTCGAAGAGCGAGTTCGCCCAGGCCGGCCCGCGGCCGTTCGCGTCCGTGGTCCACGGCGTGGTCGGGAGATTGCCGCCGTAGATCGACGAGCAGCCGGTGGCGTTCGCGACGACCACGCGGTCGCCGAAGAGCTGCGTCATCAGCTTGATGTACGGCGTCTCGCCGCAGCCGGTGCAGGCGCCGGAGAACTCGAAGAGCGGCTGCGCCAGCTCGATGGAGCGGATCAGTCCCGGCGTGAGCTTGCTGCGATCGAGCTCGGGGATCTTCGTGAAGAAGTCCCAGTTCTCGACCTCGGTCTCACGCAGCGGCGGCTGCGGCTTCATGTAGAGCGACTTCCGTCCCTCGACGATCTTCGACTTCGCGGGACAGACATCGACGCACAGCGTGCAGCCGGTGCAGTCCTCGGGCGCGACCTGGATCGTGTACGCCCAGCCGTCACCGAACTCCTTGTGCATCGGCTTGATGCTCTTGAACGTCTGAGGCTTGTCGGCGAGCAGGCTCTCGTCGTACGCCTTGATGCGGATCGCGGCGTGCGGGCAGACCATCGCGCACTTGCCGCACTGGATGCAGGCCGCGGGATCCCACACCGGGATCTCCTGGGCGATGTTGCGCTTCTCGTATTTGGTGGTGCCGACGGGATAGGTGCCGTCGCACGGGAGGGCGCTCACGGGGAGGGAGTCGCCTTTTCCGCGCATGATCTCGAAGATGGTTGTCAGTTGCTGGTTGTTGGTTGTCAGCGGTTTTGCGTGGGTGTCTTCCTTTGCGAGTTGTCTGGGAAGCGGGACTTCGTTGAGGTTGGCTAATGCGGCGTCGACGGCTTTGAGGTTCTTTTCGACGACCGCTTCGCCCTTCGCGCCGTAGCTCTTTTTGATCGCCTTGCGGATCGCCTCGAGTGCCTGCGCGGGCGGCATCACGTTGGCCAGCTCGAAGAAGCAGACCTGCATGATGGTGTTGATGCGGTTGCCCATGCCGCTTTCGCGCGCGACCTTCGTCGCGTCGATGGTGTAGAGGCGGGCCTTCTTCTCGATGAGCTGGCGCATGACGCGCGCCGGGATCTGCTCGGGGCGGCCGTTGAAGAGGAACGTGCCGCCGGGGAGGAGATCCTTCACCATGTCGTACTTTTCGAGGAGCTGCGGCTGGTGGCAGGCCACGAACTGCGCCTCGGTGATGAGGTACGGCGCGCGGATCGGCCTCGGTCCGAAGCGGAGATGCGAGACCGTCGTCGCGCCCGACTTCTTCGAGTCGTACACGAAGTAGCCCTGCGCGTGGAAGCCGGCGTCGCCGATGATCTTGCAGGAGTTCTTGTTCGCGCCGACCGTGCCGTCCGCGCCGAGGCCGTAGAACATCGCGCGCACGACGTCCGGCTCCTCGATCGAGAACGACGGATCGAAGGCGATCGACGTGAAGCTGACGTCGTCGAGGATGCCCACCGTGAAGTGATTGCGCGGCGCGGGCACGTTGATGTGGTCGAAGACGCCCTTGATCATCGCCGGCGTCACTTCCTTCGACGACAGCCCGTAGCGGCCGCCGACGACTTTCACGAAGCGCTGCGCCTCGAAGAGCGCGTTGACGACGTCGAGGTAGAGCGGCTCGCCGTTCGCGCCCGGCTCCTTGGTGCGGTCGAGCACGGCCACCGTCTTCACGCTCGGCGGCAGCACGCTGATGAAGCGCGACGCGTCGAACGGACGATAGAGGCGCACTTTCAGCACGCCCACTTTTTCTCCGCGGGCCACGAGCGCGTTCACCGTCTCCTCGGCCGTCTCGCAGCCGGAGCCCATGAGGATGATCACCCGCTCCGCATCGGCGGCGCCGACGTACTCGTACAGCGCGTAGCGGCGGCCGGTCAGCTTGCCGAAGCGCTCGAAAGCCTCGGCCACGATGTCCGGGCAGGCCGTGTAGAACGGATTCGCGCGCTCGCGCGACTGGAAGAAGACGTCGGGGTTCTGCGCGGTGCCGCGGATCTCCGGACGGTCGGGCGAGAGGCCGCGCGAACGGTGATCGAAGACGAGCTCGAGGTCGATCATCGCGCGCATGTGATCGTCGGTCAGCGTCTCGATCTTGGCCACCTCGTGCGAGGTGCGGAAGCCGTCGAAGAAATGGAGGAACGGGATGCGCGACTCGAGCGTCGCCGCCTGCGCGACGAGCGCGAAGTCGTGCGCCTCCTGCACGCTCGCCGAGGCCAGCATCCCCCAGCCGGTGGAGCGGACCGACATCACGTCGCTGTGATCGCCGAAGATCGACAGCGCGTGCGTGGCCACGGTGCGCGCGGCGACGTGCAGCACGCACGGCGTCAGCTCACCGGCGATCTTGAACATGTTCGGGACCATGAGCAGCAGCCCCTGCGAGGAGGTGAAGGTCGTGGCCAGCGAGCCGGTCTGCAGCGCGCCGTGCACGGCACCCGCGGCGCCGGCCTCGCTCTGCATCTCGACCACATGCGGCACGGTGCCCCACAGGTTCTCCTTCCTCTTCGAAGCCCACTCATCCGACCACTCCCCCATCGGCGACGACGGCGTGATCGGATAAATGGCGATGACTTCGTTGGTCTTGTAGGCGACGCGCGCGACGGCCTCGTTGCCGTCCACCATTGCATGGCTCATGGGAAACACGTTACGGCGGGGGCGAACATCGAGGGATGACGGGGGGCACGAGGGCGGGTGACGGCGATCACAACCTGTCATCCCGAGCCGGGTAGACGGCGAAGGATCCCCGCCTGCGGAGCGAGGTTCCAGCACGGGGTCCTTCGCCGTCTACGCGGCTCAGGATGACACGGAGGCGGGGGCGTCAGCGGACCGCGAGCGCGCGCATCGACTGCCAGCACGCGTTGATGTTCTCGCTGATCATGCGCAGCACGGTCAGCCAGAGGGCGGGCTGCTCGTCGAGCAGACGGAGAAACACCGCCTTCTCGACGAAGCCCACCACGCACGCGCCGTGGGTCACGGCCGAGCAGTCGTGCGCGCGATTGGACATGACCGTGGTCAGGCCGACGATCTCGCCGGGGCCGAGGACCACCATCGGCTTGTTCGAGAACGCCAGGGCCACGCCGCCGGAGTGCAGCACGTACACGCCGTCCGCCGGCTCTCCTTCGCGGAAGAGCAGCTTGCCGGCGGGCAGGTCGTGCAGCGTCTCGTACGGCCGCAGGATGTCGAGAGTCATGAGGTTCACACGCTGACGAGGTGCTCGAGCTGCGGCTTGCTGATGACGAACATGCTCGAGCCCTTGACGTCGATGATCTTCTTGCGGCGGAAGTCGCTGAGCAGGCGCGTGACGGTCTCGCGCGTGGTGCCGATCATCTGCGCGATCTCCTCGTGCGTGAGCAGCACCTTGAGGCGGATTCCTTTCGTGGTCGACTCGCCGCCGCGGTCGCACCAGTCGAGGAGCAGCCGGGCCAGTTTTTCCGAGGTGGTCTGCGAGAGTCCGAGGGAGCGGATCTCGCGCTGCGCGCTGTGGTACTTCTCGCTCAGTTGCCTGGCCGTGTGCAGGCAGGCCTCGGGGTGGGTGTTGAGGTACTTGAGGAAGTCCTCGCGTTTGACGAAGTTGAGCTGCGACGGCTCGATGGTCTCCGCCGAGACCTCGTACGGCTTGCCCAGGATCGTCGCGCTCGCGCCGAGCACCTCGCCCGGCTCGGCGATCTTCACGATCAGCGTCTTCCCTTCCGTCGACGAAGTGGTGAGCTTCGCCCGCCCGCTGCAGAGGATGAAGACGCCGCGAGGCTCTTCTCCCTCGACGAACAGCAGCGATCCTTTCGGATACAGGCCGGTGAACTTCACCGCGTCGAGAGCGGCCACCGCATCCGGCGACATGTTGCAGAAGAGCCGGTCCGCGCGGACGTGGCACTCTGAACAGTTGTACTCGACTTCGAGGTTGTAGGGCGACGGCATACGGCCTCCGATCTGTCGTCACAGACTGTAGAAGCGCGCAACCGGCGAGGCACGCACCGGCATCACCCCCCGTAGTGACGGCAATCACACGGGGGATTGAATCGGGGAAAGCCCGTGGTTCAATGTCTCGAGATGTCTCGCAGACTCGCAGCATGGGGCCTCACCCTGGCGCTGATGGCGGTGATCGCCGCGGCGGTGATCCCGTCGTGCGACTCGCTCTGCTGCGCGCGCGACGGCGGAACGGCCGTGCAGGCGCAGATGCCGTGCTGCGAGCCGTCGATCTCGCAGGGCGACTTCCCCCAACAGCCGCTGAAAGTGGAGGACAGGCAATCCTGCCTATCCGTGGTGGCGCTGCCCGAGGGACAGACAGGATTGTCTGTCCTCCACCTGGCGACTGCGCGCCAAGTGCGGCGGGCTGAAGCCCGCCCTACACCTCCTCTCTTCCTTCTCAACGCACAGTTCCTGATCTGATCCGAATCCGCCTCCCTCGCTCCGCGTGTGCACCCTGGAGTGGATTCGATGAAACGTCTTCTATTGGTGTTGCTGATTGCGCGGCCGTTGCTCGCAATCGATTTCCGTGATCCGCGCGCGGTCGTCGCCGCCGCATTGGCCGAACATCCGACCGTCGCGCGCCTTTCCGCCGAGGCCGCGGCGGCGCGCGAGCGCATCCTGCCGGCGTCGTCGCTGCCGAACCCGATGCTCATGGCCGGCGTGCAGAACAAGCAGATCGACCTGCGCGACGACGAGATGATGACCATGTACATGGTCGGCATCTCGCAGACGCTGATCCGTCCGGAGAAGCGCGACGCGCGACGCGAGGCCGCCGAGCTGGCCGTCGTCTCGATCGAGAAAGAGCTCGTCTCCGCGCGCGCCGAGATCGAGCGCGACGCGCTGCTGGCCTGGTACGAGCTGGCTGCCGCCGACGCGCAACTGCGCGCCGCCGAGCAGGTGCGCGAGCTGATCGACGCCGTCGTCGCGGCGGCGCGCGTGCGCTACGAGGTCGGCACCGCCATGCAGGCGGACGTGATCCGCGCACAGTTGCAGGGGAGCGATCTCGATCACGAGATCCTCCGCCTCCGCGGCGCGCGCCGCACCGCGCTGGCCCGCCTCCTCCCGCTCCTCGGACTGCCGATGACCACCGAGGTGCCGCCGGTGCCGATGCCGGAGAACACCGACGATCTCGCCATCGACGCGCCGGCGCTGCCGCCGGACGATCATCCCGCCATCGCCGCGTTGCGGGCGGAGATCGAGCGCACCGATCGCGACGTCAGACTCGCCGAGCTCGAACAGCGTCCCGACATCGACCTCGAGGCGCAGTACGGCCATCGCGCCCTGCAGCGCGACATGTTCAGCGTCACGGCGCGCGTCGAGCTACCGCTGCGCGCGAAGGAGCTGTCGCAGCCGCGCGTGCGCGAGGCCACGCTCCGCCGCACGGCACTGCAGGCGCGCATCGAGGAGCTGCGCCGCTCGCTGACGCAGGCGATGGCGGCAGCCGTCGTCGCGCACGACGAGGCGACCAACCAGATGAAGTTCCACCAGGGCGTGCTCGTGCCGCAGGCGCAGCTCGCGTTCGAGTCGACGCTGGCCGCGTATCAGACCGGCAGCGCGCCGTTCGACGCGGTGCTGGCCACCGAGACCGCCTACCTCCGCTCGCGGCTGCAGTATTTCGATTTCCTCGCGCGGCACGCGCAGGCGGTCGTGAACTACGAGGCGCTGCGCCGCGGGGCGCGCACCTCGGTCATCGCGCCTTCCGCGACCGCCGCCGCCGCGCCGACCATGGGGAGCATGTGATGAAACGCATCCTGATCTTCGCTCTCGTTCTTCTCTCTCTCGCCGGCTGCGGGCGGGAACAGCACGCCGGGCACGCCACCGAGACCGCGGCGCAGAAAGCCGCGGAAGTCTTCTACTGCCCGATGCATCCGACCGTCGTCTCCGACAAGCCCGGCTCCTGCCCGATCTGCGGCATGAATCTCGTCAAGCGCACCGAGGCCGCCGCGCCCGCGGCGACGGGCACCGACCTCTCCGCCATCTCGCTCTCGCCCGAGCAGCGCGTCACCGCGAACGTGAAGACCGTGCGCGTCACGCTCGACACGCACACCGGCGAGATCGTCACCACGGGGCGCGTCACGTTCGATGAGCGGCGCCTGTCGCAGGTCACGGCGTACACCGGCGGCCGCATCGAGCGGCTCTTCGTCAACTTCACCGGCGACAGCGTGCGCCGCGGCCAGGCGGTCGGCACGATCTACTCGCCCGACCTCTTCTCCACGCAGCAGGAGTATCTGCTGGCCATCGACAACCGCGGACGCATGGAGCGCGCGGGATTCGCCGGCGCGCGCAGCGCCTCGCAGGATCTGGTCGAGTCGACGCGCACGCGGCTGCTGCTCTCGGGCATGACCGCGGGACAGATCGCGCAGCTCGAGCGCACGCGCAAGCCGATCCTGGCCACCACCATCACCTCGCCCGTCTCCGGCGTGGTGACGAAGAAGCTCGCCGTCGAGCAGCAGTACGTGCAGCAGGGACAGGCGCTGCTCGAGGTGGCGGACCTCTCGAACGTCTGGGTGGAAGTCGACGTGTACGAGCAGCAGCTCCCCAGCGTGCGCCTCGGCGACCGCGTGGAGATCTCGCCCGCCGCGGTGCCGGGCCGCACGTTCACCGGCAAAGTGTCGTTCATCCTCCCGGTGCTCGAAGGCACCACGCGCACCGCGCGCGTGCGCGTCGAGCTGCCGAACCCCGGCCTGCAGCTCAAGCCGGACATGTACGTCAACGCCCGCATCCTCGGCGCCCCCGCGCCGCCGCACATCATGGTCCCCGCCTCCGCCGTCATCGACCGCGGCCAGGAGCAACTGGTCTGGGTCGAGACCCAGCCCGGCTCGTACGAGCCGCGGCGCGTCACCACCGGCGGCCGCCACGGCGCCGCGATCGTGATCGCCTCGGGCCTGAGCGAGGGTGAGGTGGTCGTGGTCGAGGGCGGGTTCCTGCTCGATTCGGAAGCGCAGTTGCGCGGCGCGACTGCGCAAGGAGGGCACGAGCACTGAGGAAGTCGCAGAGTCTCAGAGTCGCAGAGTCTCAAAGATGGCCGGTACGTGCTCCTTTGGGACTCTGAGACTTTGAGACTCTGAGGCTCCCGCTCGGGAGACCGCCATGATCCGCAAACTCATCGAGCTCTCCGCGCAGAACCGCTTCATCGTCCTGCTGCTCTACGCCGTCATCATCGCCGTGGGGATCTGGGCGACGCTGAACACGCCGCTGGACGCCATCCCCGACGTCTCGGACAACCAGGTCATCGTCTACGTCGACTGGCCGGGGCGCTCGCCGCAGCTCGTCGAGGACCAGGTCACGTATCCGCTCGCGTCGAACCTGCAGGGGCTGCCGAACCTGAAGGCGGTGCGCGCGCAGTCGATGTTCGGCTTCTCGCTCGTCTACGTGATCTTCGACGACGACGTCGACATCTACTGGGCGCGCACGCGCGTGCTGGAGCGCCTCAACTACATCAGCGGCGTTCTGCCCGAGGGCGTCACGCCGCGGCTCGGCCCCGAGGGAACGGGCGTCGGACACGTGTTCTGGTACACGCTGCAGTCGAAGCAGCACGACCTCGGCGAGCTCCGCTCGATCCAGGACTGGTACCTCAAGCTCGGCCTGCAGTCGGTCGACGGCGTGGCCGAAGTGGCCAGCGTCGGCGGCTTCATCAAGCAGTACCAGGTCAACCTCGACCCGATCCGCATGGCCGCGCGCAACGTCTCGCTCGACACCGTCGTCGAAGCCGTGCGCCGCTCGAACAACGACGTCGGCGGGCGCCTGATCCAGGTCGGCCAGAGCGAGTACATCGTGCGCGGCATCGGCTACATCAAGCGCGTCGAGGACCTCCAGAACATCGTCGTCGACGCGCCGGGCGGCACGCCCATCTACCTCTCGTCGATCGGCAGCGTGCAGCTCTCCTCGGAGCTGCGCCGCGGCCTGCTCGACGAGAACGGCAAAGGCGAAGCGGTGGGCGGCATCATCGTCGCGCGCTACGGCGAGAACGCGAAGGCGGTCATCGACCGCGTGAAGGCACGGCTGGAGGAGCTGAAGAAAGGACTGCCGCCCGGCGTGACCATCCGCACGTCGTACGACCGCTCGGAGCTGATCGAGCGCGCCGTGCGCACGCTGACCGAGGCGCTGACCGAGGAGGCGGTGATCGTCTCGCTGGTCGTGATCGTCTTCCTGCTGCACGGCGGGTCGGTGATCACGGTGCTGGTGGGGTTGCCCCTGTCCGCGCTGATCAGCTTCATCCTGATGAAGCAGTTCGGCATCACCTCCAACATCATGTCGCTGGGCGGCGTGGCGCTGGCGATCGGGGAGATCGTGGACGCGTCCATCGTGATGGTGGAGAACGCGTACCGGAAGTTGTCGGAGTCGCCGGATGCCGGCGCGCGTCGCGTGCCCATCATCATCGAAAGCGCCCAGCAGGTCGGCCCGGCCATCTTCGGCTCGCTGCTGGTGATGATCGCGTCGTTCATGCCGGTCTTCCTCCTCACCGGACGCGAGGGAAAGATGTTCAAGCCGCTCGCGTACACGAAGACGTTCGCCATGATCGGCGCGTCGGTGCTGGCGGTGACGCTCGTGCCGGTGCTGATGACGTTCTTCATGCGCGGGCGCATGCGGCCGGAGGAGAAGAATCCGGTCAGCCGCTTCTTCACGCATCTGTACCAGCCGTTCCTGCGCTGGTCGCTGAAGTACGGCAAGACGATGCTGATCCTGAACGTCGTCGCGCTCTTGATCGCGATCCCGATGATGACCTCCCTCGGGCGCGAGTTCATGCCGCCGCTCGACGAAGGGTCGCTGCTCTACATGCCGGTGACGCTGCCGGCGATCAACATCACCGAGGCAAGGCGGATCATCCAGGTGCAGGACGCGATCATCGCCAGGCATCCCGCGGTGCGCTACGTCCTCGGCAAAGTCGGGCGCGCCGAGACGGCCACCGATCCCGCGCCGGTATCGATGTTCGAGACCATCATCGAGCTGAAGCCGAAGAGTGAATGGCCGGCGGGGATGACGAAGGAAAAGATCATCGAGGAGCTCGACGCGCAGCTCAGGATCACCGGCGTCACCAACGGCTGGACGCAGCCGATCATCAACCGCATCGACATGCTGAACACCGGCGTGCGCACGCAGCTCGGCATCAAGATCTACGGCCCCGACCTGGCCACGCTGGAGCACCTCGGCCTGCAGACGGAAACGATCCTGCGCAGGATCGACGGCGCGGCCGACCTCTACACGGAGCGCATCTCCGGCGGCCAGTACATCAACATCGAGGTGAACCGCGACGCCATCGCGCGCTACGGCATCCCGGTCGGCGTCGTGCTCGACGCCATCGAGACCGCCATCGGCGGCATGAACGTGACCACCACGGTGGAAGGGCGCGCACGCTATCCGGTGCAGGTGCGCTACCTCCCCGACTACCGCAACAACGTGGCCGCGCTGGAGAACATGCTCATCACCGTCCCCGGCGGATTGCAGCTCCCCCTCGGCCAGCTCGCGCGGATCACCGCGTCGTCCGGACCGGCCATGATCAACTCGGAGAATGGGCAGATCCGCGCGCTGGTGCAGCTCAACGTGCGCGGGCGCGACATGGGCTCGTTCGTCGACGAGGCGCGCGAGGCGCTCGACGCGCAACTGAAGCTGCCCGCCGGCTACTCGCTGCAGTTCTCGGGGCAGTACGAGAACCAGATCCACGCGCGGAAGCGGCTGCAGGTGATCGTGCCGCTGGTGATGATCATCATCTTCGTCATCCTCTACTTCACGTTCCACTCCGCGGTGGAGGCGTCGCTGGTCATGCTGTCCGTGCCGTTCGCACTCATCGGCGGCGTGTATCTGATGTGGATCTACGGCTTCAACTGGTCGGTGGCGGTGTGGGTCGGCTTCATCGCGCTGTACGGCGTGGCGGTGCAGACGGGCGTGGTGATGGTGCTGTATCTCCATGAGGCGCTGGACCGGCGCCTGGAGCGCGGCGCGATCAGCGAGCGCGACGTCTTCGACGCCACGGTGGAGGGAGCGCTGCTGCGCGTGCGGCCGAAGATCATGACCGTGGCCACCACCGTGATCGGCCTGCTGCCTCTGCTGTGGGCCACCGGCACCGGGTCGGACGTGATGAAGCCGATCGCCGTCCCGCTCATCGGCGGGATGGTTACGTCGACGATTCACGTTCTCCTCGTGACGCCGATCATTTTCCTGCTCGTGAAACAACGCCAGCTCAGAAAAGGACGGTTGCAACCATCAGGACTCAAAGCATGAAAAAACTCATCTTCGTACTCGCATTCACGTTCCCTCTGTTCGCCAACACCACCCTGTTCTCGAAGTACGAGACCGTGCGCCAGGGCTTTCTGAAGAGCTCCCTGCCGGACGTGCAGAAGAGCGCCGCCGCGCTCGCCTCCAACGCGCAGGCCGCGAAGCTGCGCACCGTCGCCGATGCCGCGCAGTCCGTGGCCGTGGCGAAGAACCTCGCCGACGCGCGCCGCTCCTTCGCCGTGCTGTCGGACGCAATGATCAAGCTCCCCGGCCGCCCCGCGGTCTACCACTGCTCGATGCTGAAGAAGTCGTGGCTGCAGCCGAAGGGGAAGGTCGGCAACCCGTACGATTCGTCGATGGCGATGTGCGGGGAGTTGAAAGCGGAGTAGCACCCGAGGTGCTGAGTGCTGGGTGCCGGGTGCTGGGTGCTGAGTCACGGAGCATCTCAGCACTCAGCACTCAGCACTGTTCGCGGTTCCGTTGCACATCTGCGGCGCACGTCCCCTTAGTCTTCGCGCGTGCTCCGCGTCGTCCTCTCCTTCCTCACCTTCTTCTCCGTTCTCTGCGGCTACTTCGTCCTGCGCCCGGTGCGCGACGAGATCGGCGTGCGCGCGGGGGTCGAGCAGTTGCCGTGGCTCTTCACCGGCACGTTCGTCGTCACGCTGCTGCTGGTGCCGGTCTTCGGCTTCATCGTGGCGCGGGTGCGGCGGCGGGCCATCGCCGCGGCCACGTATGCGCTCTGTTCGGTGCTGCTGCTCCTCACCTACGGAGGATTGCAGAGCGCGAGCATCGTGGCCTGGGGCGTGGGGCTGTTCATCGGCATCTCGGTGCTGAACCTCTTCATCATCTCCGTCTTCTGGAGCCTGATGGCGGACTCGTTCAGCGAGGAAGACGCGCGCAAGCTCTACGGCATCATCGCCGTCGGCGGCACCGCCGGCGCCATCGCGGGCCCGGCAATCACCGCTTTCCTCGCGCCGCGCATCGGACCGATCAATCTCCTCCCCATCTCGGCCACGCTTCTCGGCATCGCGGCCGTGCTCTCGCTGCTCATCCCGCGGCGCAAGGATGCGCCGCCGCAGCAGAAGATCGGCGGCAACATCGTCGCCGGAATCAGGCTCGCGCTGAGCAATCCGTCGCTGCTGCGCGTGGCGGTGATCATCATCTGCTACACGACGGTCTCGACCATCCTCTACTTCGAGCAGGCCGACATCGTGAAGGAAGCGATCTCCGACTCCGGCGAGCGCACGCGCTACTTCGCGCTGCTCGACCTCGTGAACAACGTCGCCACCGTGCTCGTGCAGGCACTGATCACATGGGGCGTGCTGTCGAAGCTCGGCCTGCGCGTGGCACTCACCGCCGCGCCCGCGCTCATCGGCAGCGGCCTGGCCGTCCTCGCGCTCGTGCCGCGGCTCGCGCTCGTGGCGGTGCTGCAGGTCATCCATCGCGTCGGCGAGCACGCCTTCAGCCGCCCCGGCCGCGAGGTGATCTTCACCACCGTGAATCCGGAGGAGCGCTTCAAGGCCAAGAACTTCATCGACACGTTCGTCTACCGCGGCAACGACGCCCTCGTCTCCTGGCTCCTCGGCGCGCTGCACACCGCCGGCGCGGGCGTCAGCGTGATCGCCGCCATGGGCGTGGCCGTGGCCGCCGGCTGGGCCGCAAACGGGTACGCTCTCGGCAGGAAGCACGATCGTGAGGCATTGAGATGATGACCCGACGCGACGCCGTTGCCCTGCTCGCGGCCGGCGCAACCGCCGCCGCCGCCAATGTGGGGCGGGCTTCAGCCCGCCCGCGGGCTTCCGCCCGCCCGCTCTACCCCATCGGCCTCGGCACCTGGCAAACCTTCGACGTCCCCGCCCCGACGCCGGCGCTCGAGGAAGTGCTGAAACTCTTCGTCCAGCTCGGCGGCAGCGTCGTCGACTCCTCCCCGATGTACGGCCGCTCCGAGTCGATTCTCGGCGACCTGGCCGTGAAGACCGGCGTCCGCGACAAGCTCTACGTGGCCACGAAGGTCTGGACCACCGGCCGCGCCGCCGGCATCGCGCAGATGCAGGACTCGGAGCGCAAACTGCGCGGCAAGGTCGACCTGATGCAGGTGCACAACCTCCAGGACGCGGAGACGCACCTCGACACGCTCCGCAAGTGGAAGGCCGAGGGACGCATCCAGCACATCGGCGTCACGCACTATCACGCCGGCGCGCATGACGACGTCGCGGAGTACATCCGCCGCGGCGGTATCGACTTCATCCAGATCAACTACTCACTGGCCGAACGAGAAGCGGAGCGCCGCCTGCTGCCGCTGGCGAAAGAGCGCGGCGTGAAGGTGCTGATCAACCGCCCCTTCGGCGCCGGCTCGCTCTTCCGCGAGACGCGCGGCAAGCCGGTGCCCGCGTTCGCGAAGGAGCTCGGCGCGACGAGCTGGGCGGAGCTCTTCCTCAAGTTCGTGATCTCGCACCCCGCCGTGACGGTGGCCATCCCCGCGACGTCGAAGCCCGACCACCTGCGCCAGAACATGAACGCCGGCCGCGGCCCGATGCCCGACGCCGCGATGCGCAAGCGCATCGCCGACGCGGTGTAGGCGCTCCCAGCCCGGGAACGACGAGGGGCCTCCGGCGGGCCGGCCCGCCGGAGGCCTTCCCGTCGTTTCCCCGGGGGGCGGAGCGCTACAGCGACACCGTGGACGTCTGCCGGTGAATGACCTTCCCGTCGCGGTAGATCGTCACCCGCGTGCTGGCGCGGTCCTTCGCCCGCGTCAGCGTCACGCGCGCGTCCATGCGCAGCGTGCCGAGGGTCACGCTCTTCTCCGCGCTGCCGCCGGGCGCGACCACGAGGTCGCTGGTCCCCCAGATGCGGTTGCTGCCCGGCTCGTCGTGGACGAGCACTTCGCAGCGGTACATGCCGGGGGTCACGCGGTCGAGAAGCTGATAGCGGTCATGCGTCACGGGGCGGATGATCGTTTCCACCTCGATCGCGGGAGCGTCGCTGCGCAGGAGCGTCTGCGGTGCCGTCATGGTGACAAGCAGGAGCAGGAGCATGTTCAGCATGGGGCCATGATGCTATCGTTCCCGCCGATTGTCGAAATCGCGCCGCACGTACGCGTGTTACCGCGGAGACATCGGAGGACAACTCATGCGTAAAGTGTTCGGAATCCTGGTCGTACTCACCCTCGCCCTCTCCGCCTACGCCGGCGACATGCCGACGGGCCCGCTGACGAAGGTCGAGCCGAAGACGGTCTGCATGGTCAATGAAATGGCCATGGGCAAGGATCAGATCCCGGTCGAGGTCGACGGCAAGACGTATTACGGCTGCTGCGAGATGTGCAAGAACACGCTCGCCAAGGAAGCCGGCAAGCGCGTGGCCGTCGATCCGGTCAGCGGCAAGGAAGTCGACAAGGCCAAGGCCGTGATCGGCGCCCAGGAAGACGGCCGCGTCTTCTACTTCGAGTCGGAAGAGAACCTGAACAAGGTCAACGCCCTCTACAACAAGAAGTGAAGTCACTGGCCCTCGGCGGGCTGGTGATGATCCTCGTCTGCGGCGGCTTCGTCGTGTATCTCGTCGGAGTCGCCCGCGAGGACCTGCACATCCGCGAGGCGTACCGCGAATCGCGCTGCACGGTCCTCGGCGTCAAAACGCACTTCACCGAAAGCGCCGACGCCACGCCGCCGCACCGGGCCGGCACGTGGTGGAGCGCCTTCACCGTCCGCTACGACACGCCCTCCGGCAGCGTGACGTCCGTCGCCAAACACACGATGGCCACCGCCATCGACGGCACGGAAGGATTCCCGAAGGTCGCGCCGGGCTTCCCCATCGGCACGCAGGTGCCCTGCTGGTTCGATCCCGCCGCGACGAAAGACGTCGTGCTCCAGATCCCCGACCGCCGCACACTCTTCCTGCCACTGATACCAATGGTGGGCGTCGTGGTGGGGTTCATGGCGCTGCGGCAGGCGTTCCGGAATCGTCACTTTAGTTCGTGACGAACAACGTGAAGCACTTCTCCCGAGTCCGGGGGCTCGATGTGGAGAACTGGCTATGAATCAGCGCTGAAAAAGCGTCCGCAGCGCCACCCGCCGCCCATCCCCCTGCATCCGCGCCAGCCGTTCCTCCACCTCTCCGAGTGTCCAGCACTCCTCGGGGTCGAGGGTCTCGACCGCCACCTCATTGAGCTCGCAGATGTCGCGGTACTCCACCTCGGCTTCCTCGTCGAGCCAGCGCAAGGGCAGGCCTTGCGTGCGGCAGACGTAGGGGCGCAATGCGTAGATGCGGCATTCGCCTTCGGAGCCGAGGAAGGCGCAGCGGCCGGGTGAGTGGGGTTGGGCCGACGCGAGAAACGCGGCCGCGCCGCGGCGGATGCGCTCCGCTTCCACCTCGAATACCGTCAGGTCGTCGACGCAGCAGCCGGAGCAGCCGCGGGCGCAGGCCATCTTCGCGGCGTGCCGGGCGGCGAGCGCGGCTGCGTGGCGGTCGACCTCCTCGTGGAGTGATTCGATCATCGGCATGGTTGAGAACGCAGCTAACCAATTTTGAACTCCCCGGTCCAAGAGGGCGGATGGAAACGGATCACGAGCTGATCGAGCGGGTACGGGGAGGCGGCGACGACGACGCCTTTCGCCTCCTCGTCGAACGCCACTCACGGGCGGTCTACCGCTCGGCCTACCGCATCACCGGCAACAGCGCGGACGCGGACGACGTCGTCCAGGAGACGTTCCTCCGTGCGTACCGCGCCCTGGAGCGCTTCGACGCGCGGGCCGCGTTCACGACCTGGATCCATCGCATCGCCATCAACTGTTCGCTCGACCTGATCGACTCGCGCAAGCGGCGCGACGGCAGGGTCAACGACGGCGAGGACCTCACGGCCATCGCCTCCACCGCCGCCTCTCCCGACCGCGTCGTGCATGGCATCGAGATGCAGCGCGCCGTGGCCCTGGCCATGGAGCGGCTGAGCGGGAACGAGCGGACGGCATTCGTCTTACGCCACTTCGAAGGGATGCCGCTCGAGGAGATCGGAAAAGTTCTCGGCACGCAGCTCAACGCCACCAAGAACACGGTCTTCCGGGCGGTCAAAAAGCTCCGGGAGCAGTTGCAGCCATTCACGGGATCACTCATATGAATCACCTCGGTCACGACGAATTCGTTCTCACCTACTACGGCGAGCCGGGCCTCGACGACGAGCGCCGCGCGCACCTCGACGCGTGCGACTCCTGCCGCGGCGAGCTGACCACGCTCGCGGCACTGCTCGACCGCGTCACGCCGGTGGAAGTCCCCGAGCCGGAAGCGGGCTACGAGGCGCGCGTGTGGGACCGCCTGCAGTGGCGCCTGCATGTGGCGCGGCCGTCAGGCCGCGTGCGGCGGCGGGCTGAAGTCCGTCCCACATTCTGGCTGGCGGCCGCCGCCACGATCGCCATCGCGTTCTTCGCGGGCGTGCTGTGGAAGTCTGCAAATCGCCGGGCCGACGAGCCGGCCAGTGTCGTGGCGACGAACACCACCTCGACGGCTCGTCCGATCGAAAGCGCGAAGACTCCGGAGCCCAACCGCATCCTCCTGGTCATCGTCGGCGAGCACATCGACCAGTCCGAGCGCGTGCTCGTCGAGCTCACCAATCTCACCCCCGAGGGCAGCACCGACATCAGCGGCACGCGCGACCGCGCGCAGGAGCTGCTGGCCAGCAACCGGCTGTACCGCACCACCGCCACGACGCGCGGCGAGGAGGACGTGGCCACGCTCCTCGACGAGCTCGAGCCGGTGCTGCTGCAACTCGCCCATGCTCCGTCCGAGGTCAGCGCGGACGAGCTGCGGCGCATGCAGCAGCGCGTCGAATCGAAAGGTCTCGTTTTCAAACTGCGCGTCGTGCGCGACGGCGTGAACCGCGAGTCGAGCACCACCCTTTCACCGTCAACCAGCATCTGAGGACATCGGTCATGAACATTCGCAAATACCTGGCGGCCCTCGCCGCCGCAGTCACCCTGACGATCGGCGGCGCCGCGTTCGCCGAGCCGTTCCCCGACCCGGCCAACGGGAAGGAAGAGAAGCGCGCCGAGAAAGAGGCGGACCTCTACGACGACGCCACCGACTACATCGACGACGAGGAGTGGAAACAGGCCGTCAAGGCGTTCGGCAAGGTCGCGGAGATGAAGGGCAGCCGCGCCGACGGCGCGCTGTACTGGATGGCCTACGCGCTGGTCAAAGACGGCCGCCGCGCCGAGGCGCTGCAGACCATCGAAGGGCTGAAGAAGAACTACCCCAAGAGCAAGTGGCTCGACGACGCGAAGGCGCTCGAGCTCGAGGCGCGGCAGGCCAGCGGGCAGCGCGTGCGCCCCGATGCGCTCGAGGACGACGAGCTGAAAGCCATGGCCCTCAACTCGCTGATGCACACGGATCCGGAGAAGGCCTACCCGATCCTCGAGAAGATCGTGAAAGGTCCGTCGAACAAGAAGATGAAGGAGCGCGCGCTCTTCGTCCTGGCGCAGTCCAACTCGCCGCGCTCGCAGGCACTCATCGCCGACATCGCCCGCGGCAAGGCCAATCCCGACCTGCAGAAGGCCGCGGTGCGCTACATCGGCATCCACGGCGGGCGGAGGAACGGCGCGGTGCTCTCCGAGCTCTACGCCTCCGGCGCGTCGCGCGACGTGAAGGAAGAAGTGCTGCGCGCGTTCATGATCTCCGGCGACAAGGAGCGCGTCTTCACCGCCGCGAGATCGGAGAAGGACCTGAAGCTGCGCAAGGAGGCGATCCACCTCCTCGGCGTCATGGGCGGACGCAACGAGCTGGCGCAGATGTACGCCTCCGAGACCTCCGGCGAGTTGAAGGAGGAAGTGCTCCAGGGACTCTTCCTGGCCGGCGACACGACGCGCATCGGCGAGCTGGCGCGCACGGAGCGCGATCCGGAGCTGCGCCGCGAGGCCATCCGCAAGCTCGGGCTCATGGGCGGCACCTCGGCCACGCTGCTGTCGCTCTACAACAGCGACTCGAGCACCGGCGTGAAGGACGCGGTGATCGACGCGCTGTTCCTCTCCGGCAACGCCAAGGCCCTGGTGGAGATCGCGAAGAAGGAGACCAATCCGCAGCTCCGCCGCGAGGCGATGCAGAAGCTCTCCATCATGAATCACCCCGACGCGCTCGCGTACATGCTGCAGATCCTGGAGGAATAGTCCGATGCGTGCACTCATCGCCGCGCTGCTCCTCGTCGCCGCTCCCGCGTTTGCGCAGAATCCGCTGCGCGACGCGGTGGCCCAGGGCGCCACTTCGATCGCGTGGAAGATCCGCACCGAGGGCGTCTCCATCTGCTGCTGCAACGACCGCAACGTCACCATGAACTACGGCGACAGCCGCATCGAGTACGAGGACATCATCCTCATCGCCACGATCAGCGACCGCGAGATCGCGAAGCTGCGCATGGTCGAGCCGGACTGCCCGCTGACGAACACGCGCTTCATCGAGAACGTCAGCGCGGAGGCGAGCCTCGACTTTCTGCTGGAGAACGTCGACGGGAACGCCCGCCTCGTGCACGCCATCGCCACGCACGAGCATCCGCGGGTCGTGCCGGAGCTGAGCAAGCTCGCGCGGCACCACGCGCGGACGAAGGTGCGCCGCGAGGCGATCTTCTGGCTCGGCCACCGCGCCGGCGAAAAGGCGGCGGGCGAGCTGCGCCGCGCCGTCGACGAAGATCCCGAGGACGCGGTACGCCAGCACGCCGTCTTCGCCATCTCCCAGCTCCCGCGCGAGCAGTCCGTGCCGCTGCTGATCGATCTGGTGAAGCACAAGCGCGCCGCGGTGCGGAAGAAGGCGATCTTCTGGCTCGCGCAGACGGCCGACCCCCGCGCCCTCGAAGCAATCGAAGAAATTCTGGGAGTGCGGTAGCGACGAGCTGATTTCAGGAGTGCGGTAGCGGCGAGCTACCGCTTTGGGAAGGGTGCGGGCTGCGGCACGCTTACCAAAGCGGCGGCTAGGACGCCGCCGCATTCCTAAACTGGATCGTGAAGGCGGCGCCTTGGGGGCGCGCGTTTTCGAGCGAGAACCTCAACCCGTGGTTGGCGAGGATCTCCTGCACGATGGTCAGGCCCAGCCCCCGCCCGTCGCGCTTGGTCGTGAAGAAGGGCGTGAACAGCTCGCCGCGCGCGGCCTCGGGGATTCCGGGGCCGCTGTCGGTGATGGTGAGGACGCCGTCGTGCAGCGACGCGCGGATGGTGCCGTCGCGCTGGATGGCGTCGAGCGCGTTGCGGAAGATGTTGATCACCACTTGCTCGAGCTGATTCGGATCGACCTCGTACGCTGCGCGATCGGCGAGGTCGAGCTCGAGCCGCACGTTGCGCTCGGCCAGCTCCGGCCGCAGCAGCAGCGCCACGCGCTCGACGAGCGCCGCGATCGACGACGGCATGCGCGACGGCAGCGGGATGCGCACGACGTCCGCGAACGCGCCCATGAAGCGATTCAGCGCGTCGATGCGCGCCGAGGCGATGTGGAGCGCCGACGTGAAGTCGGCCCGGTCGCCCTCCCCCACCTGCGGCGCGTACGCGAGCATCGACTCGAGCAGCGACCGCACCGCGCCGACGGAGTTGTTCACCTCGTGCGACATCATGCGGATCAGCTTCTCGTACGCCGCCTTCTCCGACAGCCGCAGCTCCTCGGTCAGCTCCTCGACGACGTAGAAGCTCTTCGCGAAGCCGCGGTCGCGGAACTCGGCGCGGCTCACGCGCACGCGCCGCGAGCCGTGATGCGGCAGCATGCGCGACTCGCCGACGGCGAGATCGGGCGGCAGCGGCGTCCCGGCCAGGATGCGCTCGGCCGCGGGATTCATGCGCTGCACGTTCCCGTCGAAGTCGCACAGCACGATCCCCGCGGGCGATGCGTCGACGATCTTCTCCAGCAACTGTCCCTGCTCCTCCGACGCCAGCCGCTCCTCGCGCAGGCGGTCGATCATGCGGTTGTAGACGTCGATGAGCGGGTCGAGCTCGGGATGGCCGAGGAGCACGAACTTGGTGGTGAAGTCGCGCTCGGCGATCAGCTCCGAGCCGGTCTCCACGATGTCCACCGGCTTGAAGAGTCCGCGCAGCAGCACGATGCCGGTGACGAGCGAGATGACGAAGACCGCCTCGACGGGGTAGAGCCAGTCGGGATCGTCGATCAGAATCCACGCCGCGAACCCGCCCATCACGACGTGCAGACCGATCAGGTAGACGACGAGCCGCGCGCGGAGCCTACTCCGCGGCAATGCCATACTTCTCCATCCTCCGGTACAGCGCCGCGCGCGAGATCCCGAGCGCCTCGGCCACGCGCGAGACGTTGCCGTCGTAGTGTCGGAAGCACTTCACGATCATCCGCTTCTCCATCTCGTCGAGCGTCATCGTGCCGGCGTCGGGAAGCACTTCCTCGCGCGGGGCGGAGGCCGCGGCGTCGCGCACGGCGAAGAAGTCGTCGACGTCGAGCTCGCGCCCGCCGCGGATCAGCACCGCCCGCTCGATGGTCTGCCGCAACTGGCGGATGTTGCCCGGCCAGTTCTGCGACTTCAGCCACTCCACCGCGCGCGGGCTCAGGCCGCCGACGTCGGTGCGATAGGCCTCGTTGGCCAGGCGCAGGAAGTGGTTCGCCAGCGGCGGGATGTCGCCGCGGCGGTCGCGCAGCGGCGGCAGATGGATGTTGATCAGGTTGAGACGATAGAGCAGGTCCTCGCGGAACTCGCCGCGCTGCACGAGCTCGTGCAGGACGCGGTTCGTCGCGGCGACGACGCGCACGTCGACCGTGCGCGGGCGGCTGGAGCCGAGGACCTCGAACGTGCGGTCCTGCAGCACGCGCAGCAGCTTCACCTGCGACGGCGCATCGAGCTCGCCGATCTCGTCGAGGAAGATCGTCCCGCCGTCGGCCGTCTCGAAACGGCCGCGCCGCGTTTCGCGCGCGTCGGTGAACGCGCCGCGCACGTGGCCGAACATCTCGGACTCGAAGAGCGTCGACGAGATGCCGCCGAGGTTCACCTTCACGAACGGCGCGCTCTTCCGGCGGCTGTTGCGATGCAGCGCCTCGGCCACGAGCTCCTTGCCCGTGCCGCTCTCGCCGGTGATCAGCACCGAGGCGTCGGTCGGCGCGACGCGGCCGATCATCTCCAGCATGCGGATGATCTTCGCGTCGCTGCCGATGATGTTCGAGAAGTCGTAGCGCTCGTCGAGTTCCGCGCGCGTGAGGTCCTGCGGCGCCGCGCCGCGCGCCTGCAGGAGGTTGAGCGCGGTCTCGATCGACTGCAGCACGTTCGCGTTCGACCACGGCTTGGTGACGAAGTCGGCGGCGCCGCGCCTCATCCCCTCGACGGCGAGCTGGATCGAGCCCCAGGCCGTCATCAGGATGACCGGCAGCGCCGGCTCCTCGGCGCGGATGCGCTCGAGCAGGTCCAGCCCTTCCTCACCCGTGGTCTGGCGGGAGAAGTTCATGTCCTGGATGACGAGCCGCGGGCGCTCGCGACGCAGGGTCGCGAGCGCCTCGGCCGGTGTGTGCGCCTGCGCCGACGCGTAGCCATGCTGCTTGAGCAGCAGGGCCAGCGAGGCGGTGATGGAGGCGTCGTCGTCGACGATCAGGATCATGATGTAGCGCGGACTTCAACATGTGGCACGGGCTTCAGCCCGTGGCGCGGCTTCAGCCCGTGAGAGCGGCGGGCTGAAGCCCGCCCCACATTTTCACTCGTATCGCAGCGCGTCGGCCGGTTGCAGGCGCGACGCGAACCAGCTCGGGTACAGGCCGCAAAGTATCGTGAGGCCGTAAATGGTCGCAAGCGCGCCGAGGAAGCCTCCGGTGAAGGCCGACGGCGTGACGATGCGGAAGACGCCGAGGATCGGCAGCTGCGCGATCAGGATCGTCCCGACGATCACCGCCAGCGTGGCCAGCAGCGCCACCTCGAGCAGGATCTGGCGGTGCACCGCGGGGCCCGATGCGCCGAGGGCGCGGCGCAGGCCGAGCTCGCGGGTGCGGCGGGTCACGTTCTGCCAGAGCACGCCCGTGAGGCCGAGCGTGACCATCGAGATCAGGAACAGCCCGACGATCCCGCCGAGGACCAGCGGCGCGAACCGGGTGCGCAGCATGGAGCGGCGCATCGCATCCATGTGGCGCACGCGGAACGTCACGCGCGGCGCGATCTGCTGCAGGCGCGTGGCCAGCCGCTCCTCGAACGCGGCCGGCGTGCCGGGGCGCACGCGCACCAGGATGTGGCTGCCGAGACGCCCGTACTTGCGCGTCGGCGACGTGCGGAAGAAGATCATGTTCATCGGCAGCGACGACTCGCCGTTCTTGCGGTAGGACTCGACCACGCCGACGACCCGCGAGAACTGGTTCTCGGTCTCCTCCATCTTCTTTCCGACCGCGTCCAGCGTGCCGAAGATCTCCATCGCGGCGTTGCGGTCGATCACCACCGGCAGATCGTTCGACGCGTCGTCCTCGGCGTTGAAGAAGCGTCCGCGGAGGACCTTCAGCCGCATCACCTTCGCGAAGTCGTCCGTGACGTCGTCCATGGTCAGGTCGACGCGGCGGCCGCCGAACTCGCGCGTGCCGTTCGTGTTCGAGAACGAGTAGGCCGGCGTGTTGGAGATCGCCGCCGCCTCCACCTCGGGAAACGACCGCGCCTCGGTCAGCATGCGCATCACGGCGTCGTGCAGCTCCTGGTCGGCGGTCTGGCGGCCGTCGATGTCGAAGTCCATGCGCACGTCCCACACGTTGTGCCAGTCGAAGCCGATCGGATCCGACCACACCAGGCCGAACATCACCAGGCCGGTGAGCACGGCGAAGACCACCAGGAAGGAGACGAAGATCTCCGCGACGATGAGCGCGTTGGCGCGCTTGCGGTTCCAGACCAGCTTGAGCAGATGACGGATCAAATTGCACCTCCGCGCAGCGCATTCACCGCATGCATCCGCGACATCCGCCAGGCGGGATACACGCCCGAGACGATGCCGAAGGCGACGGCCATGAGCATGCCGTAGCCGAAGATGCGCAGGTTGACGTCGAATTCGAGATAGGGAACCAGCTCCGCGCTGGAGAGCGCCTGCAGCACGAAGATCGAGAGGATGAAGCCGATCGTGCCGCCGATGGCGGTCAGCACGACGTTCTCCACGACGAACTGTCCGATCAGCGTGCGCGACGACGCGCCGAAGGCTTTGCGCACGCCGATCTCGGAGGCGCGCTCCATGATCCGGCTGAGATTGATGCTGACCAGGTTCATGACCGGCAGGAGGATGAAGAGCAGGCCCAGGATCACCAGCACCGCGCGCAGGATGGCGGCGCGGTCCTTCTCGGTCTGGTTGCCGACGATGTTGCGCGCCGCGGCCTCGAAGCCGGTGTCCAGTCCGGCGATGACCCGGTTGAACCGCTTCGGATCGTCGAAGTGGAACGAGGTCAGGCGCTGCTGGAACTCGCGCCGCAGCCGCGGAAAGTCGTCCTTGCTGCGGGCCAGCACGATGCCGCCGAAGCTGTGCGCCATCATCGTCTCGTACGAGCGGTCCTTGAGCGTACGGATCGGCGCCCAGATCTCGGAGAAGCCGACCCGCCGCGTGAAGGCGACGTTCTCGACCACGCCCACGACGCGGTAGCGCTGCCCTTCGAACTCGATGCTCTTCCCCACGGCCGCTGCGCCGCCGAACAGCTTCTCGCGCATGTCGCGGTTGATCACCGCCACGAACCTCGCATCACGGTTGTCCTGCTCGGTGAACGCGCCCCCCTCGAGGAACTCGAAGTCGAGGATCTGCCAGTACGCGCCGTCCGTGCGCCGCACGTGCGACTCGATCTTCTTCCCCTCGTGATACAGGACCATCGGCGACTGGACGGTGAAGACCGACTGGTTCTCCACGTCCGGCAGGTCGAACATGTACTTCTTGACGAAGGCATAACCCGGCATGCTGGTCATGCCGCCGCGCGCGCCGTACAGCCCCATCACGTGCACGGCCAGGACGCGGTCGAAGCGCGACTCCGGCTGCCGCGGCGCGAAGAGGTTGTCCATGATGGCCACGGCCACCATCAGCACGACCAGCGTGAGGCTGATGCCGAAGAGGGAGATGAAGGTGAAGAACTTCCTTCTGCCCAGCACCTTCAAGGCCAGTTTTATGTAGTTGTTGATCATTGTTCGGTCCTCAGTCCTGAGTCCTGAGTCCTGAGTCGTCCCGATTTGCCGTGCGCTACTCAGCACTCAGCACTCAGCACGCAGCACTCAGCCCTTCGTCTACGCCACCTGCCGCCCGTCGAACAGCCGCACGATGCGATCGGTCCGGCGCGCGAAGCGCTCGTCGTGCGTGACCATCACGATGGTGGTGCCGTCCTTCTTGTTGAGGTCGTGGAGGATGTCCATGATCTCTTCGCCCATGGCCGAGTCGAGGTTGCCGGTCGGCTCGTCGGCGAGGAGGATGCGCGGCTTGCCGACGATGGCGCGGGCGATGGCCACGCGCTGCTGCTGGCCGCCGGAGAGCTGCGTCGGGAAGTGATGGATGCGCGAGGCCAGGCCGACGCGGTCGAGGGCCTGCTGCGCGAGCGTGCGCCGCGGCGTGCCGTTGGTCTTGCGATACAGCAGCGGGATCTCGACGTTGTCGACGACCTTCAGGTCCGGCACGAGGTGGAAGCTCTGGAAGACGAAGCCGAGCTTCTCGTTGCGGAAGCCGGCCAGCTTCGCGTCGCCCCACTTCGCCACCATCGCGCCGTCGAGGGCGAGCGTGCCGCTGCTCGGCGCGTCGAGCAGTCCGATCAGGTTGAGCAGCGTGCTCTTGCCGCAGCCCGACGGTCCCATCACCGAGACGAACTCGCCCGGCGCCACATCGAGATTGATGTTCTGCAGGGCGAGCGTCTCGACGCGCTCGGTGCGGTAAACCTTGTCCACGTTTTCCAGTCGGATCATGCGTGTCTCCTTATTTGATGCGAACCTTTTCGACGTCTTCGTAATCGGTCATGTCGGAGATCACGACCTGCTCTCCCTCGCGGAGGCCGTCGGTGATCTCGATGGTGTCGTCGCCGCCGAGGCCGAAGCGCACGGGGACGCGCAGGGCGGTGTCGCCGCGCACGACGAAGGCGGTGCTGTTGTTGGTGCGGCCGAGGGAGCCGCGGCGGACGACCAGCGTGCCGGCGCGGCGTCCGGTCACGACCAGCACGTCGGCGCGCAGGTTGTTGCGCAGCCGCGGATGCGCCGGCGCGTCGAGCGTCACGGAGAACTTCATCACCCCGCTCTCGATGCGCGGGTCGACGCTGTCGACGACGCCGCCCAGCGTCTCGCCGTCGAGCTTCACCCACGCCCGCATCCCCGCGCCGATGCGCGACGCATGAACGTCGGAGATCGTGGCGGTGACGCGATACGCCGACAGGTCGGCGATGCGCGCCACGACGTCGCCCCTGCGCACGGTCGCCCCGACCTCGGGCACGACCCACGTCAGGACGCCGTCGTGATCGGCGCGCAGCATGGCCAGGGTCAGCTGGCGCTGCGATTCCTCGCGGTCGCGCATGACCGAGGAGAGCTCGTTGCGCGCGGCGGCGAGCTGCGCGACGCGCGACTGCTCGGCGCGGCGCAGCGCATCCTGCAACTGCCGCAGCTCGATGTCGGTCTTGCGCGCCTGCGCGTTCGCGGCGAGTGCGTCGGCGTCGGCGGTCAGCCCTTCGTTGCGCAGCTTCTGCTTCTGCGTGGCGGTGTAGTGGACGATCTCGGCGTCGAGCTTCTTCTGCTCGAGCTGCGCGCGCAGCGTCTCGATGGTCTCGTCGAGACGGAGACGGAGCTGCTCGTTCTCGCTCTGCTCCTGCGAGACGCGGTCGCCGAGGCGCTCGTACTCGAGGCGCGTGGCGGCGGTGTCGAGCGTGAGCAGCTCGTCGCCCGCGCGCACCGTCGCGCCGGCGCGGCGCCCGACGCGCAGCACACGCGCCTCGACGGGACTGGAGACGACCTGCTCGACGAGCGGCACGACCGTGCCCGATGCCTGCAGCGTGGCCTCGACGGACCCGCGCTCGACCCGTGCGAGCTGGATGGCGTCGCGGTCGAGGGAGGGACGCAGCCACTCGACCGTCGCCGCCAGCGAGGATGCCGCCGCCACGACGGCGACGACGGCGATGACGACCCGCCGCACAGTGCGGCGCGTTCGTTCCTGTTGTGTGATGTCGCGATCCATGCCGTCCGCTAAGGCGAACGCGGTGCCACGACTTGCGCCAGTGTTTTCAGTACTTTACACGAAAGCGAGTGTGCGCTTCCGAACGCACTGTTCGATATCGGACAGTCTAGGAGTGCGGCGGCGACGAGCCGCCGCTTTCGTACCCGGCTCGCAAAGCGGCGGCTAAGGCCGCCGCACTCCTAAACGTCGCAGCTCGCGGGCGCTGAGACCGCTCCGCCGCGCCACCGCCTCCATCGTCAGCGACGGCTCGTGCGCCAGCGAGCGCGCGAGCTCGAGCCGCACGCGCGTCGAGAACTCGTGCACGGAGATGCCGGTCGCCTTGCGGAAGGTGCGGGTGAGGTTGCGCGGCGACATGCCGGCCAGTTCGCCCAGCTCGTCGAGGGTCGGGCGGCGGTCGGGGTTGCGCACGATCCAGTCCTGCACGCGATGGACGCCCGGATGGAGGTGCGTGCGGAAGTCGAGATAGACGCTCTGCTGTTCCTGCGAGCCGTCTCTCCGCAGATACACGACCATCTCCCGCGCCACTTCCGCCGCGACGAGCGGGCCGTCGATCTGCTCGATGAGCGCGAGGGCCATGTCGATCCCGGAGGCGATGCCGGCGCTGGTGGTGATCCCGCCGTCGGTGACGAAGAGGCGGTCGGTGAGCACGCGCGCGTTCGGGAAGCGCTGGGCGAGCTCGGTGGTGCGCGACCAGTGCGTCGTGCAGCGTCTGCCGTCGAGCAGGCCCGCCTCGCCGAGGACGAAGGCGCCGGTGCAGACGGAGGTGAGCTGCGCGCCACTCACCGCCGCGTCTCGCAGCCAGCGGATGACGCGGCGGTCGAGTTTCTGCGTCGCGGCGTACGGCATGCCGGGCACGACGACGAGCGCGTTCGCGTCGACGTCGGGCAGCGGCTCGAGGTCGGACAGCACGAGGCCCTGGTCGGTGCGCACTTTGTCGCGCGTCGAACAGAAGCGAAGCCGGTAGCGCTGGCGCGAGCGGTTCGCCTCTCCCAGCGCCTGCATCGGTCCCGCGAGGTCGAGAATCTCGACCTCGGGGAGCAGCACGAACACTACGTCGCGAATACGCCCTCCATTTCGTCGACGGTGACGATGCGCGCGAACCGCCCCCGCAGCACGGCCTCGGTGCGCTCGATGATCGCCTCGGTCGACAGCGCGCCGATCGGAAACGTCATGGTGGCCTCGGTGACGAAATCGACTTCGTAGCCGAGGTCCGCCGCGACGCGCGTCGTCGTCTCGCAGCACTGCTCGGTGGAGATGCCGCACACGGCCACGCGCTTCACGCCCATGGCCTCGAGACGCGCCTGCAGATCGGTGCTCGTGAAGGCGTTGCGCGTGTTCTTCACAATCAAAGGCTCGCTCTCGCGCCGGTCGAGAAAGGACATCAGCCGCACTTCCGGATCGCCCGGCCGGAAGCCGGGATCGGCGTCGTTGTGCAGCACGAACACGACCGGCTCACCGGCCTGGCGAAAAGTGGCGATGAGCTTCGTGACGTTCTCCTCGAAGCGCGGATTGCTGCGTTTCGCCCACCGCGCGGGATCGATGCGGAAGGAGTCCTGGATGTCGATGACCAACAATGCTGTTTTCATGCTGCCCAGTCTCCGCCCGCGAAGGATCCGCGTGGGGACGGGGAGCGGTCAAATCGGGACAAGGTATGCTCCCGTCATGATCGACAGAAATCTCTCCGCATCGCTGACCGTGAGCGACCTCGCGCGCAGCCTGACCTGGTACACCGAGGTGCTCGGCTTCACCCTCGCCCGCCGCTTCGAGCGCGAGGGAACGCTGATGGCGGCCTCGCTGCAGGCCGGCGAGGTGCGGGTCCTGCTCACGCAGGACGACGGCGCGAAAGGAACGGATCGTGCGAAGGGCGAAGGCTTCTCGATGATGATCACCACCGGCGACGACATCGACGCGCTCGCGAAACGCACCGTCGGCGCCGGCGTCACGCTGGATACGGAACCGAGCGACACACCGTGGGGCGCGCGCATGTTCCGCCTGCGCGACCCGGACGGATTCCGCTTCACGATCTCGTCGCAACAGGCGGGCTGAAGCCCGCCCTACGTCATCTCGAAGTCGTCGAACTCGAATCCCGGCCCGACCGTGCAGCCGACCAGCACGTACGCGCCCAGCGGCCGCGCCGCCTGCCACTCGTTGGCGCGGATGACGTGCACGCGGTGGTCGGCGTCGAGACGCGTGACGCTGTCGCGGGTGAGCAGCTCCAGCGCGTCCCCTTCGTAAAAGTGCCAGACCTCGTCGGAGGAGACGCGGTGCCACGCACTGCAGGTCCCTTCGACGAGGAGGAAGTAGATGGTGGTGAGTGCGCTTCGATCGGCGCCGTCGGCATGACGCGTCACGCGCGCGTCCGACTTGTAGATCTGGCGATACCAGCCGCCTTCCGGATGCGGCGCCAGTTCGAGCTGGTCGATGAGTTGCTGCGCACGGGGATGCATGGAACGGCGTCATAATAGGTCCCCATGTCCACCATCGAACAGACCGCAGCCACAAAGTATCCCGACGTCCGCAACTACATCGGAGGGACGTTCGTCGACGCGCCGGAGCGCAAGACGCTCGACGTCACCAACCCCGCGGACGGCTCCGTGATCTCGCGCGTGCCGCTCTCCGGCGCAGCGGAGATCGACCGCGCGGTGGACGCGGCGCGCAAGGCCTTCCCCGGCTGGAGCGGCACGCCGATCAAGGAGCGCGTGCAGGTCTTCTATCGATACAAGGCGCTGCTCGAGAAGAACATCGCCGAGCTGGCGGCGCTCGTCTCCGAGGAGAACGGCAAGATCCGCGGCGAGGCGGAAGCGGAAGTGCTGAAGTCCGCGGAGCTGTGTGAGTTCGCCACCTCGCTGCCGCAGATCGTGCCGGGCGAAGTGCTGGAAGTCTCGCGCGGCGTGGAGTGCCGCGTGGAGCGCTATCCGGTCGGCGTCGTGGCGTCGATCACCCCCTTCAACTTCCCGAACATGGTGCCGAACTGGACGATCCCGAACGCGATCGCCCTCGGCAACTGCATGATCCTCAAACCGTCCGAGCAGGTGCCGCTCTCCAGCGGCCGCATCGCCGAGCTGCTGAAGGAAGCGGGCCTCCCCGACGGCGTGCTGAACGTCGTGCACGGCGGGCAGGAGACGGTCGAAGGGATCTGCGACAACCCGTTCATCGACACGATCAGCTTCGTCGGCTCCACGCACGTGGCGAAGATCGTCTACCGCCGCGGCTCGCACAATCTCAAGCGCGTCCTGGCCCTCGGCGGCGCGAAGAACCATCTCATCGTCATGCCGGACGCGGAGCCGGACATGACCTCGAACAACGTCGTGGCCTCGATGTCCGGCTGCGCGGGACAGCGCTGCATGGCCGCGTCGGTGATGATGGCCGTCGGCAAGACCGACCACATCGTGGAGCGGATGGCCGGCATCGTCCGCGGCATGGTGCCGGGGACGCACATCGGTCCGGTGATCTCGAAGGCGGCCAAGGAGCGCATCGAGCGCTACATCACCGAGGCGGAAGAGGCGGGGGCGAAGGTGCTGGTGGACGGGCGCGGCTACACCGTGCCGGGACGCGAGAACGGCTACTACGTCGGCCCGACGCTCATCGACCAGGTGACGCCCGACATGCGCATCGCGCAGGACGAGATCTTCGGGCCGGTGATGGTGATCATCCGCGCGAAGGACGTGGACGAGGCGCTGACGGTGCAGCGGCGCTCGCCGTACGGCAACGCGGCCTCGGTCTTCACCGAGAACGGCGGCGTCGCGCGTTACGTGATGGAGAACGCCAGCGCGGGGATGGTCGGCGTGAACGTCGGCGTGCCGGTGCCGCGCGAGCCGTTCGGATTCGGCGGCTGGAACGACTCCAAGTTCGGCGTGGGCGAC
>DASUSL010000349.1:0-2963 GCA_036375135.1 Thermoanaerobaculia bacterium | reverse complement strand
CTGACGTGGCGGCGTCCCGCGCCGCCACCCGGGCGGGCGGCGCGGGACGCCGCCCGGGCAGCCGGCGAGGACGCCGGCGGTCCGCTTACTTCCGCTTCACCACCGAGTTCGCGAAGCGGTCGTGGAGGCCCTGCTTGCGTTTGTCGAAGGCCGCCATCACCAGTCCGATGCCGCACGGCAGCGCCGCCAGGAACAGGCCGATGTAGCGCAGCACGCATTGTCCCCACGACAGCGTCTCGCCCGTGTCGGCGTCGACGACTTCCATCTTCAACAGCATCTTGCCGGGCGTGGCGCGCTTGTAGCGCCAGAAGAGCACCGTCAGCACCGCGGGCATGATCCAGCCGACGAGCAGCTCTACCGGCCCCTCGATGAACGCTCCCGCCTCGCGGTTCCAGTTGTAGTAATCGAGCCCGTACGCGAGGATCAGGAACGGCGCGCTGATGACCTCGAAGATCAGCGTGTCGATCAGCAGCGCCAGGAAGCGAAGCCAGAAGCCGCCGTAACGTTCGGGAGGAAGGTACTCGCTCATCTCATCCCACCCTGATCGCCGAGCCGACGAACGGCACCACGGTCGTGTAGCCCGCCGGCGGCGGAGCGATCGGATCGGGCGACGCCGTCCCCCACTGCGTGATGCCGTGCGGCAGCAGCTCCGCGAAGTCGTACGTCTTGCCGTGGAACGCGAACGGCGCGCTGGAGACGAGGCGCGCGGAGAACGCGTTCAGCGTCACCGCCGAGCCGACCGTCGTGCCGACGACGACGCTCACGCGCTCGAACGTGGCGATGCGCTCCCCTTTCGCGAACGACGTCGGATCGTCGAACGTGCCGCACGGCTCGCGCTGCAGGTAGACGCCGAAGCCGCCCACCGCGTCGACGCCCAGCTTCAGCGCGCCGTTCGCGAAGCTCGTGGCCGTGAACGGCTGCGCGGCGAACGTGAAATGCGCGCTCCCTTCCCCGATCGCGTCGTCGACGAACAGCGAGCCGCCGATGCCCTGCAGGTGCACGAAGTAGCCGACGTCGACGAGCGACTGGTCGGTGGCGAGGTAGAAACGCCCCGTCGCGTACCACGCCACTTCGCCCGTACGGATCATCGGTTGCACATCGCGTACGCCTCGCGGAAGGTCGGGTTCTCCACGAGGGCGCGATTCACTTCGAAGTAGCTGCGCACGACGTCGTTCGTCTGCAGCAGGCGGCGGCGCAGGTCGATGGCGATCTCGCGCCAGAACTTCGCCGCGGCGGCGGGCTTCACGCGCAGGAAGTCGGCCAGGTCGGTCATGGAGATCGACAGCACTTCCGCCTCGCTCACCGCGCGCAGCGTGGCCGAGGCCACGCCGTCTTCGATGATGGAAAGCTCGCCGAAGGTCTGGCCGGGGACGAGGTCGCAGAGCGAGACCTCGCGGTCGTGCACCTCGCGCGTCACGCGAATGCGTCCGCTGCGCAGGATGTGCAGCGCGCGGTTGGCGTTGCCTTCCTGGAGGATGACGTCGCCGGGGCCGAAACGGGAGCTGACCAGGACGCGGCGGAGATGCTCGAGCTCGTCACGGTCGAACTCCACGAACAGCGGCACACTTTTCAGAAAATCGTCATCGGGCACGGTGCGCTCCGTTTTGCGCTACAATTTCTCCATCCAAAAAAGGGAAGTGCGGAAATCCCACGCGACTCAGGCAGGGTAGCGCGGGACGACCGACCATTCAACGGTCCAGATCCAGTCAAGGAGAATCGTATGGACGGCCTGCTGCGAGCGCTCATCAAAACGGTGCGCCGCCGCCTTCGCGCGGACGAGGAAGTCACGGTGGAAGCCGTGACCAAGGAGCTCGGCTACACGCGGCAGTACATCTCGGGTCGTTTCCACCGCATCACGGGACGGCTGCTCAGCCAGTTCCTGAAGGAGAAGCGCCTGGAGAAAGCGGCGCGGCTTCTGAAGGCCGGCAACGTGCGCGTCTCGCAGGTGGCCCGCCGCTGCGGCTTCGACTCGGAGAACTACTTCCGCCAGCAGTTCCGCCTGCGCTACGGCATGTCGCCGCGCCAGTTCCGCTCGAACGGAACGATCCGCGCGACGCCGCGGCGCATGCCGATGGCGCCGACGCTCGCGACCGCGTAAGAGCGGAGGGCTCGAAAGCCCGCCGCTCCACCTCACTGCGGTGAGATCACCGTCACGTGCTGGGTGTCGTTGTTCATCATCGTGATGAACGCGGCTGATGATCCGCGTGCCGCAGCCGGACGGTGTGTGGAGGACAGGCAATCCCGCCTGTCCAATCGCCTGCCTGTCCGGACAGGCAGGATTGCCTGTCGTCCACGCTAGTCAGACGAACGTGCGCGTGGCGCGCGTCACTGCGGTGAGATCACCGTCACGTGCTGGGTGTCGTTGTTCGTCACCGTGATGAACGCCCACAGCCGCCGCGGCTGGTCGAGCTGCTGCTCTACGATGATCGTGTTCGGCAAGCCGAACGGCGGGAAGCGCTGCCCCAAATCGAGCGACGCATACGCCGGCTCGTTGCTGTTGCACGGAGTCTCCGTGCACGGGCCGCCCAGCTGGAGATAGTGAACCGCGTTCGGACCGGCCGACACGGCCAGCGGCACGCTCACGCCGTCGATGCCGTAGATGCGCAACTGCAGGCGGTAGCGCGGATCGGACGGCACGTTGGAGAAGATGATCTTCTCCCGCGTGTCGCGCTCGCGCACGACCGGCATCTCCGTCCCCCACTGCGCCGCGTCGCGTGAGACGTCGCGAATGTGACTGGTGAAGGCGACGTCCGAGCCGCGCGGCACGAACAGCACCACGCCCGCCGGACGGTTGCCGAACGCCGCAGAGATCGGCCGCGGCGCTCCGCCGGGAACCTCCGGCATCGGCCGCGCGACGTCGGGGATCGAGATCACCGGAAAATTGGACAAGTTGCGCATGACGACGTTCGTCTCCCACCGCGAGCCGAACGCCCCCTCGCCGTTGTAAATCACCGGCACGAGGA
>DASUSL010000348.1:0-2473 GCA_036375135.1 Thermoanaerobaculia bacterium | reverse complement strand
CGCATGGCATCCGGCACCCGAGATCCCGCGTCTACGCGCGGGATCAACTGGGGCAACCCCTCACTCGTCCTTGTCGTGCGCCATCTCATCGAGCGCCACGGCGATGGCCAGGATCAGCGCCTCGTCCTCTCCTGGCGCGATGTCGATGCCGTAGGTGTCGCGGATGGTGAACCAGCGCTTCGACACCTGGCCGACGACGTCGTCGCCGCGGCGGAGGGTGTATTCGTGGTCGAGGATGCTGCCGTCCACGTCCAGGTCTTTGCCGCCGGCCACGTCGACCTTGAAGTTCTGCCGCAGCGGCGCGAAGAAGGCCTTGGTGATGGTGGCCACCACGTCGCCGTCGCGAAGCACGTCCATCTTCGATCGCACGGAGAGGAGCTTGCTGCGGATGGTCGCCACCACGTTCCCCTGCCGGTCCTTGAGCTCGAACGTCTCGCGCACGGTCAGGACCTTGCCGTCGACTTCGAAGGCGGGATTGCCCGCCGCATCCTCGATCGTGAAATCCTCGCCGAGGGAGATCAGCTTCTGCCGCATCTTGTATCGGGCCATGCGGGAAGCTGTAGCAGTTATCGGTCCACCCACCGCATCGCCTTCTCGTTGTAGCGCGGTCCGGCGATCGCTTCGGGCGCGAGCGCGCGGTCGAGGCGCGACAGCTCGTCGGCGGCGAGGGTGAGTTGCGTCGCGGCGACGTTCTCCTCGAGGTAGGTGCGGCGCTTGGTGCCGGGGATGGGGACGACGTCGTCCCCTTTCTGCAGGAGCCAGGCGAGGGCGATCTGCGCGGGAGTGGCGGCGTGCGCGGACGCGATCTCGCGCACGACCGCGGCGGCGCGCAGGTTGGCGTCGAAGTTCTCTCCCTGGAACCTCGGATCGTTGCGGCGGAAGTCGCCTTCCGGGTACTCCTCGGCGCGCTTCACGTTGCCCGCGAGAAAGCCGCGGCCGAGGGGACTGAACGGGACGAGGCCGATCCCGAGCTCGCGCACGAGCGGGATGATCCGCTCCTCCAGATTGCGCTCCCACAGCGAGTACTCGCTCTGCAGCGCCGTGACGGGATGCACTTTGTGCGCGCGGCGGATGGTCTCCTCCCCCGCCTCGGACAGCCCGAACCAGCGCACCTTGCCGGCGCGCACGAGATCCGCGACCGTGCCGGCTACGTCCTCGATCGGCACTTCGGGATCGACGCGGTGCTGATAGAGGAGGTCGATCGTGTCGATGCCGAGCCGCTGCAGCGAGCCGTCGACGGCGGCGCGGATGCGGTCCGGACGGCTGGTCACGCCGTTGACCTTTCCCTCCTCGATCTTCCAGCCGAACTTCGTGGCGATGACGACGCCGTTGCGCCGCCCGCGCAGCGCGCGCCCGAGGAGCGTCTCGTTGTGAAAGGGGCCGTAAACCTCGGCCGTGTCGAAGAACGTGACGCCGAGGTCGATCGCGCGATGGATGGTGGCAATCGACTCCTGCTCGTCCGCCGGGCCGTACGACTGACTCATGCCCATGCAGCCGAGGCCGATCGCGGAGACTTCGAGGGAACCGAGACGGCGGGTGCGCATGGGGGGAGCATATGTCAGGGGAGAGCGGCGGCGAGACGGAGGTCTGTCGCGACGGCGTGCAGCCGTCGATCGCGGGTCCAGAGTTGTACGTCGTCGCCGAGAGTCGTCGATGCCAGCAGATGGACGTCGATATAGCCGAGGCCTTTGGCCATCAGATTTCTGCGTTCGATGAGAAGGAGCGCCTCGCGATCGGTGGCCACGATTGCGGACGGCAATGCGGCGAGCCGCGTGAGCACTTCGTGACGGTGCTTCAAATTTCCGCAGGCGAGCTCGCCGATCACGAAGGGATGCACCACGACGAGCTCACGCTCGAGGATGTCCGCGAGTGCCGCTACGTGTTTATGAAAATGGTCGACCCATACGGATGTGTCGACAAGAATCACGACGATCTCCGCCGGCGGGGCCTCCTTAGACCCGGATCGGTTCCGCCCAGCCGTGCCAGGCGCCGCGCGCTCTCGCGGGCGATGAGGGCGCGCAGACCGTCATGGATCAGGGCGGTACGTTCCTGCGTACCGGTGATGCGCTGAGCCTCTTCGATCAGTTGCTCATCGAGATTGATGGTCGTTCGCATGCATCACATTATGCATCATCTGATGCACGAGAGCCGTCACTCGGGATGCGCGCCGTAGCGCGAACCCAAAGCGGAGCGCCGGCGTCCTCGCCGGCTGCCGCGCGGGCGTCTCGCCCGCGCACGGGGGGCGGCGGCGAGGACGCCGCCGCGGCAGCCGCCGGGACGGCGGCGCTCCGCCTCAATGACTGGTGGCATCGCCGGGGCACGCCGGTCGTCTGAATGATGCGGGTCGCGGGATGCGCGCCGTAGCGCGAGCCCAAAGCGGACCGCCGGCGTCCTCGCCGGCTGCCCGCGCGGGCGTCTCGCCCGCGCGCAAGGGTGGCGGCGCGGGACGCCGCCACGACAGCCGGCGGGACGC
>DASUSL010000347.1:0-16997 GCA_036375135.1 Thermoanaerobaculia bacterium | reverse complement strand
GACCTCTTCCCGTGGTGGCATCGCGGCGCGGGGCCGCACTACTGGCTCGGACGCGCACTCGTGCAGATGTGGTCCGAGGTGCGGTGGCGCGCGCCGTTCACCGAGGAGCAGGCGGAGACGATGCGCGAAGTGCACGCCGCGCTCGCGACGGCGTACGGCGCCGAGCAGCGCCTCACCTACCCATGGCGCGCATGGAGCGAGCTCGCACGCTGGCTCGCACTGGATGACGAGCTGGCGCAGACGATCCACGCGAACGCCGCCGCGTCGGCGGAGACACCACTCATCGGCTATCGGCGCCACGACGTCATCGCCACGATCACGGAAGAGTGGAGCGTGCGCGTCCCCGGCGCATTCGCGCAGGAGTGGGACGAGAACACGTGGGTGGCGTGGGAACCGGGACGCTCGGTGCGCGTGTCGACGCTGGCCACGCAGCCGCAGCCCGACACGATCACGCACGCCGGCGGCCACTGGACGCTGCAATGCACCGTCCCCGGCGGCGAAGATTCCGCGGCGCTGCTCACCATCACCTTCGACGACGAGTCCCACCGCGATTGGGCCATCGCCACCCGCGACTCGCTGCGCTGGACCGTCCGGCCCGAGCGCCAAACGCACGTCACCGAATAGCAGCGCCGGCATCCCGCCGGCTGCCGCGCAGGCGTCTCGCCTGCGCTCGCGCGTGGCGGCGAGACGCCGCCACGGCAGCCGGCGCGGACGCCGGCGCTCCGCTGTTAGACTCCGCGCCGCATGAGTCACACACAAACCGTTTCCGTCGCTCAATACGGCATCGGCCCGATCGGTGCCGAGATCGCGCGGCTGCTGCTCACCAAGCCGTGGGTGAAGATCACCGGCGCGATCGACATCGACCCGGACAAGATCGGCAAAGACCTCGGCGAGGTGATCGGCCTCGATCGCAAAGTCGGCGTCACCGTCACCCGCGAGTTGCAGGGGAAGCCCGACGTCGTCTGCCACTCCACCGGCTCGCGCCTGCGCGACGTCGCGGGGCAGCTCGAGTCGCTGCTCGGCGCCGGCAGCCACGTCGTCTCCACGTGCGAAGAGCTCTCCTTCCCGCTCGACGCCGAAGTGCGCGCGCGCCTGCAGCAGGTCGCGCGCGCGGCCAACGTCGCGCTCCTCGGCACCGGCGTCAATCCCGGCTTCGTGATGGACAAGCTCCCGCTGACCATCACCTCGGTCTGCCAGGAAGTGAAATCGGTCGAGATCGTCCGCATCCAGAACGCCTCCACGCGCCGCGAGCCGCTGCAGCGCAAGGTCGGCGCGTCGATGACCGTCGACGAGTTCCGCGCCGCCGTCGACGCCGGCAAGATCAAGCACATGGGGCTGCGCGAGTCGCTCATGCTCGTCGGCAACGGCCTGGGCGTGGAGTTCGAGAGCGTCTCGGACGAAGTGATCAACCCGATCATCGCCGAGCGGGAAGTGGTCACGCAGTACCTCCGCGTCGCGCCCGGCCAGGTGGCGGGCGTGCATCAGACCATCTACGGCAAAGGACGCATCGACGTGAGCCTCGAGCTGCGCATGTACGTGGGCGCCGAGGATGTGGCGGCGGACCGCGTGATCGTGCGGGGCGTGCCGGACGTGGAGATGGAGATCAAAGGCGGCGTGCACGGCGACCGCGCCACCGCGGCCATGGTCGTGAACTCGATCCCGCGCCTCATGCAGGCGCGCTGCGGCGTGCTGACCATGGACGACATCGGGATCTCGTTCCGATGAAGATCTTCCTCACCGGCGCCACCGGGTTTCTCGGCTCCGCCATCGCCGCGTCGCTCGTGCGCGCGCAGCACGACGTGACGGCGCTCGTCCGCTCCTCGACGGCCGCCGCGCGCGTGCAGAGCTACGGCATCCATCCGCATCACGGCGACCTGCGCGAGCCCTCAACGTATCGCGACGCCGCGCTGGCCGCGGAGGCGATCATCCACGCGGGCGTCGAAGGCGGCGCCGATCGCATGGACGTCGACCGCCTCTTCGTCGAGGCCGTCGCTTCGCCGGCTCTCATCTACACCTCGGTGCTCTTCGTCCTCGGCGACGTCGATGACGGGGACGAGCACTCACCGGCGTCCGGCCAGCGAGCGGAGCACGAGCGCCTCGTGCTCGACGCCGGCGGCGCGGTGATCCGTCCGGGGATGATCCAGGGCGAAGGGGCGTTTCTGTTCGAGCATCCGATCGTCATCGGCGACGGCATGAATCGCTGGCCGCTCGTGCATCGCGACGACGCCGCCGAGCTCTTTCGCCTCGTGGCCGAGCGCGGCGCGCGCGGCATCTTCCACGCCGTCTCCGAGGTGCGCCGCGCGAGGGACGTCTTCCCCGACGTGCCGGGAACGCCGTTGGAAAAAGCGCGCGAAGAGCTCGGCCGCTTCGCCGACGCCCTGGCGCTCGACCAGAACGTCCGCGCCGACCGCGCCCGCGCCCTCGGCTGGAAAGTCTAGGAGTGCGGCGGCCTAACCGCCGCTTTGGTACGCGCTCGCGAGACCCTGCCAAAGCGGCGGCTAAGGCCGCCGCGCGCCCACAAGCGTCTTCTTCTGCATCGCCGCGATGACGTTCTTGCTCACGCCGCTCTTCGCCAGCGCGATCAGCGCCTCGGGCGACACATCGAACTGCGTCTGCGTGGCGCCGTCGATGGCCAGGATGATGTTCTCGTCGGAGAGGCCGGCCTTGGCGAGATCGATCACGGTCTGGTTGCGCATGCCCGAGGCCGACGCCGCGGGCGCGGCCGCGGAAGGGGTCGTGCTGGCCACGCGCACGGCGCTGCCGCTGCCGCTCCACGACTCATAGCGCGCCACCGAGTCGCCGACGCGCGCGCCGGGCGCGGTGATGGAGCTCGACGAGAAGAGACTCGTGTAGCCCTTGCGGAACAGCTCTTCATCCGAGTTCAGGCCGGCCGCGGTGTCGTAGTGGCTCTTCGCGGCGCGCAGCATGTCCAGCGCTTCCGTGCGGTTCTCCCTGCGATACGCGAGCGCCTCCTTGGCGATGGCCATCGCGTACTGGCGGAACGCTTCTTCCTTCCCGTTCTTCTTCGCCGGCATGGCCTCGACCGCGGCCAGGTAACGGTCCCACTGTCCGCTCTCGGCGAGCGGGATGAGCGGCTCGAAGCTGGCGCGCGGGACGAGCACGGAGACGCGCTCCCTGGTCGGCACGAGCTGCGCCGCGATCTTCTTCGCCGCGCGCTTGAGGAGATCGTCCTCGACCGTCGTCGGCGCGGGAGCGGAGTCGTAGTCGCCGAAGGTCTTGCGCCACGTCTCGTCGATGGTGCCGGAGGTGACCTCCTTGTTCTTCGCCGCGATCTCGAAGACGCCGCTGAGTTTCGCGTCGATGACCTTGCGCTGCTTCTGCACGGCCACGTTGGTGTAGACGGGCTTGTCCTCGTACTTTTTCTTGCTCTCGTTCCACTCGCGCTTCGTGCCGGTCTGCTGCCGCTCGTAGTCGGTGTAGGTCTCCCACGTCTCGTGCGACTCGAGGCGGTCCAGCGCGACGTCGAGCGTGACCTCCGGCTTGCTGTCGGCGATCGTGCCGGCGCCGGCGAGAATGTGCTCGGTGATGTAGCGCTCGAGCGTGGCCGCGTCATCGCGCTCGCCGCCTCGCTCCGTGTCGACGACGATCTGTACGCGGCGCGCGCCGGCATTCGTGGCCGGCGGAATGGTGCGATCGAACTCGACCGCCTTCTTCTTGAATCCGAACCCCTCGCGCGCCTCCGCGCACACGCCGAAGGCCAGCACCACGAGCACCGCCGCCAGTTTTCTCATGGCTTCGGATAGTAACGCCGCAGCGCGATCGCCACCAACCCGAACAGCACCCACAGAACGACCCACGCCACATGCGCCGACTCCAGCCAGTTCCACCCCGCCAGCGTGAACGCCCACAGCGCGTACACGAGCAGGAAGACGCGGCGATGACGCGCGTCGTCCTCGACGCCCGCGGCGATGCTGGCGCCGAGGATGAGGGTAGGGATGAAGCCGAGGATGATGTTGAGGAGGATCGTCACGCGGCGCGCAGTCTATACGCGCGCCGCTCAGGAGACAGGAGAGCGGGTGAGCGTCACGACGGCCTCGCCATGCGGGGCGAGATAGATCGACTGACATCCGGGTCCGGGCATCGCCGTCGACACGGTGCCGGACGGGACGAGGCACACCATGTAGCTGCCGGTGTCCATCTGCGGAACGCGCAGGCGGGTCACGCCCGGCCCGCCCTGCTCCATCTCGCCGATCCAGCCGCTCAGAAACGCATAGGCACTGGTGACACTGCCGTTGTGCCAGACCGCCGGCTCCACGGAACGGTCATCCGGCACGTCGAGCACGAGAGTCCCGCCGCTCGGATTGACGACGATGTGCAGCTCCTCCGAAAAGGCACGGCGGAAGTAGGTATAGGTGAAGCCGCGCGGGGCGACGATGAAGTCGAAGAGCTTCGCGCCGGCGGGAACCAGCAGCACGAAACGTCCATCCGCATCGCTCCGCGCCGGATACGCGACCACGATCGGTACGTCCGCGGCGCTGGCGAAGATTCGCGCCGCCGCAACTGGCCGTCCCTCCGGCGTGACGACCCGCCCTTTCCATTGCCGGTACGCCTTGACCTGCAGCCGGATCGAGACCGGCTCCTCGGCGCTCTCGGGCAGTTCGACGTCGACGACTTCGCTTTCTTTCAGGTATGCGGAACCGGTCACGCGGTAGCGGCCCGGGAGCAGGCCGTGAATGCTGAAGGAGCCGTCTTTCAACGTGTTGATCTGGGTCATACGCGCGGACGTCGTGTTGCCGTCGACGTTGACCAGCGCATTCGCGACCGGTTCCTCTCGTTCGTCGACGACCACACCGGTGAGCGAGGTGAAGGGAAGCCGGATGTCGACCCGGGCCACACCTTCCGATTCGTTGATGTGCATCGGGACGTCGGGCAGCGTGACCTCGACCGGAGGGGTCTCGCTCTGCACCGTAACGGCCCACGTCTTCTCCTTCGGAACGGGCATGTAGCCGCGGAATCGGCCGCTCTCGTCCGAGCGCCACGGGATGGTGGCCTCGGCATGGGCGCCGCCGAACGTGAGCTTCGCCGCGAGCGGCTTGTCGCCGAGAGTCACGGTCCCCTCGAAGCGCAGACTCGGCACCGACACCGGCTGCGTCGTCAGCGCGTCGGAGATCGTGATCGTTTCGACACGCCAGACCGGGCCGCCCTTCGGGCGCACGATCAGCTCATAGGTGCCGGGTAGCAGATGCTCGGTGCTCCACGACCCGTCGGGAGATGCAGGTCCCTCCGCCACGACGCGGCGCTCGGTACGCCTCGGGCCGGCCTCGCGCAGCGCCGCCACCCATCCCACCGCGATCGGGTCGACCGGCGGCGAGATCAGCACGGAGAGTCGTCTCGGCCGCGCCAGGACGACCGGCTCCCGCAGGCTGGCCTCGAGGCCGTCACGAATGGACACGCTCACGGGCGCGCTGAGGAACCCCTGCCGGGTCGCACTGAGGATGTACTCACCCGGCGCAATCGGACCGGCGGCGAAGAACCCGTTCGGCTCCGGTCTGATGGCGACGCTCGTCCCCTTCCCCGACGCAGCGGCAAGTGAAATCTGAACTTTGTCCAGCTCTCCCTCTTCGATCTGCAGCCGGCCGGAAAGCGACGCTCCGGGAGTGAAGGCGACCGAGCCGAGACTCTCCGCTTTGCCGGCGGTGACGGACACCTGCCGGCGGTAGTGCGGGACCTGGCCCTGCCGCGCGATTCGCAGATCGAGCGTGCCGGCGGGAAGCTCACAGCGGAACGCGCCGCCGGCCGTTGCGCAGAGGACTTGTCCCGTGATCTCCGGATCGGCGGAGTCGGTGAAGCGAACCGAAACCGCACCTTCGGGCGGTGCGGACCTGCCGGTCAGCGTGCCAGTGGGACGGACCGGCAAGTCGATCGTGGCGCCGTCGCGAAGAGAGATGGTCCGCGACGAAAACCAGACGCCCGGCGCCTGCAACTCCGCGACGTAGAGTCCTTCCTTCGCGTCGAGCTCGACCCGCCCCGGAACGCTGACGCTCCTGACCGCCACGGCATTCGTCACGCCGTCGACCGGCCGCAGCGTGAGCGTTCCCTTCGCGGGCGGTGCTGCCGGAGCACCGACGAGACGGATGTCGACGGTCAGCGCCTCGGCTCGCAACGCAACAGCCGCGAGGACCGCGTGAATCGCCCACGCTCGCAGGATGCGCATGGAGCGTTACTGCCCCTGGTACTGGCAACTGCCGGAAGCCCAGCAGTCGATGATGATGTAGTTGCTGTACTGCTCGTAGCATGCGCACGACGCCGTGTGACTGACGCCGCCGCACACGTCCGTCCGCTTATTCGGGTTCCAGACGCACTCCCAGCAGCGCGCAACCATGTTCGGTCCGGTGCTGCACTGGCTGTATGGGTAACCGTACTGCTTGTACCCGTCGCGGGGAACCGTCGGGTCTCCGCCGCCCCATGTGCCGCCGGGCGTGCCAGCACCTTCGCACGACTGGTATTCAGGAGGACAGTAGGCGACCGCCGCGGCGGGCTCCGCCCATAACCCGATGAGAAGAAGTACGACGAGTGCCGGAAGGAGGTTGAAGCCTTTCATCCGTCTCTCCTTCCCTCCAAGGTAGCCCCGGCGCCCAACGTGCGTCAACGGAGCCGGCGATGAAGGTGGAGACAGACGCTCATCGGTACCGAAGATCGATCACCTTGCGCACCGCGTCCTTGGCCACGTTGGGCAGGTTCTGCACGCGGGTCAGCACGTCGTTGAAGGCATGCGACTCGCCGCCGTGCTTGAAGCATTCGCCGCAGCGCGGGAGATTGGTGAAATCGCGGCGCTCGAAGGCGGACTGCATCTCCGCGAAGCGGGGGCCGTCGAGGATTTCCTGGAGCGAGTGCGTCTTCAGGTCGCCGAGGACCTGATCGCCGTGGGCGTCGTAGCAGCAGTGCGTGACGCGGCCGTCGGCGAAGATCACCACCCAGGTGAAGAACGCCCCCTGCACGCAGCCGTAGAACTTTCCGTGGAGGTCCGTCTCCTCGTTCACGTCGAGGGCCTCGCACGTCTTCTCGATCACGCGCGCGTTCTTGTACTGCTTCAGGTCGAAGAGCTTCCTGAAGTCGTCGACCGTCTCGTCCTGCGTCAGGCGCGAGCGCATCTTCTGGATCTCGATGCGCAGCGGGTGTCCCTTCGCCTGCGCCAGGAACCTGCGCGTGAGGTCGACCAGCTTGTCGAAGTCGCCGCCCGTGCGGAGCTGCGGATAGACCTCGGGCTGGATCGAGTCGACGCAGATGCGGATGCGCTTGAGCGGCGTGGCCAGCAGCTTCGCCCCGATCTCCGGCGTCAGCACGAGCCCGTTCGTCGACAGGCTGGCCTCGGGGAAGAGGCGGATGGCGTCGTCGATGCGCGCGTAGAGCAGCGGCTCCCCCATCTCGTGCAGCCACTTCAGCTTCAGGCCGTTGCCGTGGATCTCGCGCTCGGCTTTCTCGACGAGGCTCCACTCCATGTCCTCGTAGGGACGGCGGAGCACCGGCAGCGGACACATCCCGCAGCGGAGATTGCACTTGGAGGTGAGCTCGAGGCCGACCTTGATGCGTGAGGGGGAAAACTTCATTCGCCAGCAACCAAGCGCCTGAACAGTGCGCCGTATTCCTCCCACGAGTACTTACGGGCCGCGTCCGCCGCGCGTCGCTCCAGCGCGGCGCGGTCGGCGCGGGCGAAGAACGCATCGACCCGCGCGGCGAGCGCGGCGTGGTCTTCGCTCGGGAAGAGCCACTCGGCGTCGACGATCTCCGGAAGGCCGCCGGCATCCGAGGCGATCACGGGACGGGAGAAGTGGAAGGCGGTGAGTGCCACTCCGCTCTGCGCCTCGATGCGATACGGCGCCAGCACGACGTCGCACGCCGCAAAGTACGTGGCGATCTCCGCATCGGGGATGTAGCGGAAGTCGAAGCGGACGTTCGTCAGTCCGGCCGCGAGCGCGCGGTATTCGTCCTCCGACTTCCACCACGCCTCCCCTGCCACGACCAGCGTGACGTCGCTCCGCAGCAGACGCCACGCGCGCAGCGCGACATCCAGTCCCTTGAACGGACGGACGTGGCCGAAGAACAGCGCCACGTTGCCGTGCAGGCCGAGCTTGCGTCGCGCGTCAGCGCGAGTCGGAATCGCGCCGCCCAGCTCGTGCACGGGGAGGAACGTCTTCACGATGGGACGCGAAGTGCGGCGTCGCGCATCCGCCGCCTCCGTCTCCGCGTGCACCACCAGCACGTCGCCGCGGCGCAGCACGCGATTGGTCAGCCAGCGCTTCCACGCCGCCGGCTCCTTGTCGCCGATGTTGTGGCACTGCAGGATCACGCGCGTGCGTCTGGGCAGAAACGCGAGCAGCGTCAGATACGGCAGCGCCCACACCCACACCCACCACACCACGATCACGGCGCCGGGCTGCTCGCGACGCAGCGTCAGCGCTGTGCGCAGCCACGTCAGCGGATTGAGGATGTCGAGGAGGAAACGCGCCTCGAAGCGGGGCAGCGTTTTGTCGACGTCGTCGCCGCCGGGGTACAGAAATCGGGGGAACTGGCGCTTGAAGGAGATCACGTCCGCGCCGAGGACCTCGGCGAGACGCTTCGTGCAGTAGGCGATGCCGGCGCGATACGGAGGGACGGGACCGATGACTACGGTCTTCACGCAGCCGACAGGAAGTTCACGACGGTCGACTGCAGATACGCGCCCCACGTGCGCCAGTCGAACACCAGCGACGACGACATGAAGCAGGAGTGCGTGCAGTGGCACTCCTTCGCGCGGATGGACCTGCGCTGCTCTTCCGCGGCCTCGGAGAACCACAGCTCGTCCCACGAGTAGCCGGTGTCGCGCACGTTGCCCACGGGCTCGCGCAGCTCGCACATGCGCACTTCGCCGCGCGCATCGAGGACGCCGGAGACGCGGCCCGCGTGGCACGGGCGCACCTGCGTCTCCTGCTCGAGCACGGCCAGCTCCATCTGCCGCGAATAGATCTTCACGAACTTCAGGAAGCCGTCGTAGTTGCGGTAGCCGTTCCAGTACTCCTCGAGCTTCGGCAGCAGGGCGCGGTACTTGTCGGTGGTGATCGGCTGGATGTTCTTGTCCGGCTGATCGCCGCGCAGCATCTCGAACGAGTGGAACGAGACCTTCGGGAAGTCGCGGCGGATCCCGTCGAACATCACGTCGAGATCGTCCGCGTTGTACGTGCAGAGGCACGTGTGCACGTTGACGGTGAGGTTGTCGTAGCGCTCCTTGAGCGGCATCAGCAGCGCGTACGTCTTCTTCGCCTTCTCGTAGTTGTTCGGGACGCCGCGGATCCAGTCGTGCTTCTCGCCGATGTGATCGATGGAGAGGTTCACCACGATCTGCGTGTTCGGGCAGCGCTGCAGGGTCGACTCCACCTGCCGCGCGATCAGGTCGCTGGTGATGGCGCCGGTGGGGATGGTGATCTGCTTGACGTTGTTGTTCGTCGAGAGGAACTCGCAGATCTCGGGGAGATCGCGGCGCAGGAACGGCTCGCCGCCGCTCATGACGATGAAGAGGAGGTCGCCCATCGACGAGAGGGTCTTCTTGATCTCGTCCAGCGACAGCTCGTGCTCCTTGTTCTTGCGGAGCTGCTCCCAGTTGAAGCAGGTGCGGCAGAAGGAGTTGCAGTCGTAGGTCAGGCCGAGGATCAGGTAGACGGGGCGCATGCCGCGCTTGTCGACCAGGTATTTGAGGTACTGGAGCTTGTCGGTGAACTTCATGCGATCGCGGTCAGGGGAACCGCGCCGCAAGTGTAAGGATTTCCGAGGAGTTGAACCAGCGGACCGCCGGCGTCCCCGCCGGCTGCCGCGGCGGCGTCCCGCCGCCGCGCGCAGGCGGGACGCCTGCGCGGCAGCCGCCGGGACGGCGGCGCTCCACTGTCAGGCGAAGGTGAACAGGGAGCGGATGCGCTCCCCGACCTCGTGCCCGGCGTCGTCCGCGATCTCGAAGGCTACGACGCGGAGCTGTTCGTAGTCGGGGCGCTCCAGCGATTTTGCGCGGCGGCGGATGACCTGTCGCGCGAGGCTGAACTTCGTCTGCGACAGCGCGGCTAATCCCGGCAGCTCGCCGAGGAGCTTGTCGAGCGGGCGCTGCTGAATGGTCTCGACGAAATCGGCCATGTCGCTGAGCGTTGCGGCGCTCACGCCGCGGCGGATGAGGGTCGAGTCGAAGTCGGTGACCATGTGCGCTCGCGGACTGCAGGCCACATGCCTTAGTTCCGTCCCAGTGTGAGCCCCGTCACAATCCCCAGCCAGTACGTCAGATGATGCATCGCGAACGCCACCGGAATCATCGGCCACCAGCGCATCGGCAGCCGCGTGGCGCGCACGCCGAGGACGAATGTCACGAGCGCGTACGGGATGACCACGAGCGGCGCGAAGAGGATCGCGAACAGGCCCGCGAAGAGAAACGCCGTCACGCGCGGATCGCGCCGCGTGCGCTGCAGGCGTCCCGTCTTCACGCGATAGCGCCAGCGCTGGCGGAGGTAGGGACCGGGAAACGCGCGGCGGCGATGAAAGACGCGCACGCCGTCGTGATAGACGACGCGCCCCTTCGCGAGCAGCACCTCGAGCAGCGCCGTGTCCTCGCCGATGTAGCCGATCGACTCGTCGAAGCCGGTGAACGCTTCCCGCCGCACGAAGAGATTCACCAGCGCGATGTCGCTCGCGCGCTCCAGGTCGAACACGCCGCGGCGGTTCTCGTGCGCGGCGATGCCGCTGCCGATGAAGCGCGTGGCGAGGAGCGTGTCGGAGATGAGCTCGCCGGGCGAAGAGTCGTCCGGGGCGGGGTCGGGACCGCCGAGGGCGAGGACGTCGGGATGGGCGTCGAGATAGGCGATTGCAGTGGCCAGCCAGCGCGGATCGGCCTGCGCATCGTCGTCGATGAAGGCCAGGATCTCCCCCGCCGCCACGGAAACTGCTCGATTTCTTCGAGTTGCGGGATTACGATTCGCCTCGACGACGTTGCGCACGCCGGTCCTGCCCGGCACTTCGAGCGGCGCGGCCGAGATCACGATCAGCTCGAACGCGAACGGCGCATCCTGACGAAGCACCGAGGAGATGGCCCGCTCGGCATCGCCGCCGATGCGCTCGACCGGCATGATCACACTGACTTTCGGTCTCACAGTCTCAACGTCGCATGGTCTCACAGTGGTCATCGCCGCCCCTGAGACTCTGCGACTCTGACACTCTGAGACTGACAGGAGCACATGAAACTCATCATCCAGATCCCTGCCTTCAACGAAGAGGGCACGATCGCGCAGGCGCTGCGCGAGTTGCCGAAGAAGATCGAGGGCATCACCTCGATCGAGACGCTGGTCATCGACGATGGGTCGATGGACAAGACCGCCGACGCCGCGCGCAAGGCGGGCGCGACGCACATCCTCCAGCTCAAGACGCACCGCGGCCTCTCGGCCGCGTTCGTGACCGGCATCGACGCCGCCCTGCGCCTCGGCGCGGACATCATCGTCAACACCGACGCCGACAACCAGTACGCCGCGGCGGACATCGCCCGCCTCGTCGCGCCGATCGCGCGCGGCGCGGCCGATGTGGTCATCGGCGACCGCGAGGTGGCCAAGTCGCCGCACATGTCCGCGGTCAAGAAGCTGCTGCAGCGCATCGGAAGCTGGACGGTCGGCAAGGCCTCGGGTCTCAGCGTCAGCGACGTCACGAGCGGCTTCCGCGCCTTCTCGCGCGAGGCGGCCATGCAGATCAACGTCTTCAATCCCTTCACCTACACGCTGGAGACGGTCATCCAGGCCGGCAACCGCAACCTCGGCGTGCAGAGCGTGACCGTGCGCACGAACGCGCCGACGCGTCCCTCGCGCCTCTATCGCGGCGTGGGGACGTACCTGCGCAAGTCCATCGCCACGATCTTCCGCATCTACACCGTCTACCGTCCGCTGAAGACGTTCTTCGCCATCGGCAGCGTGCTGATGTTCCTCGGCGTGGCCCTCGGCGCGCGCTTCCTCTGGTACTTCGCGCAGGGCAACCGCGACGGCCACGTGCAGTCGCTGATCCTGGCCGCGGTGTTCCTGGTCACCGGCTTCCAGACGTGGCTCATCGCGCTGGTGTCGGACCTCATCGCCGTCAATCGCCGGCTGACCGAGGACGTGCTGATCCGCGTGAAGAAACTCGAGTCGCCGGAGAAGGCGCGCCGCGTCGTGGCCACGACGCAGCAGCCGCAGACGCAGGCGCAACCGCAGCAGCAACAGCAGCAACCGCCGCGTGAAGCGCGCGAGCCGCGTCCGCCGCGTCCTCCGCGCGAGCCGCGCCGCGACGCGAAGCCCGCGGCCGCCGCCGCGGAGCCGGCCGTCAAGGAGACGCAGTGGGTGTGGCTCCTCGACGAGGACAAGCTCGAGCAGCGCGGCAAGAGCGCGCCCGAGGTCAAGCCGCCCGTGCGCGAGGAAGAGATCGAAGAGGACGACGAGGACGTCGATCCGTCCGCGCCGCCCGATCCGTCGCGTCCGCGCCGCCGGCGCCGCCGCCGCGGCGGCACCCGGCAGCATACGGAGCTGCCGGGCAACCGCGGGAAGCATCTCGCCAGCGGCGGCGATGAAGGCGGCGGCGAGTAGCGATCACTCCGTCAGTACGGCTTCGGCCCGATCGGCGGATCGTTGTCGACTTCCGGATCGACCACGATCTTCACGCCGTCTTTCTGCACGCCGATCTGGTACTCCCACACCACTTCCGTACTGAAGGTGTTGTCGTACGGCTCCGACCGGAGAGTGTTGGCGTCGATGTACTTCACGGCCGGCGGCGTCGGTCCGACGTTCGGCATCCACTTGAACCCAGCGTCGCCCTGCAGGAACGTGGTCGGTCCAGCCGCGCTCCAGGTGATCACCACACCCTGTTCGCCGTTCTTGATGCGCAGCCGTGACGGTTTGATGGTTACTTTGTGGGTGTCACCGTCGGTGGTCTGCATGTTCACGTTGATCGTATGCATGGTCCTCTCCTCCTGTGCTGCCTCACCTCAGACTGTGCTGCCTCACCTCAGAAACGTTTCCAGCTCGTTTGTGGCGTAGCCGGTCGCGCGGATGCGTGCGAGCACGTTTCGCGCTTCAGCGCCGCGCTCGCGGCGCGCAAGGATGCGTAGCCAGAGATCGAGGTCGGCGACCTCGGTCGTATTGGCAATGAGCGGCGCCAGCGTCTCCTCGGCGCGGCGCCACGCCTCTTCGGCCGCGGCGCGATTCCGCGTGGCCAGCAATTCGCCGAGCTCGAATGCCGCGCTCGCGCCGATGTAGCGCGCCGTGCGGTCGGTGGCGTGAAGCGGCTCCATCCTCTTCATGGCCGCGCGCAGCAGCTCGCCGGCGGCGGCGTCGTCGCCGCGGCGCGCCAGGAGGCGCGCCCAGGTGACGTCGATGGCCGCGCGATCGAGCGCGAACGACTTCGTGTCCGGCGCGGCGGCCATGGCCCGGGCCATCACGCTGCGCGCCTCGGTGCAGTACGCGAGCGCGTCACCGTGGTGGAATCGCTCCGCGGCCAGGCGATGCAGCGTGGAGGCGAGGTTGCGCTGCCAGCGCACGTTCTGCGGATCGCGGCTCGCGAGCTCGCGCTCGATGACCAGCTCCTCCAGCCACAGCGCCTGCGCCGAGGCGCGGTCGCCGGTGGCCTGCAGCGCGCGGCCGAGGAAGCCCATGCTCGCCGCCAGTCGCTGGCGCCACTGCGTCTGCTGCGGCTCGCGTGCGACCAGCGCGCGGTAGATCGCCACCTCGCGGCGCGAGTGATCGCGCGAGGCGATGAGGTCGCCGAGGCGGTAGAGCACGCCCGCGACCTTGTTGTGCGCGCGGGCCAGTTCCGCCTGCGCGTCCGCGTCGGCGGGATCGCGACGCGCCAGCGCTTCCTTCACCTCCAGGCTGACGCGATAGTGCTCCAGCGCCTCGGCCGGCTGCTGCGTCTCCAGGATCAGCGCCACGCCGCTGTGGCCGTACGCGCGCTCGAGCTGATACTCCTTCTTCGACGGATCGAGCTTCGCCAGCGCGTCGCCGTCCTTCATGTACGCGCGCATGTGGCGCAGCGCCTCGTCGTGCTGCGCCTGCAGCCGCAGCGAGTTGCCGATCCAGAAGTGCGCCGCGCCGTGCGCGAGCAGCACCTCCGGATTGCGCGGGTCGCGCCGCAGCGCCTCGTCGGTCAGCGTCAGCGAGCGGCGCGCGAGCGTGAGTCCTTCCGCGGTCTTCCCCTGATCCAGCCGCACCTGGCAGAGCTGGTTCAGCGTCTTGGCGTTGCGCGCCAGCGCGTCCGCGCTCATCACCTTCGGATCGAGCGACTCGAAGTACGGCAGTGCACGCTGCCCGACGTCGTCGAGCACGTCGAGGCGTCCCACCGGCTCGAGCTTCCCGCGCAGATCGCCGATCATGAAATCGACCATCGTCTCGAGCTGCGCGCGGCGGCGCTCGGCCTCCTGCTGCGCGGCCACGGCCTTGGCGCGCTCCGTCTGCAGGTCGACGGTGTAGCGCCAGCCGCCGAAGGCCAGGATCGCGGCCAGCGTGGCCGTCGCGGCGCGGCGCGCGATGCGCTGCGGCTTGTTCGCCAGGTAGCGCAGCCGCCGCTCCGCCTCGACCGCGGTGGGGCGGTCGGCGGGCGCGAACTGCTTGAAGCGGTTGATCAGCGCCGCGACGTCGCCCGGCACGTTCTGCAGCGCGTTCGTCTCGCCCCGCGCCACGCGCAGGATGATGTCGCGCGCGCTGAGTCCCGTCGGATGCGGGTCCTGGCCGCTGAAGAGGAACTGCAGCAGCAGGCCGAACGAGAACATGTCGCTGGCGGTCGTGAGCTCTTCGCCGCGCGCCTGTTCGGGACTCATGTACAGCGGCGTGCCGAGGGTCACGCCGTGCGCGGTGAGCAGCGGCGAGGTCTCGTATTCGCTGTTGCCGGGGAGCGGAATCGTGTCGCCCGGCCCCGCGTGCATCTGCACGACGTTCAGGGCGCGCTGCCGTCCCGACGAGATCGCCCGCGCGCGCTGCAGCCAGCGCGAGAGGCCGAAGTCGAGCACCTTCACCTCGCCCGTCGACGCGATCATCACGTTCTCGGGCTTGAGGTCGCGGTGCACGATGCCGGCACGGTGCGCGGTGACGAGCACGCCGGCCACCGCGCTGGCGATGCGCAGCTTCTCGCTGCGGGTGAGCTTCTCCTCGACGTCGGCCAGCGTGCGGCCGTCGATGAACTCGAGCACCAGCAGGTCGACCTGCTCGGTCTCGATGTAGTCGTAGATGCGGCAGATGTTCGAGTGATCGAGCCGCGACAGCGCGCGCGCCTCACGCAGCAGCCGCTCCCGCGCCTCGCGCTCGAGCCGCTGGTCCGCGCTGAGGACCTTCACCGCGACTTTGCGCTCGAGCTTCTCGTCGTACGCCGCGTACACGTCCCCCATCCCGCCCTGGCCGACCACTCCGGTGACACGGATGTGCCCGAACTGCTGCCCGATCAGTTCCATGGAGCTACCCTCGATTGTTTGGGACCCGCGAGCATTCTATCTGTATTGACGGATACAAAATCGTTTTTCCCCGCCAACAGGTGGACCGCCAGCGTCCCGCCGGCTGCCGTGCGGGCGTCCGCCCGCACCCCGCCGCGGCGAGGACGCCGCCGCGGCAGCCGCCGGGACGGCGGCGCTGCGCTTACGTCGGTTCCGCGATGAACCGGTAGCCGATCCACGGCTCCGTCACGATGTACCTCGGCACCGCCGGATCGGGCTCGATCTTCCGCCGCATCGCGCTGACGTGCACGCGCACCGTGTCGTGCGTCGTCCCCGGCAGCGCGCTCCAGACGCGGGCGATGATCTGCTGGATGAACACCGGCTTCCCCGCATGCGTGGCCAGCAGCTCGAGGATGGCGAACTCCGTCGGCGTGAGCCGGATCTCCCGTCCTCCCTCGGTCACGCGCCGCCGCGCCAGGTCGATCGTCAGCGCGTCGAAGCGCAGCACGCCCGGCGTGCCGCCGCTGCTGCGGCGCAGGTTCGCGCGGATGCGCGCCAGCAGCTCGGGGATCGAAAACGGCTTGGTCACGAAGTCGTCCGCGCCGAGGTCGAGCGCGCGGATCTTGTCCGCATCCGCGCCGCGCACGGAGATGACCACGATCGGCGTGCGCGAGACCTTGCGCACCTCCGCGATCAGCGCGAAGCCGTCCGCGCGCGGCATGGCCAGGTCGGTCAGCATCAGGTCGGGCAGGTTGACGCGGAAAGCCGCGAGGCCGGCGCGCCCGTCCGCCGCGGTGATGGCGTCGTAGCCGGCGGCGCGCAGCTCGCCGCACAGCGAGTCGCGGATGCCGGGATCGTCGTCGACGATGAGGATGACCGGCGCCTCGCTCATGCCAGCACCGCCGCCGGCAGCTCGACGCGCGCGATCGTGCCCCCGCCTTCACGCGCTTCGAGCGCGAAGGCGCCGTTGCTGGCCGTCGTCAGTCCGCGCGCGATCTCCAGGCCGAGGCCGCGCTGCGCGACGTCGGAGTCGGGCGCGATGCCGCGGCCGCGGTCGCGCACTTCCAGCCGCACTCGCCCGCCCGCGGCTTCGGCGGCCAGCTCGATGGGCGCCGCGGACGGCGAGGCGCGGTGCGCGTTCTCCACGAGGTTGACGAGGATCTCCAGCGCCAGCGACGGATCGACGTACGCGTCGGGACAATCGGCGGCGACGGAGATCGTCACCGGCACCGCGGGGAGGCTGTCGTGCACGGCGCGGAAGATGTCGGAGGGCGGCGCCGGCTCGGGATGCGGCGTGAAGCGTCCCGACTCCAGCCGCGCGATGGTCAACAGGTTGTCGATCCGCCGATGGAGCCGCGACGACTCGGCGTCGATCGCACTCACCGTCTCCCGCAGCTCCGGCGACGCCGCGGCGTGACGCTGCAGCGCGGCGGTGTGGATGCGGATCGCCGTCAGCGGCGTGGTCAGGTCGTGCGACACCGCGCGCAGCAGCGAGGTCTTGAACGCGTCGCTCTGCCGCAGCAGGTCGAGGTGCGCATTCTCTTCACCGGCCAGGCGCCGCCGCTCCGCCTCCGCCGCCCGCTCCTGCGCGCTGGAG
>DASUSL010000346.1:0-7116 GCA_036375135.1 Thermoanaerobaculia bacterium | reverse complement strand
GACCAACACCTGGACAGAGCTCCCCGACATGCCGATCCCGGTTCATGGCATTGTCGGCTCGGCCTTCGTGAACGGTCTGATCTGGGCGACCGGTGGCGGCACCGGGATCGGCGGCAGCTCCGGCAGCACTCTCAACCAGGTGTACCGGCCGGCGGTCGGATTGCCTGGAACGCTCTCCTTTTCATCAACGGCGTTCGGCGTCCTGGAGAGCGCCGGCAGCGCCACCATCGAGGTGCGGCGAACCGACGGCTCCGACGGCGCGGTGAGTGTGGAGTATGCCGTCACGGGCGGCACCGCCGTAGATGGGACCGACTATCAGAGTGTGAGCGGTGTCTTGAGCTGGGTCGATGGTGATTCCGACAGCAAGACGATTACGGTTCCGGTCTTCAACAACGAAGTCACCAGCGACCCGACGACGGTCATCCTCACGCTGGCGAGTCCGACCGGCGGCTCCGTCCTCGGCACCAACATCCTGACCACGTTGACGATCTATGACGATGACCGGCCGCGTCGTCGGGCGGTGAGAAAATAGCGGGTGCTTCGGCTGCCGATCATTCTCGGCGCCTGACGATCTCTCCGTCGAGGATTGCAGCATGCTGCACTCCGAGCTCCTTGTCCGGTCATTGAGGCCAGCGCCGGCCGGCCTGCGGCGTCGCGCGAGATCGGCGCGGAATTCTTCTATCCGTTCGCCGTCGTGGGTCTCGCCGTTACACTCTTGACGGGAGGCCGCATGCAACTCGACCTCGAAAAGATCGATCGTTCCGTTCTTGCTCTGCTCTACCTTGGCCTGCACGACGAATATCGAGCCTGGAAGGGATTCGATTGGGATGCCCTGTCTCGCCTGCATGAGAAAGGCTACATCTCGGATCCAGTTGGAAAGGCTAAATCAGTCGTGTTTACCGAGGAGGGTCTGGCTGAGTCAGAACGGCTGCTGGAAGAGCTCTTCGGGGTGGAGTCTCGGAAATCGCCGTAATGGGGGGATGGCGGGCAGCCCCGTCCCTCACTGCTTCCCCCGCGTCGGCCTCCGCGGGTCGTACACCAGCTCCGAGCGGTAGTGCGGGCGGATGGATTCGTTGAAGTATTGGCCGGCGGAGGGGGCGGCCAGGAGGGCGTCGTAGTGGAAGAGGGGGACGTCGAAGTAGTAGTAGACGCGGCCGGTGCGGAAGGCGACTTCGAGAATCCGGCGGTCTTCGTGGTAGCCGGCCGAGGCGACGACGGAGGACTCGAGGCGGAGGCGTTCCATCGCCGGTGCAAGATAGTGCGTCGGGGTGTCCAATTCAATACATCGGGCGGGAAGGCGGCGGGAGTGCGCCGGGTGGCGTATCATCCTTCCTCTTCATGCGGGACACGGTGCTGGTGCACATCAATGGCGTCGCTCATCGGGTGGGCGGCGACGCGGCCTTCGAGACGGTCGCGCGCTTTCTGCGGGAGCGGGTAAGGGCGACCGGGACGAAGATCGTCTGCGAGGAAGGGGACTGCGGCGCGTGCACGGTCCTCGTCGGGCGGCGGGAGGGAGAGATCCTGCGCTACCGGGCGGTCAATGCGTGCATTCAGTTCATGTTTCAGATGGATGGCGCGCATGTCGTGACCGTCGAGGGACTGGGAATGACGCCCGTGCAGGAGGCCATGGTCCGCTGTCACGGGGCGCAGTGCGGCTATTGCACGCCCGGGTTCGTCATGGCGCTGGCCGGGATGTTCGAAGACGGTCAGTGCGACGCGCGGAAGGCGCTGACGGGGAACCTCTGCCGCTGCACCGGATACGAGTCGATCATCAACGCGGCGAAGCAGACGGAAAACCAGCCGAAGGTCGAGGAGCTCTATCCCGGCACGCCGATCCTGGCGGCGGTGAGTGAAGTAGAACGCCACCCCGTGCGCATCGGGAACTTCTTCAAGCCGGTCACGCTCGAGGACGCCATCGCGTTCAAGAACGAGAAGACCGTCATCGTCCAGGGCAGCACCGATTTCGGCGTCTGGCGGACCAAGCGGAACTTCGTGCCGGAGTCGATCCTGTCGCTGGACGGGATTGAAGGGCTGGGCGGGATCCAGGTCGAGAACGGGATGCTCGCGGTGGGCGGGAGAGTATCGCTGGCGCAATTCGAGGAAGTGGTCAAAGACCTCGTCCCGGCCATGGCCACGATCATGGACCGTTTCGGATCGCCGCAGATCAAGAACGCGGGGACGCTGGCGGGGAACATCGCCAATGCCTCGCCGATCGCCGACACCCTGCCGTTCCTCTTTGTGACCGACGCGCGCGTGGAGCTCAATGGACGTCGCGTAGTGCCGATCCGCGAGTTTTACCTCGGCTATAAGAAGCTGGACCTGAGGCCGGACGAGATCATTACGCGCATTCTCATTCCATTGCCGCAGGACGGCGACACATTGCGGCTCTACAAGATCTCCAAACGCAGCCACCTCGACATCTCCAGCTTCACCGCGGCCATGCTCATGAAGCGCACGGACGGGCGCATCGACTCGATGCGCCTCGCGTACGGCGGCGTGGGGCCGGTGGTGCTGCGATTGAAGAAAACCGAGGAGTTCCTGGCGGGCAAGCCGGTCAGTAGAGACACGTTCGCCGAGGCGGGGGAGATCGCGCGGGAGGAAATCGCTCCGATCTCCGATGTGCGCGGAGCGCGCGAGTACCGCCTGCAGCTGGCGGAAAATATCCTCACGAAGTTCTATTACGACGCATGTACGTAGGCAAGGACGTCCCCCACGACTCCGCACGCGGTCATGTGACCGGCGAGTCGCTCTACATCGACGATCTTCCGTCGCTGCCGGGAGAGCTCGTCGTCGACTTCGTCTTCAGTCCTCACGCGCATGCGCGCATCAGGAGCATCGAGCTCCCGGAGGACCTCGAGGGAGTGGCGGCGCTCTACACGTACAAAGACCTCGCGCACAATCGGCTTGGCCCGATCGTGCAGGACGAGCCGCTGCTGGTCGAGGATGTGTGTACGTTCCGCGGCCAGCCGATCGTCGTCATCGCCGCGGAATCGAGAGCAGCCGCACAGAAGGCGAAGAACGCCATTCGCATCGAATTCGAGGAATTGACGCCGATCCTCACCATTGACGAGGCGATCGCCGCGGAGAGCTTCATCGGCGAGACGCGCGTCATCCGCCGCGGCGATCCCGAAGCCGCGCTGGCCGGCGCGGAGCACGTCCTCGAAGGCGTCTTCGTCAATCAGGGACAGGACCACTTCTATCTCGAGTCGCAGGCGGCCATCGCCTATCCGGGCGAGTTCGGCGCGGTGACCGTGCATTCGTCGACGCAGCATCCGACCGAGGTGCAGGAAGTCATCGCGCACCTCCTGGGGATCAACATGAGCGAGGTCATCGTCACGACCAAGCGCATGGGCGGCGCCTTCGGCGGGAAAGAAGCACAGGCCACGCATCCGGCGGCGATGGCGGCGCTGGTGGCGCGCAAGCTCAGGCGGCCGGCGCGCATCGTCTACGACAAGGACCTGGACATGCACGCGACCGGGAAGCGCCATCCCTTCTCGAATCGCTACCGCGTCGGCTTCAACTCCCTCGGCGAGATCGTCGGCATGCACGTCGAGCTCTACTCCGACGGCGGCGCCTACGCCGACCTCTCGCCGGCGGTCATGGCCCGCGCCATGACGCACGCCGAGAACGCGTACTACATCCCGCACGTCGAGATCCGCGGCACCGTCTGCCGCACCAACATGCCGCCGAACACCGCCTTCCGCGGCTTCGGCGGACCGCAGGGCGTGGCCACCATCGAGAACGTGATGGAAGAGATCGCGCAGACGCTCAAGCGCGATGCGCTGGAGATCCGCCGCGCGAACTGCTACGGCGTCGACACGCGCAACGTCACGCCGTACCAGCAGACGCTCGAGGACAACACGCTCCCGCGCCTCTTCGCCGAACTGCCCGAAACATGCGATTACGCGAATCGCATGAAAGCGGTGCGCGAGTTCAACGCGTCGTCGCAGACGCACCTCAAGGGACTGTCGCTGACGGCGGTGAAGTTCGGCATCTCGTTCAATACGAAGTTCCTGAACCAGGCCAATGCGCTGGTCAACGTCTACCTCGACGGCAGCGTGCAGGTTTCGACCGGCGCGACGGAGATGGGGCAGGGCGTCAATACGAAGATCCGCCAGGTCGTGGCCGACGAGCTGCGCGTGCCGCTCGAGCGCGTGCACGTGATGCCGACGTCGACGGAGAAGAACAACAACACCTCCGCCACCGCGGCGTCCAGCGGCGCGGACCTCAACTGCAAGGCGGCCGTCGACGCGTGCCGCCGCATCCGCGCGCGCCTCGACTCGGTCGAGCAGAGACACGCCGCCCTCGACTGGGAAGAGCTGGTGCGCAAGGCCTACATGGAGCGCCTCTCCCTCGGCGAGCGTGGCTTCTACGCGACCGAGCGCATCGACTGGGACTGGACCTCCGGCCAGCGGCATCCCTTCCTCTACTTCACGATGGGCACGGCCTGCTCCGAAGTGCTGATCGACCGCTTCACGGGCGATCTCAAGGTGCTGCGCAGCGACGTGCTGCTCGACATCGGCAAGCCGCTCAATCCCGGCGTCGACCGCGGCCAGTGCGTCGGCGGGTTCGTGCAGGGGATGGGGTGGGTGACCACCGAGGACCTGCGCTACTCGGAAAAAGGGGAGCTGCTGTCGCACTCGCCGACGACGTACAAGATCCCGAACATCAACGATCTCCCCGAGGTCTTCAACCTCAAGTGGATCGACCACGAGAACCCGGTGAACATCCGCGGGAGCAAGGCAGTCGGCGAGCCGCCGCTGCTGACGGCGATCTCGATCTGGTGCGCGGTCAAGCACGCGCTGACGTTCGTCTCGAACGGTGAGATCGCGCGGCTGAAATTGCCCGCGACGAACGAGGAGATTCTGATGAGGCTGACGCAGTACACGAAGCGCGGGGCGGCCGTCGCTTGAGCTACACCGTTCAGGAATGGCTCAACCTCATCCTGCGCTGGGCGCACGTGTTCGCCGGCATCATGTGGGTCGGCGCGACGTACTACTTCACGTGGCTGGACCGGCGCTTCCACACCACCGATCCGGATGAAGTGTGGATGGTGCACAGCGGCGGCTTCTATCGCGTGCTCAAGACGAAGACGCCTTCGCCGCAGCACACGCTGCACTGGTTCAAGTGGGAAGCGGGGATCACGTGGCTGAGCGGCGTGCTCCTGCTCATCCTTCTTTATTACGCCGGCGGACTGCTCGTCGACGGCGAGCCGGGCAAGCCGTCGTTCAAGGTCGCGGCCATCATCGGCGCGGCGGTGATCCTGGTCGGCTGGAAGGTGTACGACCTGCTGTGGCTCTCGCCCATCGCGAAGATCGAGCCGCTGGCCATCGCCATCTCGTTCGCGGGCATCGTGGCCCTGGGATGGTGGCTGCCGCAGGTGATGTCGTCCCGCGCCGCCTGGATGCACGTCGGCGCGCTCCTCGGCACCTGCATGGCCGCGAACGTCTGGGAGCGCATCATCCCGGCACAGAAGAAGATGGTGCGCGCCGCGCAGGAAGGGGGCCAGCCCGATCCGGTCCTGGCCGAGCGCGCGAAGTTCCGCTCGAAGCACAACACCTACATCGTCATCCCGGTCGTGTTGATCATGATCAGCAATCACTTCCCCGTCTCCACGCGGGCGTACGACTGGAAGATGCTGGCGCTCTTCACGCTTGCCGGCTGGGTGGTTGCGCATATCATCCGCCGGCAGTAGTCGCGAAGCCTCAAAGTCGCAAAGTCTCAAAGTCACAAAGAAAGGTCGTGCTTTGAGACTTTGCGACTTTGCGACTTTGAGCCTTTGAGCCTATGAACACGACACTGACGACGACCGAGCTCTCCACGATGACCGCGCCTCTCGAACAGGCGCTGATCCCCTTCAACCAGCGTTTCCCCGGCAGCGCCGGCGAGCGCCAGCCGGTGCACACCGTGTACGGTGGCGCGCATCTCTTCAAGCACGACACGACGCGCAAGCTGGGCGAGAAGGCGCTGCAGGTCGTGCTCGAACAGGGCGTGGATGCGTTCACGTTCTCGCGCGCCGTCGGTCTGCCGGAGATCCATGCGGAGACGGTCTGGTCGCGCGTGCTGGAGAAGCTCCGCCGCGAGCCGGTCGAGGACTTCCGCGTCGACTTCGAGGACGGCTACGGCAATCGTCCCGATGACGAGGAAGACCGCGACGCGGCGCGCGTGGCGGGTGAGTTTCTCAAAGGCGTGGATGAGGGGACGCTGCCGCCGTTCATCGGCATCCGCATCAAGCCGTTCACGCAGGAGCTGACGGCGCGCTCGCTGCGCACGCTGGACCTCGTGCTGACGACCCTCGGCGGCAGGCTGCCGCAGAACTTCGTGGTCACGCTGCCGAAGATTCAACTGCCGGAGCAGGTGACGCTGCTCTGCGACGTCTTCGACGCGCTCGAGCCGCGGCTCGGACTCGCGCCGAACACGCTGCGCCTGGAGTTCATGATCGAGACGACGCAGTCGATCCTCAGCGAGGACGGCCGCTCGAACCTGCCGCGCTTCCTCGACGCCGCGCGCGGACGCGCCGTGGCCGCGCACTTCGGGACGTACGACTACACGGCGAGCTGCAACATCACCGCGAACGAGCAGCGCATGGACCACCCGGCCTGCGACTTCGCGCGGCACATGATGCAGGTTGCGTATTCGGGGACGGGACTGTGGCTCTCCGACGGCGCGACGAACATCCTCCCGATCGGCGACCGCGACACGATTCATCGCGCCTGGAAGCTGCACGTCGATCACATCCGGCACTCACTCGTCCACGCCTACTACCAGGGCTGGGACCTGCATCCCGCGCAACTGCCGACGCGCTACGCCGCGGTGTACGCGTTCTTCCTCGAGGGACTGGCCGCCGCCACGGAGCGGCTGCAGAACTTCATGGCCAAGGCGGGACAGGCCACGCTCGTCGGCGACGTGTTCGACGACGCGGCCACGGGACAGGGTCTCCTGAACTACTTCCTGCGCGGGATGAACAGCGGCGCGCTGACCGAGGAAGAGGCGCTGGCGACGGGGCTCACGCTGGAGGAGCTGCGCTCGCGCAGCTTCGTGAAGATCCTGAAGAACCGCAGGTCGGGCCTCATCTAGGAGTGCGGTGGCGGCGAGCCACCGCTTTGGTAAGCGTGC
>DASUSL010000345.1:0-18930 GCA_036375135.1 Thermoanaerobaculia bacterium | reverse complement strand
CGTCGTAGAAGTCGAAAATCGCTTCGCGCAACGGCTCGGCAATCCACCCCTCTCGCGGCGAATAGCCGCTGCTGCTGACGGATAACGACTCTGTCGCGCGCTCGTCGTTGCGCAGCAGGAACGACAGGTTGTAAATATCGGATACGCGACGAAGAGGGACTGTGACAATCAGCCGGGTGCCGCGCAGGTACCGTCCGTCCATGGTGCGAGATCGGTAGCCGTGCGCGATTTCACATCGCCGGCCGCGGACGTCTGCCGCGAAATGAGAAGTCGCGTCAGGGCCGTGCGCCGCCTTACTCCCGAACGCCACGGCCAGGCTGTCGACCCACTCCCGCCGCCGTCGCTCGTGAAGCCCGGAGATGCCGCGGTGCACCAGAAAGAGCAGCACGATTCCACCGGCGACGAGCCACTTCCATGCAGCTTCGTCCAGTTCCATGCCCTATTTCTGCGGCGTGTCGACAATCCCGTGCCTCAACGCGTATCCCACCACCTCGGCGCGGTTGTGGACGTGCAGTTTGTCGAGGATGTTGCGGACGTGGAACTTGACCGTGTTCTCGCTGAGGCCGAGGCGCTTGGCGAGTTTGCGGTTCGACGTCACGCCTTCCACCATCAGCTCCAGCACCTCGCGCTCGCGGGCGGTGAGGGGCTCTTCCTGGGTGGCCGGGGCGGTGGGCTCGGGGGGCTTGGCGAACTCCTGGAGGAGTTTGCGGGCGAGGGTGGGGGTGAGGGCGGGCTCGCCGCGCTGGGCGCGCTCGAGCATTTCGAAGAACGTGTCCGCTTCGAGGTTCTTCAGCAGATAGCCCTGCGCGCCGGACTTGATGGCGTCGAAGAGCTTCGCCTCTTCCTCCGAGGCGGTGAGCATCACGATCTTCAGCTCCGGCATCTCCGCGGAGATGGCCCGCGTCGCGGCGATGCCGTCCATCTCCGGCATCTGTACGTCCATCAGCACGAGGTCGGGTCGGAGCTCGCGCGCGAGGGCCACCGCCTCGCTCCCGTTCTTCGCCTCCCCGATGATCTCGTGGCCTTCGGCCATGAGCAGGCTGCGCAACCCGTCACGAAAGAGCGCGTGGTCGTCGGCGATCAGGATCCTCACGTCGCGAGAGTATAGGGGAGCGCGAAGCGGACCGTCGTCCCGGAACCGGGAGCGCTGTCGACGGTGAGTGTGCCGCCGATGCTCTCGGCGCGCTCGCGCATGGTCGAGAGGCCGAACTGCGGGAACTCGCCGCGGGCGCGCGCGGCGGCGTTGAAGCCGACGCCGTCGTCCATGATCGTGGCCACGAGCAGGTCGTCCTCGTGGCGGATGTCGACCCGTGCGTACGATGCCTTGGCGTGCTTGCGCACGTTCGTCAGCGCCTCCTGCACGATGCGCACGAGCTGCAGCTCCTGCGAAGGACGCAACTGCACCGAGCGGTCGATGCGCAGGGTCGTCGAGACGCGGCTCATCTCCTCCCACTGCCGCAGGTACTCCTCGAGCACCTCGTGCAGCGAGCGCTGCCCCGGGAGCGTGCGCAGTCCGACGATCGACTCGCGGACGTCGGCGTACGCGCCGCGCGCCGCCGACGCGAGCTCTCGCAACTGCGCGCCCGCCTCCTCGATCTTCTCGCGCTTGAGATACGACTCCGCGGCCTGGACTTTCGTGTTCACGTAGCCGAGGACCTGGGCCAGGCCGTCGTGCATCTCGTGTGCGATGCGCAGGCGCTCCTGCGCCACGGCCAGGTCGCCGACCTGCTCGTGCAGGTGCGCGTTGTCGATGGCCAGCGCGGCCTGCAGCGCGAAGCGTCCCAGCGTCTCTTCGTCGTCGGCCGTGAACTGTCCCTCGGTCAGATAGAGGTTGCCGAGGAAGGGTCCCTTGCAGGGGATCGGCACGGCGAGCAGTGAGTGCATCGGCGGATGGTTCGGCGGGAAGCCGTGCGACTGCGGATGTTTCGTCAGGTCGTCGAGCCGCAGCGTGCGTCCGTGCAGCACGGCGCCGAGCAGGCCGTGGCCGACGGGAGGCGGTCCGATGGCGGCGCGCTGTTCGGGAGTGATTCCGGAGGTGATGAACGAGACGATGTGGTGGTCCTTGTCGATGACCGAGACCGCGCCGTACTTGGCGCCGACCAGAGCGCGTGCCTGCTCGACGACTTTCTTCAGGACCACGTCGAGGGAGAGATCGGAGGTGACGTCGAGCGCCGCACCGTGCAGCGCGAGCAGCTCCTCGTTGCGGCGCTTCAGCTGCCCCTGCATCTGCGCGACGTAGCGGAAGATCAACGCGGCGAAGGCGATGATGGATGCGACGTACAGCAGGTCGAGGAGGAGCCGCTTCTCCCACGACACCGCGCCGACCACGGCGTAGCGCACCGCCTCGAGGGCGATGACGCCGGCTACGGGAATGAGGATGGAGATCGTGCGCAGGCGCTTGAGCGTCATCTGGAACGCGTATTCTGAACTCACGAGCCGCTCCGGAGGTAGAGGTCGAAGTGGACGACGAGCTCGTTCTTCGCCCTGACCATTCCGAAGAGCGCCGTTGGGGGCGTGATGCTGAAGTCGGTCATGCGCAGCGGGAGGCGCGCGCGGAGACGGAAGCGGTCGCGCGCGACGCGGGTCGCCTCGACGGGGATCTGCACGCTGCGGCGCTCACCGGCCAGCATGAGCACGCCGGCGATGGTGGCGCGGTAGAGGCCGGAATCGATGTCGTGCTCGACGCCGCCGACGAGGCCGTTGAATCGGAAGTCGATGACGGGGTTGGCCTCGGAGCGCAGCGCCTTGTACATGTCGCGCTCCATCTGGCGGTTGCCGCAGCGGAGCGATTGCACGGGCACGCGGAGCTGGAACTTCGGCTGCGGGAACGACGCGGCGCGCGGGTCGAGGCGCGCCACGTCGCCGTCTTCGATGCGGTCGATGATGTGGTTGACCTGCTCGAGGGGCGCCGCCACGTCCATCCTCGCCTCCAGCGTCGTGCCGCCGCAGCGCCAGTCCTTCACGTTCGAGGAGCCCTCGAGGGAAAGGTTGCTGCCGGCCGAGGCAACGAGCTGCGTGCTGCCTGCCGCATGCACCGCGGTCGTGGCGAACAGCGCGAAGGCGAGGAGGAGGGGGCGCATGGGGTCCTTTGGGAGTCCTTCAGTGATGAGGGATGAGTCCTGAGTGCTGGGTGCTGGGTGCTGAGTGCTGGGTGCTGGGTGCTGGGGTGCTGCGTGCCGGGTCCTGGGCGGGTGTGACTCAGCACTCAGCACTCAGCACTCAGCACTGTTTCATTCCGCTTTTTCAACGACCCAGCGGAAGGTGACTTTGACGTCGTCGCCCGTCTTGATGGTTCCCATCATGGCGGTCGGCGGCTTGATGCCGTACTGCGTCATCCTGATCGGGGCCTGGCCGACGAGCGTGTATTTCCCGTCGGGATTGCGCGAGCCCTGCACGTCGAAGGCGACGTCGCGGGTCACGCCGGCGATGGTGAGCTTGCCCTGCGTCTTCATCACGAACGCGTCGCCGCCCGGCTGCGCCGGAGTGGCGGACGTCATCTCGTAGCGGATCTCGGGATGCTCCTTGGCTTTCAGCGCCTCGGCCATCAGCTTGTCCATCTTGGCGTGCTCGCTCTTGAGCGAGGCGACCGGGATGACCACGACGGCTTTCGCGGGCGCGTCGATCGTGCCGCTGATCCTGGCGCTCTCCATCTTCCACTCGTGCAGCGTCGAGGTGCCCTGGACGCGAACGACGCTGCCCTGGGTGCCGAGGAACTTGTCGGCGCTCGCCGCGAAGGCGGCGAGCGCGAGAGCGAGGATGGTGACGGTGGTTTTCATGATCGGACCTTTCCTTAGAAGCTGAACGAGACTTCGGAGATCACGCCGCTGAAGGAGGGGTTCTTCCAGGCCTGGATGCCGTTGTTCACGACCTGGCCGACTCCGAAGCCGTCGTACTTCTGGTTCACGTACTCGAGCTTGACCAGCAGGTTCTTGGTGAGCCACAGACCGCCGCCGACCTGGTAGCGGTCGACCACGCCGTTCGACGCGGCGCCGGCGAGCATGGCGGTGCTGGCGTTGCTGTAGCGCGCCGCGGCGTAGAGGGCCGGGGTGATCTTGTAGACCACGTCGCCCGCGAAGTACGTCCACTTCTCTTCCGGCGTGCCGGCGGCGATGCCGTTGATGTCCTTGTCCTGGGTCATGCCGTAGTGGCCGTAGAGCTTGAGCGGGGAGCCGTTGTCGAAGGTGACGTCGAACTGCGCGGCGCTGAACTTCTCACCGGCCTGCGGGAAGACTCCGCCCGGGGCCTGGCCGCCGCCCATGATTCCGGCATAGCGCTCGCCGCTGCGGTTGCCCGTGAACATCTGCATGGCGCTGCCGCCGGCGGCCTTGGTGGCGTTGTCGCTCTGGTCGGAGGCGATGTAGGACAGCGAGGTGCGGACGGCCTTGACGGGGTAGAAGATCAACTTGCCGTTGTAGGCGAAGCCGCGGCCGACGTTCCAGTCTTCCGTGGTGGTGCCGTTGCTCACGCCGACGAGCCAGCCGTAGCGGCCGTTCTCTTTGCTCGACGCCTGCATGCCGATGGAGACGATGTTCGGGTCGATGACGAAGTTGCCGACGAGGGGGTTCTTCTGCGCGATGGCGTTGTTGGTGCGGTGCTGTGCGGTGTCGCCGAAGTCGACGAGCATGTGTCCGGCCTTGACGTCGACCCGCTTCAGGATCGGCTCGAGGAACTTCAGGCTCTGCAGGTTCTCAGGAACGCCGCGCATGATGATGTAGCCCTCGTTGCCGTAGGTCTGCGAGGGATGGTTGCGGCTGGAGAGGTACATGTCGAAGACGACCTCGATCTCCTGGTTCTTGCCGAACTTGGCGATGAAGCCGAGATCGCCGAACGCGTTCTGGAAGCCCGGCGAGACTTTCGGAAGCGCCTCTCCTTTGGTGTTGAAGACGTTCTTGTGATCGAGGGCCTGGGCGGTGCCGACGGTGTTGAGGGTGATGAAGAGCTTGGTGGTCTCGGTGTCCGTCAGCTTGATCTGGGCCTGAGCAGCCGACCCGAGGGCGAGGACGATGAGGGCGAGGGCGAAAAGTCTGAGCAGTTTCATTGCTTCCTCCGTTGTCTGTCGTGCGGTACAACCAGTCACGTGAGACATTCTGTTCGTACAAAACGTTGCAAACGAACCACTTACGGGTAGTTCGCGCAACGCGGAGGGATGGGTGGGGAGCTACCTTTCGGGGTGGGTGGGGGTGGGGAGGCGGTGAGTCATCGATGAGTCGCGCGAGCTCATCGATCAATCGGGTTGACTCATCGACGAGTGGGATTGAGTCATCGATCAGTCGGGTCGACTCACTGACAAGTCGGAGTGACTCACGGACAAGTCGGAGTGACTCACGGACAAGTCGGAGTGACTCGGGGACAAGTCGGATTGACTCAACGATCAGTCGGATTGATTCATCGACGAGTCGGATTGACTCATCGACGAGTCGGACTGAACTCAACGATCAGGCGGCTTCACTCATCGGCAAGTCGGATTGACTCATCAGCACGTCGGATTGACTCATCAGCACGTCGGATTGGCTCATCAGCACGTCGGATTGGCTCACCGGTACGTCGCATTGATTCATCGGCAAGTCGGATTGAGTCATCGGCAAGTCGGATTGACTCATCGCCGAGTCGCGCCGAGTCATCGCCGAGTCGCGCCGAGTCATCGATCAGTCAGGTCGACGACTTCACAGGCTCCGATCAGTGACGAATGCCAGAGCGGCATAGCGCGCGGCTTTGCCGGCGAGCGTCGAGAGAGAGAGAACGGACAAAACGGATTCAGCGGGCCGCTTCGAGCTCCGCCACCGCTCCGTGGAACGCCGGCGACAACCACAGGTACGGCCCGGCGAACGTCAGCTTCGCGCTCTTGAACAGCTCGCGGTAGAACGCGGCGGGGCGGCGGTGGAAGCCGTCCAGGTCGCCGATGATGTCGTCTTCCTTCGTCAGCACTTCAAAGTACGCCACGCCGTCCATCGCATCCGCGAGTGCGCGCACGCCGGTGCGCATCTCCGCGTCGGGGACGTAGTGCATGACGTCCGAGCAGATCACGAGGTCGTAGACGCCGAGCTTCAGCTTCGGCAGGTCGCCGAACGAGGCCTGATGGATGTTGCGCGCTTTGCCGAAGCGCTCGACCACGTACTCCGACGAGTCGAAGCCGAGGTAGCGCACGCGCGGGCGCAGCGCGCGGAGATGCGGCAGCCACGCACCCTCGCCGCAGCCGACGTCGAGCACCGTGCGGATCGGCCTGCGCAGAAAGTACTCCGCCGACGCCACCGCGAGCGACACCTTGCGCCGCACCTCGGCGGGCGTGTTCACGCGCGTCGTGCGGTCGTGGTACCAGCGGTCAAAGTACGCGCGGTCGTACTGTTTCGTCATTCGTCTCGTCGTTGCTTTCCGCAGGGCGATGCACGCCGATGCCCCAGCGCCGCAGCCGCGCCACCATGCGCGGCATCCGCTTCTCGATCTTGTCGAGCGACTTGATCGCGAACTTGCTCTGCGGGAACAGCACGAGGACGGCCAGGAGGAAGAAGATCCATCCCTGCATGATCGGCAGCAGCGAGCCGATGACGCCGAGGATGGCGAAGATGATGCCGAGGGTGATGCGGATGAAGAGAACCATGGGCGGGGGGAGTTTAGCGGAGGCGTGTCCGTGTCCGCGAAGCGCTTCGGTGACGAAGATGGCGATGATGGCGAGCAGCGACAGCCCGAACAGCGTGAGCTCGACGACGCGCATCACCGCTTCGGACGGAACTCGCCGGCATCGAGGTATTCGCTGGGGATCTTCTGGAACTCGGTGACGCCGTACTTCGTCGCCAGTTCCTCGGGCGACATCCCCTCGGCCAGGATCAGTCCCTCGACCTCGCCGTTGCGGCCTTCCAGGTCCCACCCCGTCCAGATCTCGGACTCGCTGTACGGCCTCAGCGAGATCTTCTGAAGATAGCGCGCCATCGCGGGGTGGGATTGTAACCGCGACTACAGCGCGCGTCCTTTGCGGCGCTGTTCGGGGTAGGCGGAGAGGAAATCGCGCAGCGCTTCCATCACTTCGACGATGCCGCCGGGAAGCGTCTTCGTGCGCATCCAGTAGCAGCCGGGATCGAGGAGGCTGCGCAGCAGCTCGATGAAGTGGTTCAGCGAGAGGTACGTCGTCTCGTAGATGCGCCCCTTCACGCTCTCCTGCCGCGCGCGCTGGATCTTCGCGATGATGCGCGCCGCCGTGTAGTACGGCGTCTGCAGCGCGTCGAACTCCTCCTGCGTCATGCGCGGACCCTTGGTGAGGTGCTGGCGGTTGATGGTCCCCTGCAGGAAGTCGACCGCGATCATGGTGGCGGTCTTCGGCACGGAGCTGCACTTGCCCGAGTCGATCGACTCGTTGAGGAACGCCACCAGCGTCTTCACCTGCTCGCTGTCGGGATAGACCAGCTCGCGCAGGCCGTACCGCTTGGCGATGGCCCGCTCGTCGAGCGGCGGCACCGTACTTTTGAGATCGTCGGACATGGGGAGCGTCAGGGGCCGCGAGAATAGCACGCTAGAATCTGCCGCCATGCAGACCGCGCAACTGATCGGGACCGTGTCGCTCTTCAAGCTCCTCAGCGAGGATGAGCGCTCCGATCTGGAGGCCGTGTTCGAGCGCCGCGAGGTGGAGGTGGGGGAGCGGATCTTCTCCGCCGGCGAGCCGGGCGACTCGCTCTACATCGTCGGCTCCGGCAGCGTGGAGCTGTTCGTCAAGGACAACACCGGCGCGAAGATCGTGCTCACGGTCTGCGAGCCGGGCGAGGTGTTCGGCGAGCTGTCGCTCTTCGACGGCGGCGCGCGCACGGCCACGGCCATCTGCCTCGAGCCGGCCACGCTGCTCGTGCTCGACCGCGACGACCTGCTGGCCTTTCTGCGCCGTCATCCCGACGCCGCGCTCGACCTGCTGACCACCATGGGACAGCGCATGCGCAGCGCGGACGAGATGCTCCGCCGCCGCGTGGCGCGCAACATCAACGACGAGATGCAGATCCGCTCCACGACCATGGAAAAGATGGCGGACCTGATCGCGGAGTTCAGCGGCAGCATCACGTTCCTCATCCTCAACGCGATGATCTTCGCGGCCTGGATCGTCTGGAACTCCGTGCCGGCCGTCCCGCACTTCGACCCGTACCCGTTCGGCTTCCTGACGATGGTGATGTCGGTCGAGGCCATCTTCCTCTCGATCTTCGTGCTCATCTCGCAGAACCGGCAGGGAGCGAAGGATCGCCTGCGCGCCGACGCGGAGTACGAGGTGAACCTCAAGGCGGAGCTCGAGATCACGCACCTGCACGAGAAGATGGACTTTCTCACCGAGCAGATGCTGGCGCGGATGCCCAATGTGGGGCGGGCTTCAGCCCGCCCATCTTCGAACGCGGGGTGAAGGCGCGCAGCGGGCTGAAGGCGCGCAGCGGGCTGAAGCCCGCTCCACATTCATCGCCAGGTGAGGTCGAACGTGCACGTCTTGTCGCCGTGGCACTGGCACTTCGTCTCCACGACCTTCGGCTCCTTCGCGCCGTGGCGGAGCATGGTCTCCATGAAGTAGCCGACCGCGCTGGCGCAGAAGACGGGGCTGTGCACGGGGTAGCTGGAGTAGATCATCCGCCCGCCGTTCGTCGTCTTCTCGAAATGCACGGTGCCGAACTTCTGATACTGGTCGTGAAAGAGCGCCGTGTCCTCGAAGAACTTGACCAGCTCCTCGGAGTCGAGGGAGCGGTAGATGCGTCCGATCCCGAGCTCCGCGGAGGCAGCGCCGATGAGTGCGAGCACGTTCGGATGCTTCGCCTTCAGCTCGTTGTGAATGGCGCGATCGAGCTCGATCAGCGACTCGAACTCGCACCAGCTCGACGCCAGCGGCGTGCGCGTGTAGCCCCGCGTGCGCGGCGTCAGTTTCTCGAGGAAGGCGTTGAAGCCCTCGGTGCCGAGGGTGTCGAGGAGGAACTGCCGGCGTCCGCCGAACATCACTCCTTTGACTTTGGCCACGGCCGGATCGTGTCCGACGAGGACTTCTTTTCCTTCCAGCTTGGGAGGGGCGGTGGAGACTTTCTGCTCCGCGAGCAGCGACATGCCGCGGATTCTACGTCCGATGATGGCGGAATGGCTCGGGAACGAAGTCGCCGTCGCTCGCCTCGCGCGCGGCGAGCGCGATCTGGAAGTCCATCACGTCCGGCGGCACGGGCTGCTGATAGCCGTCCAGCACGTCGCGCAGCGCCTCGACCGGGGTGAGCCCGTCGACGCGCACGGAGCGGTAGAGCTTCACCGCGATCGCCTCCGCCGCGCCGGGCGTGAGCAGCGTCGGGATGAGCGACTCGATGGCCGCAAAGTCACTCTCCGCCAGCTCCACGCCGCGGCGTCTGGCCAGAGCGCGGATCAGTGAGTAGCCTTCGCTGGCCGTGGTCGTGGGGAAGATCGGGATCTTCACGTCGACGCGGCCGGGGCGCTTGAGGTCGACCTCGATGAGATCGGGACGGCTGGAGGCGAGGATCCAGACGATGCGCCCGCGGTTCGCCGGATTGCTCATCTGCTCGGCGAACATGCCGTAGATGCGGCCGGAGAGACCGGAGTCGCCCGTGCCGGCGTCGCGTTTGCCGAGGGCCTGATCCGCTTCGTCGATGAAGACGAAGCAGCGGCCGAGGCCTTTCAACAGGCGAAAGATCTTCTCCAGGTTTCCTTCCGTGCTCCCTACCCATTTGTCGCGGAAGTTCTTCAGCTTCACCACCGGCACGCCCGCCTCGCCGGCCAGGCACTCGACGAGATACGTCTTGCCGGTGCCGACGGGGCCGCAGAGCAGGTAGCCCATCGGCATGGCCTGCACGTCGTTCATGTGCCAGAGCTTGATGTCCTGGCGCAGCCACGTCTTCAGCTTTTCCTGCGCGTACAGGTCGTCGAGCGTGCGCTTCGACTCGATGAACTCGATGAGGCCCGCCGAGTCTTTCTCGACCAGCTCCTTGCGCATGGCCACGAGGTCTTTGGCGTGCAGCACTTCCTTCGCGTGCGACTTGATGCGCAGCAGGTTCTCGACCGACGTGAGTGTCGTGCCGGTGAGCTGATGGGCGAGCGTGTCGTACGCGGGGGCGAACTCGGCCAGCACGCTTGCGTGGTCTTTGGCGAGGAAGGCGATCGCGTCGCGCAGCTCGTTCGTCGTCGGCAGCGGCACTTCGATCGGCGCGGCGCGCGGATGGTTGACGAGCAGCGGATGGAGGTCGTTCAGGTTCTCGGCGATGAGGAACGTGGCCAGCGCGTGGCGCGTGAGCGCGTCGTCGGCGGCCCAGTCGCGCATGAGCAGCGCCAGCGCCGAGAGGTCGTAGTTGAGCGCACCGGGGAGCGCCGGCGCGACGAGATGCGCGGCCTTCATGACGAAGCCGATCTGGAACGACTCCTGTCCGAGGCGGGCGAGGTTGGCGGCGTAGCGGAAGAAGCGCGTCAGCCACTCCGTCGCCTGACGCGGCGCGCGCGGCAGTTCGGGAAGCTCGCGGTAGCCGGGCCACTTCTGCACGATCTCGCCGCCCTTGTCGATGCGCACGCCGTTGCCGAGGTCGTAGCTGAGGACGACGTCGAAACGGGGGAGGATGACGCGGGTGAGGAACTCGTACAGCGAGCCGAGCGTCTTGCCTCCTGTTGAAGAATCGATGAGGAAGCGGTCGTTGACGTTGCCGTAGAGGAGGAACTGGTTCGCTGCGTGGCTCTGGTACTGCGCGACCAGTTTCGTGGACCAGGACGGGATCATTCCATCAGCCTCGGCGAGGTGTACGTCGTCTCGTCCTCGATGTTGCCGAGGAGCCGCGAGGTGAGCTCCACGTTCGCGGAGATCGCGGCGGGACGTCCACGCAGCGTCGCCTCTTCGAGCGCGAAGTCGAGCTGCGTCTCGATGCGGGCCAGGTCGGCGTCGATCTCGGCCAGGGCGGTGCCTTTGTGCTGGATGTTGTCGAGCCGCTCGCGCAGGAGGCGGATGGTGGCTTCCTTCGACGCGCGCGCGGCGTCGGACGGCGCGCTGGCCAGCTCGCGCTCGTACGTGGCGATCTGTTTCTCGAGCTCGCGCGCGTCGGAGGCCGGCGCGACGATGAGGTTGCGCTGCGCGACGAGGAGATTGAGGTAGAGCCACGTCAGCTTCTGCATCGCGCCGGTGTTGCTGTCGGCGAAGAGGTCGTCGTTCGCGGTGTCGCGGTAGAGGGTCTCCAGGCGGCGGCGCTTCTCTTCGAGCTTCACGTAGCGCTGCCGCGCGGCGCCTCCGACTCTGGAGAGGAGCTGGCGGCGCGCGTCTTCCGTGTCGCCGCGCAGCTCGACGGTCTTCTGCGCGGTGATGTGCTGCTGGAAGCCGGGATTGGAGGCGAGGGTGAAGAGGTAGATGAACTCACCCGCGCCGGCGACCGCCCAGATCGTCGGGTCCCACCATCCCGCCACCCCCGCCGCGAGCACGGCCAGGGCGTTCCACGGAAGCCGCAGCAGAGGGATGTCGGGTCTCGCGAAGAAGGCGTGCCAGAGGTAGCGCATTCGGTTGTTGGTCGCTGGTTGCTGGTTGCTGGTGGTTGCTTGCGAGACCTCACGAGCAACCAGCAACCAGCAACACAGCAACTACTCGGTGGTGGTGGCCGGCCCCATCGACTTCACGGTCTCCGCGGGCGCGGCGCTGCCGGGCGACGCTTCGAGCGCCAGCCCTTCCTTCGCCGCAAAGTCGGCCAGGGCCTGATCGGCGAGGGCGCGCTGCTCCTCTTCCTTCATCGCGAAGTCGGTGGTGTTCAGCGAGTCGCGGGCGATGCGCGCGCGTCCGGAGGCGACCTCGCGCTCTTCCTCGACCATCTTGTGCAGGCGGTCGAGCGTGTCGCCGGAGCCGCCGATCGAGGTGATCATGCCGGAGGCCATCTCGGTCAGCTCGGCGGTGGCCTTCTTGATCTTCAGATCGTCGAGCGACGACTTGAGCGCCTGGATCTTCGCCTGCGCCGCCTTGACCGACACGTCGCGGGCCTTGATCAGCTCCTTGTAGGTCGTCTCGGCCTGCTCGAGCTGGGCGCGGTTCTCGGCCAGCTCGCGCTGCACGGTCTGCAGCCGCAGCGCGTAGTTGCCCGCGGCCTCGCGGTTGTTGGCGCGGAGGTTGGCCGCGGTCTTCGCGCGCAGGTCGCGCTCTTCACCTTCGAGCTTGCGGATCTGGGTCATGAGCCGCTCGCAGAGTCCTGCGTGCGCGGCCAGTCCTTCGTTGTAGTTCGCGATCTGCTTGCGCAGGTTTTCCTTCTCGACCTCGAGCAGCGCCTCGGGATTGCGGCGCTCCATCCCCGAGATGAACAGTCCGAAGAAACCGCGAAAGATGTTCGCCAGTCGTTTGAACATGCGGGCTCCTTTGTGCGGCGCAAGTGTATCGCTAACCGCCGTGGCACTCTTCGTGCCTCCGCCCTCTTCATGGTGCACTCCGTCCTCGTCGTCGATGACGATCCGCACGTCGTGGATAAAATCCGCGCGGAGCTGGAAGCGCGCGACGTGAACGTGGAGGCAGCCGGCGACGCACGCAGCGCCTGCGCCCTCCTCGACGAGCAGCGCTTCTGCGGCCTGATCCTCGACGTGGTGCTCGCCGAAGGGAACGGCTTCGACGTGCTCCGCCACCTCGACCGCAACGGCATGGTCATCCCCACGGTGGTGATCACGCACAAGCTCCCGGCTTACGTGCGCGAGATGCTGAGCGAAGAGCAGGTGAAGCTGGTGTTCCCCAAGCCGATCGAGATGCGCGTGCTGAGCGCGGTGATCCTCGGGCTGTGCGGCATGGAGAGCTAGCCAGGCAGAACGCACTCATTCCGCCCAGCGCTGATTCATGCACGTGCAGTCGCGAGCGCCGTGCGCAAGGCGAGTCGCGTGCGTCAGCCTTGGGCAACCAGCGCTGCCGGCCGTGTCGGCCCGCCGGAGGCCCTTCGTCGTCCCTCGCGTTGGCCGAGTGGAGTGCGTCAGCAGAGCGCTTCGTCGCGTTGAAACCGCCGTTCGTCGCATGGGCGTCGTACCGACGAGCGGCGCGCTCCACCATGGGCCCATGAATGAAATCCGGCTCGATGGCTCCCCTTTGAAACTCGCCCGTGCCGAGGGCGTCGTCTACCTCCTCATCATCCTCCTCGGCATCTTCGTCGAGCTCTTCGTCCGCGGGAGGATCATCGCCGGTGGCGACGCCGCCGCGACCGCGGCCAACCTCACCGCCATGCAGTCGCTGTGGCGCGTCGGCATCGTCGCCGAGCTGCTCATGGTCGTCTGCACCGTCTGCTCCGCGCTCTTCCTCTATCTATTGCTCAAGCCCGTCAGCAGACATCTCGCGCTGCTGGCCACCTTCTTCGGCCTGACCGGGCTGATCGTCGAGGCGGGCTACGCGCTGTATCTCGTCGAAGCCTTGTTCCCGCTCCTGAACGCCGCCGCGCAGAAGGCATTCACCGCCGAACAGCTCCAGGCCCTGACCTACCTGACGCTCAAGACGCACGGCAACGGCTTCGGCATCGCCCTCTTCCTCTTCGGCCCCGCGTTCCTCATCCGCGGCTGGCTCGTGGCGCGATCGCGTTACTTCCCGAAAGTCGTCGGGCGGCTGTACCAGCTCGCCGGAGTGGCGTATCTCGTCAACAGCCTCGTGCTCCTGCTCGCGCCGCAGTACGCGGGACGCGTGTTCGCCGCCGTGGCCGGTCCCGGCTTCATCGGGGAAGTCACGTTCTGCCTCTGGCTGCTGATCAAGGGTCTGAACGTCGATGAGTGGAACGAGTATCCTCGGACGTGATGCCTCCCCACGCCCTTCGCCTGTTCGTGGCGCTGGCGCTCTCCGGCGCGGCCGGCTTGCTCCTCGGCCTGGGATGGAACGACGGGACGGCCTCCATCCTCGTGCGCTCCGTCGCGGTGGGACTCATCGCCACGCTCGTCTTCTCCATCCTCGAGCACTGGCCGCGGCGGTGGCCCCGATGGGTGGCGCGCTGGGTCGTGCAGGTCGTCGCCGTTGGCGTCTCCGTGCCGCTCTCCACACTCTCCATCTGGCTCCTCTCCACGAAGCCGGGCGCGCCGCCGTTCTGGGCCGACCCGAAGCGCTTCGAAGGATGGATGATGCTCACCTTCTTCGCCCTGCTCGTCGCGCCATGGACCGCGCTCGCCGCGCTGGTGCGGCAGAAGGAGGCCATGGCGCGGCATCAGGCGCTCGCGTTCGAGCTCGAGCGGAGCGAGCTCGCGCGGCAGGCCCTCGACGCCCGTCTGCAACTGCTGCAGGCGCAGGTCGCGCCGCACTTTCTCTTCAACACCCTCGCGAACGTGCAGGCCCTCGTCGACACCGGCTCGCCGCGCGCCTCCGCCGTTCTGCGCAGCCTCATCGACTACCTCCGCGCCGCCGTCCCGCTGCTCCACGAGCCCGCCGCCACCGTCGGCCGCGAGCTGCGCCTGGTCGAGGCGTATCTCGAGCTGATGCACATGCGCATGCCCGACCGCCTGCGCTACACCCTGCACGTCGACGACTCCGCGCTGACCCTCCGCTGCCCGCCGACCACGCTCCTCACGCTGGTCGAGAACGCCGTCCGCCACGGCATCGACCCGAGCGAGGAAGGAGGCTCGATCGACATTCACGTCGAGCGCCGCGGCGACCGCTGCCTGATCCGCGTCGACGACACCGGAGCCGGCCTCGGTCGCGCGAACGAGGGACTGCGCACCGGCCTGGCCACGCTGCGCGAGCGCCTGCAACTGATGTTCGAAAGCGACGCGCAGTTGCGGGTCACGCCGCGCGAGCGCGGCGGTGTCTGCGCCGAGCTGGAGATGCCCGCGCTGGCAGGAACGACCTGATGACCGCACGTCCCACCGCACTGATCGCCGACGACGAGCCGCTGCTGCGCGACGCCCTGGCGCGCCAGCTCGCCGAGGCGTGGCCGGAGCTGGAGATCGTGGCGCAGGCGCGCAACGGCCGCGAGGCGATCCACCTCTTCGAGACCCTCACGCCCGACGTCTGTTTTCTCGACGTGCACATGCCCGGCCTCTCCGGCATGGACGCCGCGAATCACATCGGCCGCCGCGCGCATCTCGTCTTCGTCACGGCGTACGACCAGTACGCCGTGCAGGCCTTCGCGCAGGGCGCGCTCGACTACCTCGTCAAGCCGGTCGAGCCGGCGCGTCTCGAGGAGACGGTGACGCGGCTGCAGGAGCGCCTGGCCGCGGCGCGGCCGGCCGTGAACACGGAGGCGCTGCTGCAGCAGCTCGCCGCGCAACTGGCCGCGCTGCAGGGAACGAGTCCCGCCGCGCCGCTGCGCTGGATCCGCGCGCAGGTGGGACAGACCGTGCGCCTGATCTCCGTCGACGAGATCGACTACGTCCGCTCCGACGCCAAGTACACCGTCATCGTCTGGCGCGACGGCGAAGCGACGGTGCGCACGCCGCTCCGCGAGCTCATCGCGCAGCTCGATCCGAATCAGTTCGCGCAGGTGCACCGGTCGGTGGTGGTGAACCTCCGCGCGATCAGCCACGTGCGCCGCCACGACAACGAGACCGCGGAGATCCATCTCAAGGGACGCAAGGAAGTGCTCCCGGTCAGCCGCAATTACCTGCACGTCTTTCGTCCGTGAAAAACCGCCGTCCGTCGCACGCGTGCAGCCGGCTCCCCGCGCGGGGCGCACATTGGCGGACATGAAAATCATTCGCACTGCACTCACCGTCGTTCTGCTGTCGCTCTGTTCCGCCGCGTTCGCACAGGCGGACGCAAAACAGTCCTTCGCGCGCCTGAAAGCGCTGGCCGGGACGTGGGAAGGGCGGATGATCCTCCAGCCGCCCGTGCCGGGAGCCGACGGCGCACTCACCACCGTCACGCTGCGCGTCACGTCGATGGGCAACACGCTGATGCACGAGATGACCAGCGTGGGCCGTCCCGACGACCCGATCACGATGTTCTACGTCGACGGCGATCGCCTGGAGCTGACGCACTTCTGCGACGCCAACAATCGCCCGCGCATGGTGGCGAAGTCATCGAACGACGACAGGAAAATCGAGTTCGAATTCCTCGACGTGAAGGGCAGCATGAAGTACGGCCACATGCACGGCACCGTCTTCACCCTCGTCGACGAGAACCATCACATCGAGGAGTGGACCTTCATGCGCGGCGACAAGCCGTACCACGCGCGGATCGAGCTGCGCCGGAAGGAGTGAGGGAACGACCGGAGGCCCTTCGTCGTCCCCTCCTGCCCGCGCCGTCAGAGCAGTTGCCGCACCGTCTCCGGCGGCCGCCCCACCACCGCCCGCCCTCCGCGAACCACGATCGGCCGCTCGATGAGGATGGGGTGCTGCGCCATCGCGCGCAGCACCTCGTCGTCCGGCGTTGCGTCGCTGAGGCCGAGGGCCGCGAACTGCGGCTCGCCGCGCCGGACGATGTCGACGGGGCGCACGCCGAGGAGCTCCACGATGCGGCGCAGCTCCTCGAGCGACAGCGGCTCGTCGAGATACTCCCGCACCGGCAGCGCGACACCCGCCTCGCGGACGAGCTCCAGCGCAGCGCGGCTCTTGCTGCAACGCGGGTTGTGGAGGAAGAGGTCGGTCATGGGGAGAGGATATCCCGCAGCGCGGCGAGCGATCGGTCAGTCACCGTTTGCCGCGTCAGCCTCGGCGCGATCGCTCAAATCATCGTAGACATCCCACTCCACGCTGCGGCTCATATCCGCGAACGTGAACTCCTCGTCGGACACGACGACGCACTCGCCCACGAGCGTGACACCCGCGCACTTCCTGAACTGAGCCGTCATCCGTTCCGCCAGTCGCTCCAGGCGCTGTTCCAACTCCGGGTCGAGCAGGCTCGACTCACGAGCGACGACGCGGACCAGCAGCGTGTAAGGCTCTTTCGGCGGTAGCTCACCATTCGGGATGATGGTCAGAAAGATCGCCTCGACCAGCTCTCCATCCTTCTTCAGGGCGTCGCGGATCTTTCCCTGCGCCCGGCGGATTCGCTCGTTGAACATGTCGGGAAGTGCCGTCCGGGCGTAACGCTTCCCCAGCCATTGCGGCAGCGTCCGGGTAGTCGCCTCATCGAGCGTCAGGGTCGGATGCGGGTCGTACTCCGCGAGCCTTTCGCGAGGAATGCTGATCCGGCTGATCGCCTGCACCTCGTACGTCGCACCCGTCGCCTCCAACACGAAGTGGAGCCGCCGCGGGTTCTTGCCGTACAGACAGTTCCCATCCGCGCGTTCGATCCGTCTCGCCACGAGGATCTCGGCGTAAGGCTCGTCCGCGAACGACTCGCAGACCAGATCGCAGTCCTGCGTAGCCACGATCGCCAGATCGCCGGCCGTCGTTTCCGTCAGCAGCTCTTCCGCGACCAACCGCTCCCGAAGTGCATCGGCCGCGATCGAGCATTGACGCCATCCACGGCGCCGGATTTCGTCCGCAGCCGTCACCGGATGATCTTACCGCCTGACGCGTGTCGCCTGACGGCGGAGCGCCCGTTGCCGGCCTTCGGCGCGTTCGGCTTCCGAGACATCCGGCAGGCCCTGGGCGGCGAGCGCGTCCTTGATGCTCGGCGCTCGCCTGGCCGTCCTCGCAACAAGCTGATCCAGTATGGCCCGCAACCGTTCCTCGGACTCGTTCTCGAGCAGCACTGCGAACGTTTCTCCGCCCGCACCGATCGCGAGCGACGCCAGCGCTCCCAGCGGACGATCGGCCAGCGACTTCCAGTAGGCAGCGACGCGCTCCAGCATCGCCAGCCGGCCCAGTGATTCACGGCGAGGTGCAGCACCCTGCAACCATGAATAGATCGTCGGCCGCTGCACATCTGCGACGCGCGCCAGATCGGAGACGGAGAGCGAGAGGTAATGACGGATGAACGCGAGTTGCTCGGCGGCCGACCGGATCGAATGTTCAGTCCTGGCGGCTTCGAAAGGAGCCGTCATCGCGCGCCAGATCGCCACCACCTGCACCTTCGTGGCGGAGCCGCCCGTGCCGATCGGGTAGGCCGGCACGATGATCTGGTTTGCGGACGATCCGCCTTCATTGGGCTGAATCGTGAAGCCCAACTCGGATCCGTATCCCTGCTGAAGTGCCGGTGTTCTGGTCATGCAGTTGCCGCATCCTTTTCTTCAGCCTCGCTCACGCCCCACCGCTCCAATGCCGCGGGCGTGACGCTTCGGCGGAATGCAATGTCGAGTTGATCGTGGAGCAATCCGAGCGATTCGAGGAGTTGATTCCGGTCGAATGGTTGTTCCTGGAGGTTGGTGTGGTCGAGATCCAGAAGTGCGACTTTCTCGCCCCGCGTCGCTGACTGCTTCATCCGGAGCGTCAGCCCCGCGAGGTCGGGTGGCAACACATCGCCGCTATTGACAAAGACGCACCGCAAGGTCATGAAGCCGACCTCGGTCGGTCCTCGCACCTGCGAGAATGGAAAAGAATCCGTCAGCCCGACGTCGTCCGCCGGCAGGCCGAGTAACCGCTCGTCCAGGTAATCCTCGAACCCGTAACCATCCTCCGGCTTGATGAGGTCAACGTACCGTAGACCGCAACGGGTGATGAGCTGGAGCGTCGCCTGCTCGTGAATGGCGTCGAGCGCGACACTCAGATGCTGCTCGAATGGCTCCTCGTAGGTGACGTACTCGCTCGTCGCGAGCGTCACGGCGTCCGGAGCAAGGCGGATCGACCAGGTATTCTCCGCGTTCGAGAACTCCCACTGCTTCTGCGAACGCGTGTCGATCGAGGGGGTCCCGTCGGCAGAGCGGACCACCCACGCCACTTCTTCAACGACCTCCTCGCGAAAGCGTGGAAAGCCCTTCCGGCGCAGCTCGTCCTGGATGGCGGGAACGTACTTGTCCATCGCTGCGATGGTGCTGAAGCGGATCTGCGCAAGCACCGCGACGAGCGGCGAACCGGGCAGGTAAAGCGGGGGAAGCGTGCGCCTCATGCCAAACTTTACAACAAATCTTACACCAGTTCCGCTTCCCGAGACGCCAGCCTATGAGAAACGGCTGCCGGCCGGCGGCGGGTGAATCTTTC
>DASUSL010000344.1:0-25633 GCA_036375135.1 Thermoanaerobaculia bacterium | reverse complement strand
CGAGGTTGATGGTGGCGTTGACGACGGTGTTCTCGGAGAGGGTGTTGTTCGCCGGCGTCGGGTCGCCCTGATCGGCGGCGATGCTCGCCGTGAGCGTGTTCGTGCCGCCCACGCCCGGCGTGACGGTGACGGTCACGGTATGGCCGGTGGAGGCGTTCTGCTGCGTCCAGTTGCAGGTCAGCACGCCGCCCGACTCGCTGCACGTGCCGCTGTTGGTGACGGTGTGCGAAACGTAGGTCGACGACGCCGGCAGCGCCACGGTCAGCACCGGGTTCGTGGCCTTGGACGACGAGTAGTTGTAGGTGCTGATGGTGTAGGTGACGTTGCCCTGTCCGAGGGTGATGTCGGTGGGGCTGTCGCTGATGCTGGTCACCGCCAGGTTGATCGTGGCATTGACGGTGGTCCCCTCGGACGCCGTGTTGTTGGCCGGCGTCGGATCGCCCTGATCCGCGGAGATGGCGGCGGTGAGCGTGTTCGTGCCGCCGGCGCCCGGCGTCACCGTGACGGTGACGGTGTAGCCGGTGAAGGCGTTCTGCTGCGCCCAGGTGCAGCTCATCGACGACGCCGACGGCGTGCACACGCCGCCGCCCGTGACCGTGTGCGTGACGTAGGTCGACGACGCGGGGAAGGTGACGTTGAGGACGGGGTTGGTCGCCTTGGAGCTCGAGTAGTTGTAGGTGCTGATGGTGTACGTGACGTCGCCCTGGCCGAGGGTGATGTCGGCCGGGCTGTCGCTGATGCCGGTCACGGCGAGGTTGATGGTGTCGTTGACGGTGGTGTTCTCGGTGGCCGTGTTGTTGGCGCTGTTCGAGTCGGCCTGGTCGCCGGCGATGCTGGCGGTGAGTGTGTTGGTGCCGCCCGCGCCCGGCGTGACGGTAACGGTCACGGTGTTGGCGTTGAAGCCGTTCTGCTGCGCCCAGGTGCAGGTGAGGACGCCGCCGGACGGCGTGCAGGAGCCGCTGTTGGTGGCGGTGTGCGAGACGTAGCTCGAGGAGGCGGGGAGGTTGACGGTGAGGACGGGATTCGTGGCCCTGGAGTTGGTGTAGTTGTAGGTGCTGATGCTGTAGGTGACGTTGCCCTGGCCGAGGGTGATGTCGCTCGGCGAGTCGCTGGTGCCGGTGACGGCGAGGTCGATGGTGGCGTTGACGGTGGTCGTCGTCGAGGCGCTGTTGTTGGAGGTGTTGGTCTCGTTCGCGGCCGAGGCGACGGCGGTGGCGGTGTAGGTGCCGCCGGCGGTCGGCGTGATGACGATGGTGGCCTGCCGCTGCGCGAAGCCGGTGAAGGCGGGCCAGGTGCAGGTGATGGTGGGCGGGCCGGAGCTGGTGCAGCTCCCGCTGTTGTTGGCGCTCATCCCCTGGATGGTGGAAGCCATGGGGATGGTGATGGTGAGCGTGGGGCTGGTGGCGGAGACGCCGCTGTTGTTGGTCAGCGTGGCGGTATAGACGATGTCGTCGGCGCCGAGGGTGAGGGGATCGGGGGAGTCGGAGATCGCCGCGGTCATGTCGACGGTCTGCGCGAAGGCAGCGAGCGACGGGACGAGCAGGACCGCGAACAGCGCAAGGCGAAGGACGACGCGCATCAGGTTGAGATCTCCCTTGGACGAAACGCACACACCGCTGGCCCACCGGACCGTTGAGGGCAACTCTGCGAAACGGCGGATTTTAGCAGGTCGTCCGCGCGAAACGTAGAATCCGGACGGCCTTCCGGAGGTGCGTCACGCCGAGACAGAGAGCGCCCCGGAGGCCTCCGGCGGGCCGGCGCGGCCGGCAGCGCAGGTTGCCCAAGGCTGACGCATGCGACTCGCCTTGCGCACGGCGCTCGCGACCGCACGCGCCTGACGAAGCGCTGCCGACCGCGTCGGCCCCCCGGAGGCCCTTCGGTCGTTCGGTCAGCGACTCGCGCGCACGGGCAACGCCTCCACGCCGCTCAGCACCAGGCCGCGGCGCCAGCGCAGCGTCGCACCCGGGGCGAGGGTGATGTCGCGGAAGCGGGCCAGGAGGGCCTGGATGGCGATCTGTCCTTCCAGTCTGGCGAGCGGTGCGCCGAGGCAGTAGTGGATGCCGTGGCCGAAGGCGAGGTGGCGATTCGGCTGGCGTGCAACGTCGAAGCGGGACGCGTCGGGGAAGGCCTCGGCGTCGCGGTTCGCGGAGGCAAGGACGACGTACACCAGCGCGCCGCGCGGGATGATCGCGCCGCCCAGCGGCACGTCCGCCGTGGCGTAACGCTCGGTGGCCGTCTGCAGCGGGCTCGCGTAACGCAGCATCTCCTCGATGGCCGGCTCGAGCAGCTCCGGCTGGCGGCGCAGGCGCTCCATCTCTTCGGGATGCCGCAGCAGCGCGAGGATGCCGTTGCCGATGAGGTTCACGGTGGTCTCGTGGCCGGCCACGAGGAGGAGGAACGACATGGCCAGGAGCTCGTCGGCGCTGAGACGATCGCCTTCCTCCTGCACCTCGATCAGGCGGCTGAGGAGATCGTCGCCGGGGGCCGTGCGGCGCGAGCGGATCAGGCGGCGCAGGAAGAGGATGAACGAGATGCCCGCGGGGATGGCCCGCAGCTTGTGCCACGCCGACGTGTCGGCGGCGACGAGGTGAGCCGACCAGCGATGGAACTTCGCGCGCTGGCGTTCCGGCACGCCGAGCAGCTCGGCGATGACCGTGACGGGAATCGGCGACGCATAGCGGGCGATGAGATCCCGCCTCTCCCTTTCGTTCGATCGAGTCGAGCAGGCGCGCGGCGATGCTCTCGATGCGCGGCCGCATCTGTTCGACGACGCGCGGGGTGAAGGCTTTCTGCACGAGGCTGCGCAGGCGGCGATGATCGGGCTCGTCGAGGTCGAGCATGTTGCGGCTCAGCGCGCGCAGCGGTCCGGGAAAGCCATGGCGCGGTGCCCCCTTTCGCGGCGGACGGATCCTTCGCGAAGCGCGAGTCGCCGAGGACCGCGACGGCATCGGCGTAGCGCGAGACCAGCCACGCCTCCACGCCCGTCCGCAGCCGCACCCGATGGACGGGCGCCTCGCTGCGCAGCCACGCGTAATGTTCGTACGGCGCGGCCTTGAACGCGGAGCCGGCCAGGTCGGGGCGGTCAGGCATCGCTTCCCTCCTTGCGCCGCTCAGGCCAGGCCGTGATCGCGCGCGTAGCTCATGAGCGCGTAGCGCCCGTCGATGCGCAGCTTCTCGTAAATGCCGTGCAGGTGAAACTTGACGGTGGCCTCGGTGATGTCGAGCTGCGAGGCGATCTCCTTGTTGCGCAGTCCCGACGCCACCATGCGCGTGACCTCCAGCTCGCGCGGCGTGAGCGTGGAGGAGGCGGCGGCGACGGCCTGCTCGCGCTGCAGCACCAGCCGCAGCGCGCCGGCGATGGCCTTGCCGTTCCAGCTCTGCTCCCCGTTCGCCACCTGCCGCACGCTCTGCGCGAGCAGCCGCGGCGCCGACTCCTTGAGCACCAGTCCTCCCGCGCCGAAGCGGAAGGCCTCGAGCAGGCGGGCATCGTCGAGCGAGGCCGTGAGCAGCACCACCTTCGTCGGCAGTTGCCGCTCGTGGATCACGCGCAGCAGCTGGATGCCGTCCATGCGCGGCATGCGCACGTCGAGCACCAGCACGTCGGGCTGGTATTTCTCGACGGCCCGCAGCGCTTCCTCGCCGTTCATGCAGCGCGCCACGACTTCGCAGTCGGCCTCGCCGCGGAAGAGCTGCTCCAGGCCGTCGAGGATGAAGGGATGGTCGTCGGCCAGTGCGATGCGGATGGTCATGCACGCTCCTCGGGGATGGGGATGGACAACTCGACGGACGCGCCGTGGACCGACGACTCGACCACCAGCGAGCCGCCGAGCGTGCGCACGCGCTCCTTCAGCGTGCGCGGTCCCTCGCCGTCGCGCTCGAGCGCGCTGAGGTCGCGGCGTCCGCTGAAGGGGAAGCCGCGGCCGTTGTCCGACACCCTGACCGCCACGGAGCCGTCCTGGAGCGCCATCGCCACCGCCGCGCGCGAGGCGCCGCCGTGCCGCGCTGCGTTGGAGAGCGACTCGTTGACGATGCGGCAGAGCTCCGGCGCGAGGCGCGCCGGCACGGCCGGCAGTGGCGACTCGACCTCCAGCTCCAGCCCCCACTCCAGCGGAAAGCGCTCCCGCATCCGCTGCAGCTCGTCGCCGACGATCGTGCGCCCGTCGCGCGCGTCGTGCGGACGCAGCTCGCGCACCAGCGTGCGCAGCTCGCGCTGATCGTGCTCCACGACCCGCTGCACGAGACGGAGCTGACGGGCGATCTCCGAGTCCTCCGGCACGCCGGCCTGCAGGCCGTGCAGTTGCAGCCCGACGCCGGCCAGCGACTGCACGATGCCGTCGTGGAGGTCGCGCGAGATGCGCAGCCGCTCCTCCGCGCTGGCGGTCTGGCGTACCTGCTGGACGAAGAAGAACTGTTCGAGCGACGCCAGCAGCAGCCGTCCGGCGATGTGCGCCAGCGCCAGATCGTCGGCCGTGGCCGTGCCGGCGCCGGGGATGATGAAGCGCGCAGAGACGGTCTCGCTCTCGAGGGAGACCATGATCGCGGCGCGGATCGCATGGCGCGCGCGCAGCGGCTCGCCGATCGGATCCCCCGTCGCCTCCGTGACCGTCGAGGTGGCGGGGTCGTAGACGAGCATCGAGCGCGCGTCCTCGCGCACCAGCACGGTGGCGTTGCGCACCAGGGATGCCGCGGCGCCGTCGTAGGTGCCGGGCGGGACGCGCTCGAGGACACAGCCGTCGCGCCACGACTCGGCGACGTAGACCCACGGCTCCTCGCTCTCCTCCCACAGCAGCAGGACGCGCGGAGCGCCGACCACCGCCGCCGCATGGGCGAGGGTCACGCGCAGGACGTCGTCCATCCGCGCGGCGAGCTGTCGCGGCCAGGCCGCCAGCGAGGCGAGCTCCGTGCGCAGGCTCTGCTGGTAGATGCCGAGGTAGACCAGCAGCGCCGCCAGCACACCGAGGTACGCGACGCGCACCAGCGCGCGGCTCCCCTCGAAGGCCGGATCGGTCAGCGAGGAGATCAGCGCCATCCCGCCGTAGACCGCCATGGCCGCGATGCCCGTCGCCAGAATGCCGCGCCACGAGAAGCGCAGCGTGGCGCAGAAAAGAGAGAAGAACAGATAGAGGAAGAACGGACTGGCCGGTCCCTCGGTCAGATAAACGAAGACGGAGAACAGCACCAGGTCGAGCGCGTGCGACAGCAGCCGCCAGCGCGCCGGCGGCACCGGCGCGCGCCACGCCACGAACGCGATCGCGATCGCGTACACCGCGTACACCGACAGCAGCGTGTAGGTGGCCCGCTGGTACTGCGCCGGCGTCGACGGCTCCAGATACACCGCCGCCAGCGACGACAGCGCGAGCACCAGACGCCCCGTCGCGATGAGGCGCTCCGCGCGCGCATGCGGGGTGTAGTCGGGCCGGAGGGCGGCGGTCGTGCCGGGCGGGGTCACGTCGCATCCAACGTATCCGAAGCGGCGTCCCGTTCCACCTGATCGAAGGTCGAGGTCGTCCTCACCCCATTGCCGATGCGGCCCGGCCGCCCGCTTCCTACACTGGCCATGGGACGGTACCCCGGCTCGATCTGCGAAAGAGGTTAGCGCGTCATGAGAAAAACAGTAGTCATCAGCACTCTCCTGTCTCTGGTTTTGGTGATCTCCTCGGGCTGTCGCTCGAGGAAGGTGTCGCCGCCGCGGACCGCACCCTCCGTTGCGGCGGCTCCTGCCGAGGAGGCCGAGGTATCCGTCCCGACTCCCGACCGCGACTTCGTGCAGCCGGCAACGGAGCGCGAAGTGATCGCCGAAGACATCGCGGAAGCGGACCGCATGGCGCGCGAGCGCGGCTGGATCCGCGACGCGTTCTTTCCGTTCGACGCCTCGACGCTGGATGCCGAGGCGCAGGAGGCGCTGCGGCAGTCGGCGTCGTGGCTGCGCGAGCAGCCCGCGTTCCTCATCCGGGTCGAGGGACACTGCGACGACCGCGGCACCGAGCAGTACAACCTGGCCCTCGGCGACCGCCGCGCCGAGAGCGCGGCCTCCTATCTCTCCGCCCTCGGCGTCGACCGCTCGCGCATCGTCACGGTCAGCTACGGCGAGGAGCGCCCGTTCGAGGAAGGGGAGCACGATGCGGCGCGGGCTCAGAACCGCCGCGCGCATCTGGTCCTCAGTGGCCGCCGGTGAATCCCATGACCGCGCCGGATCGCAGGGACACCCTCGCTGAAGCGGTGGCGCGGGTGCGCTCGCTCAAGCTGCAGGTCACCACGCTGCGCCGGTCGATCGACGCGGAGAGTCTCCCGATCACCGACCGCCAGTATCTGTCGCGCTGCTTCGACCTGCTGGACATGGAGCTCGGCGCGCTGCGCCAATACCTGAACGGCATGGCGAGCGTCGCGGGGTGAGGGCGCTGGCGGTTCTCCTCGTCGCGGCGGCCGTTGCGGCGCGCACGGGAGTGGAGCTGCTTCCCGCGGCGCCGCCGCTCCGGCACCGGCCGGCGCTGGGGCTCGATCGCATCGTGCGGCTGCACATCGAATACGACGAGACGCTCGCCGCGCAGCACGGCGAGGCGGTGGAGGACTTCATCCGCGAGGCGGTGGCGCGCCACAACGCGGAGTGGCGCCGCTACCGGCGGGAGTGGTTCGAGCCGGTGCGGCTCACGCTGCGCCCCGCGGGCGAGGAGCGCGACGCGTCGTTCGTGCTGGCGAAGCTCCTTCAGGGGACGACCGAGGCGGCGGACACGATCCGCGTCCGCATCGTCGGCCACCCGCTGGAGGTGTACAGCAGCGGCACGCAGGCGATGCCGGTGGGCGGGCTCGCGTATCGCGGCTCGGACGTCGTCCTGATCAGCGCCACGCCGGGCGTGACCGCGGAGCTGCTGGCGTATTACCTCTTCCACGAGCTGGGGCACTGCTGGGATGCGTACGACATCCCGTTCCACGGCGGCGACACGACGTTCGGCAGCAAGACGCGGATGACGTTCGACATCGACAGCGGAAACGAGGAGATCCTGGAGGATGCGCGCGGACCGCTGCCGCGCGCGACGCCGCGGCGCGCGCCGATGCTGATCCGCGAGAAGCTCCTCCGCACCGTGCGGGTGAAGCACGCGGCGGAGCTGGCCGACCTGCTGCTGCACGAGCCGTCGCCGGCGAACCCGGCCTACGTGCGGAAGAAACGCGCGCTGCTGTCCCGCGCGGGGGAGGAGCGCGCGGAGATCTCCGCGATCCTGGGAACGTACGAGATCACGCCGCAGGACGCGCTCCACGACGCGGACATGCGCCACCGCATCGCGGACCACTACTGGCGCGCCAACGACGCGATCCGCAGACGGGACTACGACACGGCCGAGGCGGAGCTGCGCAGCATCCGCGCGCTCGCGGCAGCCTCACCGGAGGTGCACAGGCTGGTGGGCGCGGTGGAACGGAAGGTCCGGAAGCGGCGCTGAGAGGTCAGCCGCCGGACGGCAGACTGACCGCCGCGAACTCGCGCAGCGCGTTGCGGCCGTCTGCATCCGACTCTTCGTACGCGAGCTGCAGCAGCGTCACCTGGTCCTCGGTCTCGGCCGCGGAGATCGTGAAGCCGTCCGGCGGCTGCTCGCGGCTGGTGGTGATGTCGCGCGTCCAGCGGCCGGCGATGAGGCGGCAGCGCAGGAACGGCTCGACCGAGCGCGCGGCGGCGCCGAGGTCGGAGAGCATGCGGTCGCCGTCGATGACGTTCTCTTCGAGATGTCCCTCGGCGTTGGCCACCTCGGCGCGGCGGATCTGTTCCTCGTAGCGGCCGATGAACTCCGGCAGCCCGTCGCCTCGCTCCTGGAAGCGCACCAGCAGGTCGCGCTGCGGGGAGACTCCATGCTCGGCGACGCCGGTCACGAGCGCGCGCACCCGGACGTTCCCGCGGCCGTCGAGAAAGGCCAGCTCCTGCTCGGCGCCCTGCTCGTAGTCGCAGGCGCCGGAGAGAAGCGCACCGGACGGGCCGAGGTCGAGCACTACGACGCGATGCTCGCCGAAGGTCGCGGGAATCGGCTTGGCCAGCCGCAGCCACGCCGCGAAAGAGCCCGGCGGATTCGACATCATTGTTTTGAATGGTACACGCCGTCAGCGCCTGTTCGAACATCGTCCGCTGCGCCTCCGAGAGCGCCAGCTCCACGGCCTGCCGCGCTTCGCGGCGCGCGCGTTCGCGATCGCCCGGTGCATGAAAGGCCAGCGCCTGCACGTAGTGGAGCAGACCCGCGGCGCCTGTGACGCGGCATGCACCGTGCTCAGGCGGCAGGTGTGCCCGCGGTCCGAAAAGATCCACCCCGTGTGATCGTCGCTGAAGACGATCCTGCCATCCGCCGCCTCCTCGGCCTGACGCTGCGCAGGCGAGGGCTCGACGTCGAGCTCGCGGCCGACGGCAGGGAGGCGCTGGCGGCACTGCAGCGGCAGCCCGCGTCCGCGGTCGTCCTGGACATGATGATGCCGGAGATCACCGGCTGGGAGGTCGTGCGCTGGCTCGGCGAGCATCCCGAGCATCGCCCTCCGTCGATCATCGTCGTCAGCGCGGCGGGACCGGACGTCCTGCGCGCGCTCGATCCGACCATCGTCAACGCCATCATCTTCAAGCCGTTCGACGTGGTGGAGCTCGGGGCCTACGTGAGCGACACCGTGCGGCGCCAGGCGCGCGACCGGCGCAAAGGGCGCGTCGTGCTGCGAGCCCGCTAAGTCGCGGCCACGAGCGGTGACTCGGAAGCGGGGAAGAGGGGCGCCGTCTTGGCGTCGTCGTCCTCCTGCGGGAGCCGCCTGCGCAGCTCCTCGAGCTTCTCGAGCAGCGCCGACGTTTCCTCGCCGCGGACCGCCGTCTCCGCCACGCGGCGTTCCAGATCCTCACGCTGGTGGCGGATTGACGCCAGAATGATGTCGAGGTCGGACATTTTCTGACGCCTACCGCTAGCAAGAGCGTTGCCGGGTGCACGAATCACGCGCCACTGCGAAAAACTTGACGCGCCCATCCCGCGTTCGCGCGCGCACGCCCAACGTAGGGCGGGCTTCAGCCTGCCCGGCGCTCGCGAAGTCGTAGCCACCTGCCGTCACGGAACGCGTCACACCATCCGTTCCACCAGCGCCGCCACGTGCAGCGCGGTGGTGTCGAGCATCTCCACCCCGGCCACGGTCGCGTCGCGGAGGAGGAGCGGGAGCTCGGTGCCGGCGAGGATGACGCCGTCGATCCGTTCGCGCTCGCGCAGCTCCTCGACGAGGCGCAGGAAGCGCCGCTGCGTGGCGACTTCGAAGCGGCCGGCGACGAGGTCGGTCATGTAGGTGTCGTGCACCCACGTCTGCTCCTCGGCCGACGGCGTGACGAGGGCGATGCCGGCGCCGGCGAAGACGGCTGGGTAGAACGTGCCGGTCATGGTGAAGCGGGTGCCGAGGAGGGCCACGCGGCGGAGGCGGCGCGCGACGGCGGCGTCGCGGGCGCAGTCGACGATGCTCACCAGCGGGATCGACGCAGCGCGCTGCACTTCGTCGAAGACGAGGTGCGGGGTGTTCGAGGCGAAGGCGCCCAGCTCCGCGCCCGCCCGCGCCACGCGCTCGACTTCCTCGATGAGCCACGCCGCGAGTGCGGGGCGGTCGTTCGCCGCGAGGGCGAGCAGCTTCGTCAGGTCGATGCTGTTGACGACGATGGGCGGATAGCCCGCGCGCTCGCGGCAGGCGGCCACGAGGCGGCGGTAGTAGTCGATCGTCGACTCGGGGGCGATGCCGCCGATCAGGCCGAGGAGCTTCATGACTGGTCGATGACGAGCAGCGTGGAGGTCGCGGTGGCGTAGAGGCGGCCCTGTTCGTCTTTGAGCGTCCCTTCGGCGAAGGCGGCGCGGCGGCCGACGGTGATGATGCGTCCTTCCGCGCGCAGCGGGCCGGTCTCGCGGGTGATCGGCTTGTGATACGCGACCTTGAGCTCGAGCGTGGTGTAGCTCTGCGTCGCGCTGAGGCACGAGTGCACGGCGCAGCCGAGGGCGGAGTCGAGCAGCGTGGCGGCGTAGCCTCCGTGCACCATGCCGATCGGGTTGTAGGCGTGGTCGCCCGGCGTGCCGGCGAAGACGGCGCGGCCGCGCTCGACTTCCACCAGCGCGAACTGCAGCGAGACGGCGATGCCCGGCCTGCGGCCGGACGCGATCAGCGCGCGCAGCTGCGCGAGTCCGTCGAGACCGGGGCCGATTTCGTTGACGAGGCTCATCGGGTCACGCCTCCACCGCGACGAGCTTACCGAAGATCCCGGAGCCGGCGATCCAGCCGTTGATGCCGCCGCGGTTGTTGCCGATCTGAAAGCGATCGCCGTGGACGGCTTTGACGAAATGCAGGTACCCGGCTCCGCGGACCCGGCACAGCACGATGTCGCCGGAACGGATGGCCGAGACGTCCGGCACCGGCGCGACCGTGCACAGGTCGCCCGACCGGATGCGCGGCGACATCGAGTTGCCGCGCGGCCGGAACTGCACGACCTCACCGCGCCGGAGTCTTGCGATGTGTCCCGTTGCCCATCCCACCGGCCGATTCTACGATGACGCCCGCAACAGCAATTTCACTGACGGAAACCGGGGCGGTCATGTAACGTAGGCTCCTCACAATCAAGTCCCGGAGGAGAATCGGATGAAGCGAGCTGCCTCTCTCGTTGTTCTCGTGCTGTTGGTGGCGGTCCCCCTCGTCGCACAGACGTCGGCGCAGGGCAGTTTCAGTTTCAAAGGAACGGAAGGCGCGCAGACGATCGAGTTCGACGCCGTGGGCGACGTGCGATCCGCGCAAGGCTACTTCACGCTGACCGGCCCGACGCTCGTCTCGGACGGGGAGCTCGGCCAGGAAGACGCCAAGGAAACCATTCTGGTCAGGGACTTCGTCATGAAGGTCACGGTGGACTGCATGAGCGCCGTCGGGACGAGCGTGACGATGGGCGGGGTCGTCAGCGACTCGAACGTCCGGTCGATGATCGGGCGGGTCGCCACGCTGACCGTGGCGGACAACGACCTCGACCCGAAGGATCCGACCGATCGCTTCACCTTCGGCTCGTACCGGGAGAAGGACATCACCTGGTTCCCGAGCGACGAGGAAGTGAAGGACGACGCCGGCTGGACCATGTCGTGGTGGGCCACGGACGCGGAGCGGAAGGATGATGTCGGTTACCTGATCTCGCGCACGCGCCAGGTCGACTGCCGCAGCTTCCCCGTGGGGACGTACGACCTCGCCCCGATCGACCAGGGCCGCATCAGCGTCGTTACCAGATAGACCTCGGAGCGCGGCGCCGCGCGAGCGGCGCCGTGACCCTCGATCCGGCGCGTCAACGCTAAGCAGACCGCATTCACTCCGCCGACACGAGGGACGACGAAGGGCCTCCGGCGGGCCGGCGCGGCCGGCAGCGCTGGTTGGCATGGCCGGACCTCACGGTTGTCGCATGAAGCGCGGGTCTTGGGGACGCACGTGCATGACAAGCGCTGCCGACCGCGTCGGCCCGCCGGAGGCCCCCGGTCGTTCCCTTGTGCGTTGGCGGAATGAGTGCGGTCTGCTTAGTGCGGATTGCCTGTCCTCCACTAAACCGGCGGGAGTGCGGCGGCGTCGCGGCCGCCGCACTCCGGACTTCAGCTTTCGACCAGCATGCGGAACTGGCGTGAGGCGACGGTCAGCATCGCCAGATCGACCGATGCCGCGGCGCGGAAGTCGTGCATGGTCTGGTCGACGCGCTCCACCACGCGCGGGCGTTTCGACAGCCAGGCATCGACCGGGTCCGCCGCGCCGTCGGTCTCGGTGATGACGCGGGTGGCGAGGGCGCTCTGGTAGTGGAAGAGGTCCTCGATCAGCGTGGCCAGCGCGGTCTTCTGCCACGGCGTCTCGGCGGCGATGCCGGCCGTCACGCTGCGCAGGCGGTCGAGCGAGAAGCGGGCGCCGAGGCCGAAGTAGACGCGTGCCACGTCCTCCACGCCATGCGCCGCATCCATGCGCGAGATGCGGATGATGTCCATGGCGGAGCTCATCACGTCGAGGCTGGCCACGCGGCGCGCCAGTTCCTCGGGGATGCCGTCTTCCATCAGCTCCGCCTGGCGCACGCGCACCGGCCCGAGGATCGACGCCGGCAGGATGTCGGTCAGGCGGCCCTGCATCGCGGCGATGCGCGGGCGGAACTGCTCGACGTACGCGGCGATGTCGAGCTTCTCGTAGCCGCTGCGCAGCAGCCAGACGATGGCCCGCTCCAGCAGGCGCGCCACGGAGATCATCATCTCCGTCTGCACGCTCGCGGCGAGCTTGTTGTCGAGCGCCTCGATGTCCGCCCAGATCGGGCGCAGGTCGAACGAGTCGCGCATGATGATGAAGGCGCGGGCGATGTCGGCCGGCGGCTTCGACGTCTCGTCGCACATCTGCCAGGCGAACGTCGGCCGCACGCGGTTGATCATGGCATTCGTGACGACCGTGGCGATGATCTCGCGGCGCAGGCGGTGGCGGTCGATGGCGGCGCGGAAGCGGACGCGCAGCTCGTCGGGGAAGTACAGCACCAGATCGTCGACGAGCTGCGGATCGTCGGGCAGGTCGGACTTGAGCAGCTCCTCGTAGAGCACCATCTTCGCGTAGGCGAGCAGCACGGCGATCTCGGGACGGGTCAGGCCGAGGCCCTGCGTGTGGCGGTCGGCGATGGTCTCGTCGTCGGGGAGCCCTTCCAGCGCGCGGTCGAGCTTTCCGGACTTTTCCATGCCGCGCATGAAGCGGGCCTGGGTGTCGAGGATCGTCTCGCCGAGGGCGTGGGTGACGCTGATGGCCTGCGTCTGCTCGTAGTTGTCGCGCAGGACGAGCGCGGCCACGTCGTCGGTCATCTCGGCGAGGATGCTGTTGCGTTCCCTGATGCCGGCCAGCTCGCCCCGCTCGATCGCGTCGTACAGCGCGATCTTGATGTTCACCTCGTGGTCCGACGTGTCGACGCCGGCGGAGTTGTCGATCGCGTCGGTGTTGATGTGACCGCCGTTGAGCGCGTACTCGATGCGCCCGCGCTGCGTGAAGCCGAGGTTCGCGCCCTCGCCCACCACGCGCACGCGCAGCTCGCTGCCGTCGATGCGGATCGCGTCGTTGGCGCGGTCGCGCGCGGCGGCGTGGTCTTCCGTCGACGCCTTCACGTACGTGCCGATGCCGCCCAGCCAGAGCAGGTCGGCCTTCGCGGTCAGGATCGCGCGCATCAGCTCCTGCGGCGTGACGCTCTTCTTCGGCAGCTCGAACAGTTGCTGCACTTCGTCGGAGACGGTGAGCGTCTTGGCGCTGCGCTCGAACACCGCGCCGCCCTTCGACAGCAGCTCCGGGTTGTAGCCGTTCCAGTTCAGGCGGTTGTCGAACATGCGCCGGCGCTCGGCGAACGACTTGGCCGCGTCGGGATTCGGGTCGACGAAGATGTGGGAGTGGTTGAAGGCCGCCTGCAGGCGGATGTGCGGCGAGAGCAGCATGGCGTTGCCGAACACGTCGCCCGACATGTCGCCGACGCCCACCACGGTGAAGTCCTCGCTCTGCGTGTTCACGCCCAGCTCGCGGAAGTGGCGCTTGACCGCCTCCCACCCGCCGCGCGCGGTGATGCCCATCCCCTTGTGATCGTAGCCGGCCGAGCCGCCGGACGCGTACGCGTCGCCGAGCCAGTGGCCGTACTCCAGGGAGATGCCGTTTGCGATGTCCGAAAACGTGGCGGTGCCTTTGTCGGCGGCGACGACGAGATACGGATCGTCGCCGTCGCGGCGCACCACGTCGCGCGGCGGGATGACGCCGTCGCCGCGCAGGTTGTCGGTGATGTCGAGCATCCCGCGCAGCAGCGTCTTGTACGACTCGATCCCTTCCTGCTGGAACGCGGCGCGGTCGGCGGACGGATTCTTGACCACGAAGCCGCCCTTCGAGCCGACCGGCACGATGACGACGTTCTTGACCATCTGCGCCTTCATCAGGCCGAGGATCTCGGTGCGGAAGTCCTCACGGCGGTCGGACCAGCGCAGGCCGCCGCGCGCGACCTTGCCGCCGCGCAGGTGAATGCCTTCCATCCACGGCGCGTACACGAAGATCTCGTACACCGGCCGCGGCTCCGGCAGCTCCGGCACCTGCTTCGAGTCGAGCTTGAACGAGACGTACAGCTTGCGCTCGCCGTTCTCGTCGCGCTGGAAGTAGTTGGTGCGCAGCGTGGCCTCGATCAGCGCCACGTACAGGCGGAGGATGCGGTCTTCGTCGGGATTGGTGACGCCGTTCAGTGCGTCCTCGATCTGCGAGCGGATGCCCAGGCCCGCGCCCTTGCGGCCCATGTCGATGTCGCCCATGGCCGGATCGAAGTAGTTCTTGAAGAGCTGCAGGATGGCGCGCGTGATGGACGGATGCCGGGCCAGCGTCTGCTGGATGAGCGTCTCGCTGAACGTCACGCCGATCTGGCGGAGGTACTTCGCGTACGCGCGCAGCACGACCACCTCGTGCCACTCGAGCTCCGCGCCGAGGACGAGGCGATTGAAGCCGTCGTTCTCCGCCTGGCGCGTCCAGACGCGGATGAACGCTTCCTGGAAGAGCTCCTTCACCGGCTCGAGGTCGTCCTGCATCCCCTCGCCGGCCAGGCTGAAGTCGCGGATGCGCACGATCTGATTCGAGCCGTACGGCTGCACTTCGTACGGCACCTCGGCCAGCACCTTGAGGCCCATGTTCTCGAGCCGCGGCATGATCTCCGACAGCGGCACGGGCGGCCCGGCGTGAATGATCTTGCAGTGGAACTGCAGCTCGTCGGAGCGGTGGCGATAGAGGTCGACCACCAGCTCGCCCGTGGCCAGGACGTGCTCGACGTGGCCGATGTCGTACAGCGCGGCCTCGGCGGTGAACCGCTCCGCGTACGCGAGCGGGAACGCCTTCTTGTAGCGGTGATGGAGGTCGATGCCGATCTCCTCGCCCCGCTGGATGCAGAGCGCGTCGAGCAGGCGGTCGCCCCACGTGCGCGCCACCTCGCCGATCTGCGCCTCGATGCGGCGGATGTCGACCTCGGGGATCTTCCCCGGCGTGGTGCGGACGATGAAGAGGCCGCGCGCGAGCGTGGACATCGTCACGTGGTCGTAGACCTGCGTGTCGCGTCCGCCGAACGCCTCTTCGAGCACCGCCTTCGCGCGGTCCTTGAACTCCGGCGTGTAACGGTCGCGCGGCACGAAGACGTAGCAGGCCACGAAGCGCTCGAAGACGTCGCGGCGGACGAAGAGGGCCACACGCTGCCGCTCCTGCAGCAGCAGGATGCCGCGGGCGATGTCGAACAGCTCGGCGTCGGTGATCTGGAAGAACTCGTCGCGAGGGAAGGTCTCGAGGATGTCGACCAGCGCCTTGCCGTTGTGCGAGCGCGGATCGAGTCCGGCGCGGTCGAGCGTGCGCTTGGCCTTGAGGCGCAGCATCGGGATGTGGAACACGCTGCGGCTGTAGGCGGCGGAAGTGAAGAGGCCGAGGAAGCGGTCCTCGCTCATCAGGTTGCCGGTGTCGTCGTAGCGCTTGATGCCGATGCGGTCCATCGGCACCGGCTTGTGGATCACGCTGCGGCTGTTGGCCTTGGTGACGATGATCAGGTCTTTGGTGCGCGCGTACGCGCTGAACTCGGGCGAGAGCGGCTCGTTGCCGCGGTCGACGGACTCCGGACGGATGTCGCGGAGGATGCCCAGGCCGGTCTCCGGCAGCGGCGCGAGAAAGTCTTCGCCGTCGCGGGTCTTGAAGGTGTAGCGGCGATGGCCGAGGAAGATGAAGTTGCCGTCGTCGAGCCACTTGAGGAACTCGCGTGCCTCGGCCACTTCCTCCGCGGGCATGGGGAGCTTCGCCGTTTCGAGCTCGGCGATGTCTTCCTGCAGGCGCGCGCGCATGCCGCGCCAGTCGGTGACGGCCAGGCGCACCTCGCGCAGGATGTGCTCGAGCGAGACGCGGATCGACTCGAGCTCCGAGGGCTCGGTCTCCTGGTCGATCTCGACGTGCATGTACGACTCGACGACCGCGTCGGCCGGCGCGGCGAGCGTGTCGGTGATCTCGAGACGGCGCCCGTTGTCGTCGCGCACGGCGCGGATGACCGGGTGCAGCAGGAGATGGATCTTGCGGTCGCGGCGGTGGATCTCGGCGGTGACCGAGTCGACGAGGAACGGCATGTCGTCGTTCACGATCTCGACGACGGTGTGCTCGAGGCCCCAGCCGTTTTTCTCCTGGGTCGGGTTGAAGAGGCGGATGGCCGGCGTGCCGGGGGTGCGCTTCTGGCCGAACTCCCACAGCGACAGCGCGCCGCCGAGGAGGGTGTCGAAGTTCGTGTAGATGATGTCGTCGGGAGCGACGTGCGCAAAGTAGCGGCGCACGAAATGCTCGATGCTCTCGCCCTCACGGGACGGGACGCGGCGGCGAGCCTCCGCCGCCAGCCGGTCGACGAGGTCGACCTGGCGTTCTTCAGCGGTCATGGTCATTCAAAAGTTCTCCAGGTGGAGCGCAGCGCTCCACCTGGATTCTTATCACGCCCGCACCCGCCGGAGATACCGGAAGGGACACTTCCTCACGTTCGGCCACATCGTCAGTGGCTGCGATGCGGCACGATCATCGTGACCTCCTGCGTGGTGTTGTTCGTGATACTCACCATCCCCCAGACGCCGAAGGCGCCTTGCGGCTCGATCGTGAGCCAGACCTTGTCGTAGCCGGTGACGTTCGCAATGGTGGCGAGGTTGCCGATCTCGGCGTACAGCGGCGCGGCCCGCAACCCCTCCGCCCGGCGCAGCGGCAGCACCGTCTCGCCGAGAAGCGGGTTCGGCTGCGTGTACGTGGTTGGATTCGCAGGGTCCGGCGCTACGGCACCATACACACGCACGAGCACGGAGCGGCCGTTGGCAATATCGAAAGAGTAGACGCGCAGTGTCTGCCGGAATCCCGCAGAGATCGGAACATCGAGCAGTGTCAGCGTTCCATGCACTGCCGCGGATTCCGGCACGACCGGGAGCCACGTTCCCCAGCTCTGCGTGTTGCGCGAGAGATCGCGCACGCGCGCGCTGAAGACGAGTTGGTCGACGTACTGGTCCTCGACGATGAGCATCGCGGCGGGGATGGTGAAGGAGACGTCTCGAACCGGCGTGCCGCTCTCGGCGACGCGCGGGAAGAGCGGATAGATGCACGGCCCACCCGTCGGCGCACAGGTGCCGTAGTTCTCGATGTACGCGCCCGTGGTCCCGGTGTTGAGCACGGTCAGCTCCGATGCCCAGCGGGAGCCGGCGTCGCCGTTGACGGGCTCGACGAGATGAATGGGGACGAGGAAACGCTGCGTGGCACCGGCGGCGCCGCCGAGAACGCAGGAGAGGATGATCGCGAGCAGTCTCACGTGGGCACTCCTGTCCAATTCACGAGCCAGGGAGTGCGGCGCGTTCCGTCACGCCGGTCCCCACGCGAGATAGCGCAACCGCAACCCGTGAGGGCGCGGCGGATCGTGCGATGGGACCGTGCGGTCGATGTGGAGCTCGAGCACGTTCGACTGCCCCTCGGCGGCGGGCTGCACGTGGTAGTCGCGCTCGATCGAGTCGCCGGCCACGGGGATCCTGTCGATCTCCTGTCCGTTCAGTCTGACCGTGATGTGCGGATGCTGCTGCACGAGCTCGCCCGGAACGCCGAAGTGCACGCGCAGCAGCGTCTCGCCGCGCGCGGGAGGCAGCTCGGTGAACGAGTGCGCCCCCATCCAGCGCCACTGATGCGTCTTCTCGGACTCGGGCTCGTACCAGCCGGCGTCGAAGCGCGCGCGCTGGCTGAGCGGCGCGAGCTTGATGTCGAAGTAATGGCGGCGGGAGATGTTCCAGAGCGCGCCGCGCTCGCGCCGGAAGACAAACCCTTCGTCCTTCGTGGTGGTGATCTCCGCCAGCATCCACGCGCTTTCCTTCGCGTCGACGGGCAGCGCGCGGTCGTCGACCACGCGCGTGTACGGGAAGCGCGGCGCGAGGAGGTCCATGAAGACCATCATCGTGTGGCCGACGAAGAGCTGCTCGCGCTTCGGGTCGATGCGCTGCGCGGCGGTGCTCGCGGCCACGATCGACGGGGCCACCTCGTTGCGCACCGGCGTCAGCGCGGGGAAGGTGTAGACGATGAACGCGAGCACCAGCGCGGCGGAGAGCATCCACTCGCGCTGCTTCCCGACGCGGCGAATGCCATCCGCGACGAACACCGCGAACATCGGCTGGTAGCCGATCGAGAAGCGGCTGATCGAGAAGCGGTCGAGCATCAGCCAGGCGAAGATCGCGAACGCGCCGAACGTCAGCGCGTTGAGGAGCAGCGGCCGGCTGCGCTCGCGGATCGCGCCGGCGATGGAGATCACCACGAACAGCGAGGCGATCACGCTCAGCAGCGGCGACTGGTACTGCTTGAGGAAGAAGCGGTCGAAGATGCGCCACAGCGGCGGCCGCGCCGGAGCGCGGAAGGAGTCGATGCGCGTGATGTAGTCGCCGTGCTCGCGCACCATGCGCAGGTACTCGTCCAGCGAGCCGGTGAAATGGATCGCGCTGCCGAACGCCGTTCCGACGATCACGATGCCGATCAGCAGCGCCAGGACGATCTCCCACCAGCGCCGCCTCCACGTGGCCAGGATCCCGGGCACCAGTCCGACCAGGAGGTTCTGCGGGCGGATGCCGATGGCCAGCGCCAGCAGCAGCGTGCCGATGAAGTACGACTTGCGGTCGCGGATGCCGCGCAGCAGGAACGCCGCGGCGAACAGCACCAGCACGATCGACGGGACGTCGCTGAAGCCGCCGCCGCCGAAGAACCAGACGTTCGGGAAGAAGGCGAAGAGCGCCGCGGCGGAGGCGCTGGTGGTGAAGCCGAGACGCAGCTCGCGCGCGAAGAGGAACAGCGCCGGGAAGACCAGCACCGCCGCGATCATGTTCACGCTCTGCAGCGCGCGGAAGTCGTCGCTGATGACGAGGCGCGCCACCCTGGCCATGGCGATGTACACCGGGAAGCCCGGCGGATGCGGGTGGTGCATCGTCACGTCGTAGTCGCGCATGGCCATCGTGAAGAGGGCCTCGTCCCAGTCCCACAGCGAGCGGGCCAGGGCCAGGAAGCGCGTGGCGGCGCAGAAGAGCGCGAGCGCGATGAAGATCGCGCGCTGGTGCCGCTTGAGCGGTTCGGGAGCGGTGTCGAAACTCATGCGGCGGGACGAACGTGCGTCGGCCTGTCATCCTGAGCGCAGCGAAGGATCCCCTGCGACGGAGCGACCTGCGTGCATCCGCAGGGGATCCCTCGCCGTCTACGCGGCTCGGGATGACACGCGATCTTCACGAACGCACGTACGTCTGATAGAACTTCCCGTCGCGCGCGGCGAGCCGCTGGAGCGGCTCGTTGGGACGGTACCGCGGGCCGACCGTCGACGACAGCTCATCGAGCCGCGACACGATGTACGGGGTGCCCAGCGAGTCGGCGTAGCGCAGCAGCCCGCCGCGGAACGGCGGGAAGCCGGTGCCCATGATCATGGCCAGATCGAGCTCGGCGGCCGAGGCGACGATCTTCTCGTCGAGGATCAGCGAGGCCTCGTTGATCATGGCCAGCACCATCCGCTCCACGACCGCCTTCGCGTCCGCGTGCTTCGGCGTGCCGATGCCGAGCAGCTTGTACACCGAGGCGTCCGGACCTTTGCGCTTCCCTTCTTCGTACAGGTACAGCCCCTTGCCGTTCTTCTTGCCGTGGCGGCCGTCGGCGTACAGCTTCTCGACCACCGTCGATTTCTGCATGCGGTTGCCGAACGCCTCGGTGAGGATGCCCGCCACTTTCGCGGCCACGTCGATGCCCACCTCGTCCAGCAGCGCCATCGGTCCCATCGGCATCCCGAAGTCGACCATGGCCTTGTCCAGCGACTCGATGGAGTTCCCCTCCTCGAGCAGGAAGCCCGACTCGTTCATGTACGGCCCGAGGATGCGGTTCACGACGAAGCCCGGCCCGTCGTTGCAGTAGACGACGGTCTTGCCGAGCTTGCGCGCGAGCGCGGCGGTCGTGACCATGGCCACGTCGGACGTCTTCTCGCCGCGGATCACTTCCACGAGCGGCATGCGGTCGACGGGATTGAAGAAGTGCATGCCCACCACGTTCTCGGGATGCTTCGCCTCGGCGGCGATCTGCGTGATCGGAATGGTGGACGTGTTCGTGGCGAAGATCGCCCCATCCTTCGCCAGCGCCTCGAACTCGGCCAGCACCTTGCGCTTGATGGGGATGCTCTCGACGACCGCCTCGATGACCACGTCGGCGCGCGAGAAGCCGCTCCAGTCGGTGGTGCCGCTGATGCGGGCCAGCTTGCGCTGCATCTCGCCGCGGGTCATGCGCCGGCGCTCGACCTTCTTCTTCCAGACGCGCGCCGCCGCCTTCATGCCGCCGCCGATGGCGTTCCAGTTGATGTCGCGCATGCGGATGTCGGCGTCGGTCTTGTCGGCCACGATCTGGGCGATGCCGCCGCCCATCACGCCCGCGCCGAGGACGCCGACGTACGAGACGTCGAGCGGCTTCGCGTCGAGCGGATCCTTCTTCGACTCTTCCATGAGGAAGAAGAGCTGCACGAGGTTGCGGGCCACGTCGTTGTTGACCAGCGCCGCCGCCTCTTCCGCCTCGCGCTGCATGCCGCGCTCGACGCCCGCGGACATGGCGTACTCCATCACCTCGATGGCCTTCAGCGGAGCGGGATAGTGTCCCTTGGTCTGCGCCATCACCGCCTTGCGCGCCTTGGAGAAGATGACGTTGCGCGCCAGCGGATTGCCTTCGACGTAAAACTTCGTGCGCACGCCGCCTTTGCGCTTGCCGCGCGCGGCGAACTTCTTCGCGACGTCGAGGACGATCCCCGACTCCACCACTTCATCGACGAGTCCCGCGCGTTTGGCGCGCTTCCCGTCGAGCGCTTTGCCGTTGAGGATGATGTCCAGCGCGCCGGGCAGCCCGATGAGCCGCGGCAGCTTGCTGGTCCCTCCCCACGCCGGAAAGATCCCCAGCTTGACCTCGGGGAGTCCGATCTGCGCGCGCGGCGAGTCGGACATGACGCGCCAGTCGCAACTGAGTGCCAGCTCGCAGCCGCCGCCGAGGGCCATGCCGTCGATGGCCGCCACCGTGACCTGCTTCAAATTCTGCAGTTTGGTGAAGACCTGCTGGCCGAGGAGCACGTAGCCTTTGGCCTGCTCCGCGCCCGTGACCTTCGTGAACTCCATCACGTCCGCGCCGGCGATGAAGATGCCCCGCTTGCGCGAGGCGATGATCACCGCCCTGGCGTCGCTGGCCGCGATCCGGTCCAGCACGCCCGACAGCTCGTGCAGCACGGGAGTGGACAACTTGTTGACCTTCTCGCCCGGCAGGTCGAACCAGACGATGGCCAGGTCGCCCTCCCGCTCGATCGTAAAGGCGGTGGAGGCGGCGACCGGGACTTCGGCAACAGAGGTCATGCGGTGGCTTCCACGAGGTTCTCGTCGGCGTACAGCGTGTCGATGATCTGCTTGTACTTTTTGTCGATGTTCTTGCGCTTCACCTTCAGCGACGGCGTGATCTCGTCGTCCTCGATGGTGAAGTCGCGCGGCAGCAGCGCGAAGCGGCGGATCTTCTCCTGCCGGTCGAGGTTCTGGTTGAAGCGGTCGATCTCGTCCTGGATGAGCTTCTTCACCTGCTCGTGCGCGACCAGTTCCTCTTTCGTCTTGAACTGCACGCCGAGGGCGGTGGCCTCGCGCTCGAGCTTCTCGAAGTTCGGCACGATCAGCGCGACCAGGTACTTGCGGCGGTCGCCGATGAGGACCGGCGTGCCGACGTACGGAGAGCTCTTGAGCAGCGCTTCGAGCGGCTGCGGCGCGATGTTCTTGCCGTACGCGTTGATGAGGATGTCTTTCTTGCGGTCGGTGATCTTGAGGAAACCGTCCTGGTCGATCTCGCCGATGTCGCCCGTGTGGAACCATCCCTCGGCATCGATGGCCTGCGCCGTGGCCTCGGGATTGTTCCAGTAGCCCTGCATGATGTGCGGGCCGCGCGAGAGGATCTCGCCGTCGCTGGCGATCTTCACCTCGACGCCGGGAATGATCGGTCCGACCGAGCCGATGCGGCGTTTGTCGGGGCGATTCACGGCGATGACGGGCGAGGTCTCGGTGAGGCCGTAGCCTTCGAGGATCTCCACGCCGGCGCCGATGAAGAACGCCGCCAGCTCCGCCGAGAGCGGCGCGCCGCCGGAGACGACGTACTTCACCTTGCCGCCGAGGCGCGCGATGATCTTGCTGAAGACCAGCTTGTCCGCGATGGCGGACTTCATCTTCAGCCCGAACGGCATCGGCTTGCGGTCGACGCGGTACGGCAGGCGCTCCTCGGCGATGCTCAGCGCCCAGTGGAAGATCTTCTGCCGCACCGGCGGCGCCGTGGCCACGTTGTCCATGATGCGCGCGCGCATCTTCTCGAAGAGGCGCGGCACCGCGGCGAAGAACTCCGGCTTCACTTCGCCGAGGTTGTCGGCGACCTTGGTCACGTTCTCCGCGTAGGCGATGCAGCCGCCTTTGTAGAGATAGAGGAAGTCGACCATCCGCTCGAGGATGTGCGAGAGCGGGAGGATGGAGAGGGCGGTGTCGCCCGCCTGAAACGGCACGAACTCCCGCACCGCGTTCACGTTCGAGGCGATGTTGCCGTGCGTGAGCATGGCGCCCTTCGGATTGCCGGTCGTGCCGGAGGTGTAGACCAGCGTGGCCAGGTCGTTCGGGCCGCGCGACTTGCTCGACTGCTCGAACCAGTTCGGGATCGTCTTCTCGTGCTTCTTCCCGCTCTCGACGACGTCGCGGAACGAGCGCACGCCCGGCGGCAGAGTGGCCGGCGGATCGCAGACGATGATCGTGCTGAGACACGGCACGTGCGCGCGGATCTCCAGGAGCTTGTCGAGCTGTTCCTGGTTCGAACAGATCAGCGCCACCGTTCCGGCGTCGTTGAGGATGTACTCGATCTGCCAGCCGAGCAGCGTCGGATAGACCGGGACGGAGACGGCGCTCGCGGCGAGGATGGCGAAGTCGGCGATCGTCCACTCGGGACGGTTCTCCGAGAGGATGCCCACACGATCGCCGGGCTTCACGCCCAGCTCGTGCAGCGCGGCGGCGAGTCCGCGCACGGTGTCGCGGAACTCCGGCACCGTGATGTCCAGCCACCGGTCGCCGCTCTTGTATTTCATGATCGCGGGACGGTCGATGGAGACCGTCGTCGCGTAGATGTCGTTGAGCGTTTTGGGTTCCGGCATTCGATTCCCCCCTGCCCTTTTCTGACCGGGGGGATCATAGCTCACGCTACGCGCACCCAGCGCAACAGCTCCGGGATCGTGGGCCGCTTGCCGTACGACAGGATGCCGACGCGGAAGATCTTCGCCGTCACCCAGAAGAACGCCAGGATGGTCAGGATCGAGAGTCCGATCGAGACCAGGAAGTGCCACAGCGGCGGATCGGTGACCGTGGAGCGGACGAACATCGTGATCGGCCCGAACACCGGCGCGAGCGAGAAGCCGACCGCGAACGGCGCGTCGGGATTCAGCACGATCGGCATCATCAGGAACCACGGCGCCATCATCAGCATCATGATCGGCATCATGAACTGCTGCGCCTCCTTCTCGGAGTTGCAGATCGCGCCGGCGATCGCGTAGATGCAGACGTAGGTCAGGTACGCCAGGATGTAGAAGATGAAGAAGTAGAGCCCGACGATGGGGCGCAGGAACTGCGAGAGGTTGATGTCGGCATTGGCGATGGCGAGCGTGGTTCCGATGTACGCGCCGGCCAGGGTGGCCATCAGCAGCCAGACCGCGATCTGCGTGAGGCCGACCGCCGCCACGCCGAGGATCTTGCCGCTGAGGAGCTGCATCGGGCTGACCGACGAGACCAGCACCTCGACCACGCGATCGGTCTTCTCCTGCACGATGCCGCGCATCGTTTCCTGTCCGTAGACCAGCGACGGGAGGATCAGCATCGCGCCGAAGAGGAAGGCCACGATGAAGTTGAGCTCTCCCCCCTTCTTCTGCTCGCCCGAGCGCGAGAGCTGCACCGCCTCGGACGGCAGGTCCTGCATGAGCGCGTCGATCGTCTCGGGGCTGATGCCGTTCGCGGTGAGGCGCATGCGCTGCAGCGAGCGGTTGGCCAGCCGCGCCAGGCGCTCCTGCGTCATGACGTCCGTCGACGAGCGGCTGTAGTACGTCATCTGCGCATCGGAGTCACTCACCGCCGTCTTCGGGATGATGAAGATGCCGTCGAGCTTCTGCGGCGAGTCTTTGTCGAACGACATCCGCTTGAGATACGGCCTGGCCGACTCGTCGAGACTCGCACTCTGCGCCAGATTCACGTATTCGACCTGGAGCTGCGACGGCAGCGTCGGCGGGCGGCGACGCCCGCTCAGCGCCTTCCGCGCTTCGTCCTTCACGCCGGCGCTCTTCTCTTCCTTCGGCTCTTCGCTCGGCTTCGCGTACGTCTCCGCGAGCCTGCCCGTGCCGTCCAGGACCGCGATGCGCTTGGTGCCCAGCCCCTTGGCCATGAGCAGTCCGGGAAGGAAGATCAGTGCGCCCATGAGGAAGGGCAGCAGCAGGGTCATGATGATGAAGGACTTCTTGCGGACGGCCTGGACGTACTCGCGCTTCATTACCGCATACAGTTTGTTCATCGGTTCACCACCTCGGCGCCGAGCGTCTCCGCTCCCACCTTCGCAATGAAAATCTCTTCGAGCGAGGGCGCCATGAGCTCGAATCGGCGGATGCGCAGCCGCGGCACCGCGGCCTGGAGGACCTGCTGCGCGTCGGCGCCCGCGGCCAGACTGAGCTCCGCGGAGTTGCCGAGGATGGAGGCCCTGCGCACCTGCGGAAGCTCGCCGAGGAATGAGCCGTCACCGTCGAAGTCGATGTGCAGCGTGTCGCGGCCGAACGAGCCGCGCACCTGGTCCAGCGTCCCCTCGAGCACGACCTGTCCCTGGTGGATGAGGATGATCTCGTCCGCCATCTTCTCCGCCTCGGCCATCATGTGCGTGGAGAGGAGAATCGTCTTCCCCTCCTTGCGCAGGTCACGCAGCAGGTTGCGCACGAGGACCATGTTCACGGGATCGAGTCCGGACTGCGGCTCGTCGAGGATGATCAGGTCGGGATCGTGGAGCAGCGTCCCGATGAGCTGCACCTTCTGCGCGTTGCCCTTCGACAGCTCCTCGATCTTCGCCTCACGCTTGTCCGTGAGCTCGAAGCGCTCGAGCCAGTGATCGATCTTCAGCTTCGTGTCCTGCGGACGGCAGCCCTTGATCTCCGCCAGGAAGAGCAGGAGCTCGACGACCTTCATCTGCTTGTAAAGCCCGCGCTCCTCGGGGAGATAGCCGATGCGGTCGCGAAAGGCGTTGCCTTTGTCCCCCGCCAGCCACTCGATCGACCCGGAGTCCGGCATGAAGATGCCGGTGATCATACGGATGGTCGTCGTCTTCCCGGCCCCGTTCCGCCCGAGCAACCCCGTGATCGTCCCGCTCCGGACGGTGAACGAAACCCCATCCACCGCCCGGACCTCCCCAAACGTCTTCCGCACATCCCGAACCGCCAAAATATCGCCCATGACCCCACCTTCTCCGTCGCCGGGTATTGTACGGGCTGGGGGGAGGGAGGTTTTTTGGGGGGGCCTAGGTTTTCGGGGGGTTGGGGATGGGGGGAAGAGGAAACTCTTCG
>DASUSL010000343.1:0-7849 GCA_036375135.1 Thermoanaerobaculia bacterium | reverse complement strand
CTACGTTGGGGATCGCTCGTCGCGAGTGCGGTGTTCACGGGGCTGGCGGGGGCTTCTCACATCCTGGCGGCGTTCAATCTGATCTTTCTCGTGGCGCTGTACGTGACGCGCTTTCGTCCGTCGTGGCGCGACCTGCTGTTCATTCCGATCGCCGCGGCCACGTTTTTCGCCACGACGATCGTCTATCTCTCGCCGCCGGTGCTGCGCGCACTCATCGACGCCTGTCTGGCCGGCGGGGGCAAGTATCCGTTCTGGAATTACCTCGGCCTCGGCACGACCAGCGCGCCGTGGTTCTTTCCGTTTCTTCTGCTGGTCATCAAGGTGGGGGCGTGGGTGGTGTTCGCGTTTCATCCGCGGGCGCGGTGGTTCTTGCTCGCGTTGCTGGTGAACCTGACGCTGAAGGGGACGCTGTTCGGGTACGAGACGCCGCACCATCAGGTGCAGTTCTATCCGCTGCTGTATTTGTTCATCGCGATGGGAGTGTGGAGCGCCGGCGTCTCGCCGGCTGTCTCCGCAGGCGTCTCGCCTGCGGTCGGGCGGGAGTGGCGGCGGGACGCCGCCACAGACAGCCGGCGGGGACGCCGGCGGTCCGCTGTCGTGGTCGTGGCCGTGCTGTTTGCGGTGCAGGTTTTCGACGTGGTGCGCTTCTTTCCGAACTACCTCTTCTATGGCGCGCAGTATGGGGAGCGGTTCATCGGGGAGTTCTATGGGCCGGCGGTGCTGCACGCGCAGGGGCGTTCGGAAGTCTGGCAGGTGATCGAGGCCATCCGCGTGCGCAATCCGGAGGCGAAGATTCTGGTCGCGGACAACAACATGTTCGATGCGACGGGGCCGCAGTTCGTGCCGTTCACGCGGCGCGATCCGAACGCGCGGTACGAGTTCGCGCTGGTGGACCGGCTCTACGCGACGCACTTTCATTTCCCGGAGCGCGATGCGTACAACGCGTTCCTCGCGGCGCACTACAAGGCGGCGTATACGACGGAGTTCCCGACGGGCGTGTGGGTCTACCGCGTCCTGGAGTTGCGTCGTTTTTAGGAGTGCGGCGGCACGGCCGCCGCTTTTGTACCGGAAACTCGAGGCGGAGGCACGGTTACCAAAGCGGCGGCTGGTCGCCGCCGCACTCCTAGACGAGGTACGCGGCGGCGAAGCCGATTTGGGCGGCCATCATCATCAGGTACATGTGGCGCCAGCTGGGGTGGTTCTCCGTGGCGGTGAGCTCGTCGGGGTTGCGCACGATCAGCCAGACCGTGTACGCGCCCCAGAGCGCGAGCGCGATGCCGAGGATGGAGATGAACGCGGCGTTGCCGGTGAGGATGCCGGTGGCGGCGCCGATGGGCATGAGCAGCCAGGGGAGGACGAAGAACGGGGCGATCATCCACGCCGCCTTGCGCACGCCGAAGGCGATGGGCAGCGTGCGGCAGCCGCCGGCGGCGTCGCCTTTCATGTCGCTGAAGTCTTTCGTCGACGCGGCGCCGAGGAGGAAGAGCATGAAGATCGCGCCGATGAACCACGGCTCGGCGTGATGCGCGCGGGCGACCATCGTCCAGCCGGCCACCTTCAGCAGCAGGCCGCGCGGGATGGCGATGGTGAGGTTCGCGCCGATCGGATGCGCCTTCGTGCGGCCGAGGGCGGGCACGGAGTAGACGAACGTCGAGACGAGCGCGATGAGATAGATGAAGAAGCACTCGTGCCACGCGAGCGGCGCGAAGAGCTTCTGCGTCCAGCTGTTGTACGGATAGACGACCACGAGCCAGGTCGGGATCGTGCCGAGGACGTACATGACCCAGGTGAAGATCCAGGCGCCGCGGATCGAGGCCTCGCCGGTGACGAGCGGGCGATTGGGCTTGTTGATGCGGTCGATCTCGAGGTCGTAGATCTGATTGAGCGTGTTGTTGGCGGCGTTGAGGAACGACGCGCAGAGCGAGCCGAGCGTCACCGTGAGGATCACGGACAGCGTCACGGCGCGCGACGGATCGGGATTGTGCGCCGAGCCCCACGCGCAGATCGCACCGGAGACGATGCCGAGCAGAGGGGGAAGCAGGGTGAACGGCCGGGCCAGGGTGAGGTAGCGATTCAAGCGGGCGATGCTAGACTCCCGGCGTGGCGTCACGCAAATCCAACTCTGAAACCACCGTCGAGAGCGGGGACTACGGCACCGTTCCATCCACACGCATGAGCGACAGCAAGATCGCCTTGTTTTTCGACTTCGAGAACATCGCCATCGGCGTGATGGATGCGAAGTACAAGAAGTTCGAGGTGAACCTCCTCCTGGAGCGGCTGCTCGAGAAGGGGAAGATCGTCGTCAAGCGCGCGTACTGCGACTGGGACAAGTTCCCCGACTACAAGCGCGAGCTGCACGAGGCGGCCGTGGAGATGATCGAGATCCCGGGCCGCGGCTACTCGGGAAAGAACTCGGCCGACATCCGCATGGCGGTCGACGCCATGGACATGTGCTGGTCGAAGGAGCACATCGACCTCTTCGTCATCGCCTCGGGCGACTCCGACTTTTCGCCGCTCGTCTCGAAGCTGAAGGAGAACGACAAGTACGTCATCGGCGTCGGCGTGAAGAACTCGTCGAGCGACCTGCTGATCGACAACTGCGACGAGTTCATCTTCTACGAGGACCTCGTGCGCGGCGTGCAGAAGGCGCCGGCGGTGCCGTTCAAGGACAAGAAGCAGGCCGAGGTCTTCAAGCTCCTGATCGACTCGATCAAGGCGCTCATGCGCGAGAACAAGGAGATCCTCTGGGGGTCGATGGTCAAGCAGACCATGCAGCGCAAGAAGCCGACCTTCAACGAGGAGTACTACGGCTACAACACCTTCTCCGATCTGCTCGAGGATGCGCAGAATAACAACATCATCAAGATCAAGAAGGACGCAAAGTCGGGGTCCTACGTGATCACGGGGTTCGCGCAGAGCGCGGCGTAGCTGCGCGCCGGCAACGGGAGACGACCGGAGGCCTCCGGCGGGCCGGCGCGGCCGGCAGCGCTTGTTGCTCCGCTGAACGGACGCTCCCGCCGCGAACGCGTTTTTTTCCGAAGCGTGCGGCAGCGCAGCAATCAGCGCTGCCGGCCGGGCCGGCCCGCCGGAGGCCTCTCGTCGTCTTGCCGTCGTCCGCCGCACATACAATGTGCGGCGCGTGGCGAGCCTGCAGAACCGTACTCACTATCCCGTCCTGATCATCGGCACCGGCATCGCCGGGCTCACGGCCGCGTTCACGCTCGCCAACGCGGGCATCCGCGTGCTGCTGGTGACGAAAGCCGCCGACCCCGCGGACTGCAACACGTCGTGGGCGCAGGGCGGCATCATCTATCAGGGTGAGGGGGACACGCCGGCGAAGCTGATCGGCGACATCGCCCGCGCCGGGGCCGGCATCTCGAACGAAGAGGCGGTCAAGCATCTCTCCGTCGAAGGTCCGCGCGTGGTGAAGCAGCTGCTCCTCGACAACGTGCACGTCCCCTTCTCCACCACCGACGAAGGGGAGCTCGATCTGACGCAGGAAGGGGCGCACTCGGTGCCGCGCATCATCCACGCGGGCGACGCCACCGGCCGCGCCATCGAGACGTCGCTGCTGAGCCGCGTGAAGTCGGAGCCGAACATCACGCTGGCGACGGAGGTCACGGCCATCGACCTCCTCACCACGCACCATCACCCGCTCGACATCCAGGTGCGCTATCGCCTGACCAACGAATGCGTCGGCGCGTACCTGCTCGACAACCGCTCGAACGAGGTCTACACGATCTTCGCCGACTACACGATCCTCGCCACGGGCGGCCTGGGCCAGATCTACCTGCACACGACCAACACCCGTAACTCCCTCGGCGACGGCGTGGTCATGGCCTCGCGCGCCGGCGCGCGGATCATGAACGCCGAGTACGTGCAGTTCCACCCGACCGCGCTCGCGGACAAGAAGGCCAATCACTTCCTGATCTCCGAGGCGCTGCGCGGGGAGGGAGCGAGGCTGCGGAACCAGCGCGGCGAGTACTTCATGGAGAAATACTCGCCGGAGCTGAAAGACCTCGCGCCGCGCGACGTCGTGGCGCGCGCCATCGTCGAGGAGATGACGCGCAACAAAGAGGAGTTCGTCTACCTCGACCTGGCCAACTACTACCACGGCCCGCAGCCGATCGCGGAGCGCTTCCCGAACATCCGCAAGGCCTGCCTGGACCTCGGCATCGACATCGAGCGCGACCCGATCCCGGTCGTCCCCGCCGCGCACTACTTCTGCGGCGGCGTGCTGGTGAACACGAGCGGCGAGACCACGCTCTCGCGCCTCTACGCCATCGGCGAGACGTCGTGCTCCGGCCTCCACGGCGCGAACCGCCTGGCCTCGACGTCGCTGCTGGAGGGACTGACCTGGGGCTTCTACGCCGCGCAGTCGATCCGCGGACGGCTGGCCGCGCCGTCGTCGAGCGCCTCGCCGCAGGTGCGCCGCGCCTTCTCGTCTCTCGGCGCCGGTGCCGGCTCGATGCCCGACCCGCTCCTCGGCTCCATCCCCGACTGGCGTCCGCCCGGCACGGAGAACCTCGAAGACCCCGCGCTCATCCTGCAGGACTGGACCACGATCCAGCACACCATGTGGAACTACGTCGGGATCGTGCGCACGTACGAGCGCCTGAAGCGCGCGCTCGCGGACATGCAGCACCTCGGCAGCCGCCTGACGAAGTACTACCACGAGTCGACGATCTCGAAGTCGATCGTGGAGCTCTTCCACGGGCAGCAGATGGCGTCCATCGTGGCCTCCGCGGCGATCCGCAATCCGCGGTCGACGGGAGCTCACTTCCGGAAAGATTGACCGGTCACTCTCCCGGCGTTATGCTGTTACGCCATAACGTTATTGGGAGAGTCTACCTTGCGCTTTCTGTTCGCTGTCCTCTTCGCATTCGCAGCAGTCGCACAGCAGCCGGACTACACCATCACCCCGAGCCGCGGCCCGGTCGCCGGCGGGACGGAGGTGCGGATCACGAGCCGGGAAGACCTCGGCGGGTGGCCGTACGCCTTGATCTTCGGAGAGACTCCCGTGCCGGCGGTCCTGGCCGACTCGCACACGCTCCTGGCGACGACCCCGGCGCATCTGCCCGGGACCGTGCCGGTGACGATCTTCCAGTACGACTTCGGCATCGCCACCGACCTCACGTTCACGTTCGAGGGTGAGGCGGAGGAGGCATTCGACCGGCTGCTGCTGCCGGTGTTCGTGCCGCCGATCCGCGGCGCGTTCGGCTCGGAGTTCCGCACGGACCTGCGCATTTCGCTCGACCGCTCGGCGACGGCGCGCGTGCCGATCTACGGCGTGATGGACCCGAAGATCTACGGCGCCAATGTGCCGTGGGAACTGGACGAGGATCCGCGCTCTCTGCGGATCGAGGAAGGGTTCGGCACTCCGGGCCGCTTCATCTACGTCCCGAAAGGGAGGGCGAAGGAGCTGTCGATGAACCTGCGCGCGTACGACGTCTCGCGCGCGAGCAGCAACTACGGGACGCAGATCCCGATCGTGCCGTCGAGCGCGTTCGCGACGGACGGCTACAGCTCGAAGATCGGCATCATCGGCGTCCCGACCAGCCCGCCCTTCCGCAGCAAGCTGCGCATCTACGGCACGCCGGAGTCGGGCGCGGCGCTCGACGTCGACATCGAGATGCACGGCGTGACGGAGATGCGCAGGGTGGATCTCATCCCGACGGGCGACCTCTACACGCCGGGCTACGCGGAGCTCGACCTGCCCGACGGCGGGATCGTCAACGTCTGGATCCGCGTCCACACGCCGCCGATCTCGGCGCTGCTGCCGGCGCCCGACATCTGGGCGTTCGTGTCGGTGACGAACAACGAGACGCAGCACATCACCACCATTACTCCGAGACCATGATCCGTACGCTGATCGCTCTGCTGCTCGCGGCGCTTCCGCTTTCCGCGGCGCACATCCCGTACTCCCTCTCCCCCGCCTCCGGGCCGAAGAGCGGGGGAACGACGGTGATCCTCCGCGGCACGTTCAGCAACGCCAGCCAGGACGTCCTCTTCGGAGGAGTGCGCTCGCCGTCGGTGACACGGCTCGACGAGCACACCGTCTCCGCGGTGGCGCCCGCGCACTTTGGCGACGCGGTGGAGGTGGAGATCTTCGAGCGCGCCGTCCGGCTCCCCGCGGAGCTGACGTACACGTATCGCGGCGACGCGCCGTTCGAGCAGTTCGAGCGCCTGCTCCTGCCGATTTTCCTCCCGCCGATTCAGGGGGCGTTCGGCTCGGAGTTCCGCACGTATCTGCGCCTGTCCGGTGTGGAGATGGAGCTGTTCGGACTGCTGCCGGGCAGCACCCCATATCCCATCGGTCCGTTCCCGACGTCCGCTCCGGCTCCGAACGGCGGCACGCCGGGACGCTTCATCTACGCTCCGAAGGATGGAGTGAAGACGCTGGCGGCGACGCTGCGCGTGGCGGACACGAGCCGCAGCGCGGAGAACTTCGGCACCGAGCTGCCGATCGTGCGCGCGAGTGATTTCGTGGAAGACGTCCTGGTGCTGCACGGCGTGCCGACCGATCCGCGTTTCCGCAACACGCTGCGGATCTACGCGAGGGACGAAGGCCTCCTCTCGATCCACATCGAGAGCGAGTCGGTGTCCAGGCAGGTGCAACTGCGCAAGAACGATCTGAACGATCCGTTCGAGCCGGCGTACGCCGTCTTCACCGATTTCCCGGTGGGCCGCGGCGAGCTGCGCGTGACGCTGGAAGGGCCGAGCGCGCGCGGCCCTTCGCCGCCGATCTACTACCTGCCGTTCTGGGGGTTCGTCAGCGTGACGAACAACGAGACGCAGCACATCACGACCATCACGCGGCAGCCGTGAGGAGGGCGGGGTGGGGCGGGCTGAAGCCCGCCCCACATTACAGCTTCGCGAGGTCTTTTACGATCTGGTCGGCGATGCGGTTGGCGGTGGCGAGGGGGCGGGTACGGCGCTCGTCCTCGACCTCCGCCTGCGGCAGGGCGCGGCCCATCTGCTCGCGTCTCACGACGATGGTGCGGTCGCCGCGCGCGTACTCGACGCGGCGCTGGCGCTCGAGGCGCTCGCCGACAGTCTGCAGCTCGTCCGAACGGACCAGCGCCGGCGCGGCGGTCACGCGCGACTGCTCGAGATCGCGGCCGCGGATGATGTCGTACGAGAGTGTGCCGTACGCGGGGCCGGGACGCAGCACGATCACGGCGTCGGCTTCTTCGATCGAGTCGATGAGCGTGACGCGCCGGCCGAGGGCGGCCACGAGCGGCTCGTAGATGAGGCGCACGTCGTAGGCGGCGCGTCCGGACTGCAGCGCGGGAGAAGCATCGATCGCGTATCTGCCGGCGAGCTTCGGCTGCGAGGCGCAGGCAAGCAACAGCGGGAGAACGGCGGCGAGTGCGAGTTTACGCATGAGACACCTCACGATTCGTTGGTCAGGTCTTTCACGATCTGGTTGACGACTCTGCCGGCGGCCCTGCCCAGGGCGAGGTGGAGATCGTGATCCATCTTCGGCCCGGAGACACGGCGCATGAACTCATCGGACGAGTGGTAGTCGATGTTCGCGCGCTTCCTCTCGTTCTGGCGCTGCAGCTGGAGCTCGTCGGCGACCGACAACTTCGTCGACTTCGCGATCGGGCCGATGGCGGCGTACGAGGTGACCTCGGTGCCGCCGCGGCGGATCTGGTAGCGCACGTATCCCGGCCTGTCGCTCGGCTCGAGGACCACGACGGTGTCGGCGGCGTCCACGCTCGACGCGAGCTGGAGGCGGTGCTCGAGCGCACGGTGCACTCGCTGGTGCAGCAGCGGGGATATCTGCACGGATTCCCGCGGCGTGAAGGCGGGATCGAGGACGACGGCGTAGCTGCCGCGGAGC
>DASUSL010000342.1:0-8499 GCA_036375135.1 Thermoanaerobaculia bacterium | reverse complement strand
GTTGCCGATGGCGCCGTCGTCCTTCTCGTGGAAGAAGCGGAAGCGCACCGGATTGAACGGATCGACCTGTCCCGGCCCCTGCGGCGGGCGATTGTGCGCGAATTGCCAGCGGAACTCGTCGCGCTGCTTCAGGATGGCGCTGCGCGTGGCCGGGATGAGGATGAAGCGATAGAGGATGCGCTCGCGCAGCGACAGCTTCGTCACGCCGCTGATGGCGGCCATCAGATTCGCGGAATTGAAGCGCGGGTCGGCCGCGGATCGGAAGAGGAACCACTGGTAATCCTGCACGCGGAACACGTGCGCCGGACCGCCGACGTAGTAATTGGGAATGGCCTGCTCCGGCGACAGGCGCACGCGGCTCACGTGGCAGAACGCGCAATTGAGGCCGGCGCGGTCGAAGCCGATGAATTTCTTCGTCACGCCGATCGGCAGTTCGTGCGGCGGGTCGTTCTTCCCCGCCGGACCCGGCTCCCACGACATGCCCAGCGCCGCATAGCCGCCGGGGGCGGGGAGGTATTCGGGGAAGACTTTCGGCAGGACGATGTAGATCCAGTACGGAACGCCCTCCACCCCTTCCTGTCCGATCGAGCCGTACAGGAAATGATTGCGCGCGGTCTGGCTCACCCACGCCGGCTGGGCGTGCGTGCGGAAGAAGTTGTACCAGACCGCCCACGCGCCGATGACCGCCACGATCGCGAGCCCGATCAGCACTCTGCGGAGAATCTTCTTGCCTCTGGTGGTCATGTCAGCCTCTCTCGCGTCCAGTCCATGCGTCAGGCGGATGCCGGGCGCCACTCGGGCTGCGGCTCCTTCTTGGCGCGCCACAGCAGCAGGCCCAGGACCACGAAGAAGAGCAGCGCGATCACGCCGAAGAGCGTGTAGCGCCCCGGCCAGAGAATGAGAAAGAAGAGCGCGATGGCCGCCTTCACGATGACCGCATAGCGTGCCGTCGCCTCATAGCGCAGCGGGTCGCGCGTGGCGGGCTTGATCAGCAGTCCGATGAGCAGCAGACAGAGTCCGCCGAACGCCGTCCAGAGCACGTCCTGCGACGGACTCTGTCCGAACAGGCGCAGCGTGCTGTTGGGGAAGAAGATGACGATCAGCCCGAGGGCGATGTCGATGAACACCGTGAGCCCCAGCAGCCGTCGGAACCACTTGTAATACTTGTTCATCCCAGCTCCTCTCAGAACTTCTTCATGTATTCGACGATGGCGTCCTTGTCGGCGTCGGGAAGCGTGGTGCCCCAGCGGTGTCCCGTGTTGTGATTCCCCGGCACGGACGTGTCATAGCGGAAATAGGGCGTGCCGTTTTCCTCGGCCACCGTGGAGATGAAGCCGAGCTTCTGCGTGTCGAGCACGTCGTAGCCTCGATAGAACACCTTCGGACGCAGCGCCGGGTCGTTCAGCAGATCGCGGATGGTCGGCACCGAGCCGTTGTGGAGATACGGCGCCTTGAGCCAGATCCCGTCCAGCGGCTGATTCGCGTATCCGTTCGTCTTTCGGAAATGGCGGAAGCGGTCGTCGCTGCCGGGATAGAGCGTGTACTGGTTCTGCGAGAACGTGTACGTGTACGAGTCGAGCCGCTGCCGGTCCGTGCCCACGGTCGGCCACGGCTGCACCTTGCCGAGGCGCGGCATCGTGGACGCGTCGTAAAAGCGCTGCCGGAAGCGGTGATCGCCGTGGCAGGCGGTGCACTCGCGCGCGTAAATCGCGGCGCCGCGCGCGGCCAGCGGCTCGTTGATGGGGAGCGGGTAGCGCGGCACGGGGAGGTCCTTCACCCAGTCCGCGACGCGCTTCAAGGCCGGCCGGTCGAGCGTGGTGGGCGTGACGCCGGCGCCGAGCGAGGCGCTGCGATTGCGCTCGTCCAGCGACGGATTGTTCCCGTCCCAGTGCAGCTCCATGTTGTTGTCGCCGCGGATGCGCTGATTCCACAGCGCCGGATAATCGGACGGCGCGCTCAGTTCCTCGATCGGCAGACGATCGAGGTCCCAGTGGAATTGAATCGCCTTGTAGGGATTGAACGTGTCGACGCGCCCGGCGCCCCAGCGCGTGATGCGCGGATCGCCGATGAGCGGCCCCATGTATCCCTTGAGCTCCAGCGTCGCGGCCACGGTGCGCGGGATCAGCACGTAGCGGTACAGCAGTTCATCCAGCGGGCTGAGTGGATCGTTGGTCTTGTTGATGTGACCGATGACGTTGTCGGGCGTGAAGCGCGGATCGAGCGTGGCATTGACCACGAACTCGAAGAATTCCTGCAGGTGCAGGCGATTGGCCGGCATCCCCAGGACGACGGTCGGCTTCGTATTCGGGTTCAATCGATACGTGCCGACGTGACATACCGAGCAGTTCAGACCGACCTGCGGAAATCCGAGGCGGAAACGCTCGCTCACGCCGATCGGCAGCTCGCGACCGGGCTCGGTGATGAATCCGAGGCCGGCGTAGCCGCGCGGCAGGCGATCGGGAAACATCGCCGGCAGCACGGCGAAGATGCGCTCCGGCGGCAGCAGTCCACCGACCGCATCCGACAACGTGCCGCCCACCTCGGCACCGATCGAGCCGTACTTGTAGTGCTCGCGGATGTCGGAGTACTGCTCGGTGGAGTCGCGCGTGAAGCGCCAGATCGCCCAGATCACGATCAGCGCGAGCAGGGCCAGGACGATCAGGCAGCCGACGCGGCGGAACTTGTGCTGCCACAGGTCGACGGGCGAGCCGTAGACGTTGTCGACCAGCACGCGGTCCTTCGCGCGGGTTCTGGTCGTCCCTTCAATGGGTGGTAGGTTCTGATCCATATCTCTTCGCCTCCCAACTGGGGCTCAGCGCGACGCTGTCTGCTTCACCGGCCGCGGGAAACTCCTGCGGCCTGTAGACGGTCATGACCTCTTTGATCATTTCTTCGTGACTGCCGAAGCGGCGCGGGTCGTAGCAGCCCAACGGATTGGCGATGGCGTTGACCAGGCAGCGGTTGCAGAACGTGCACGGCTGCTTCGGCTCGTCGCCCGCTTTGAGGATCAGGGGGAGGTTGTTGTTGGCGATGAGCGGCCGGGCGATGGAGACCGCGTCGACGTAGCCCTCGCGGATCACTTTGCGGATCAGCGTGCCGTCCTGATAGCCGCCCGTGTTGATGATCGGCACCGTGAGGCGGCGCTTGAACTCGCGCGCCTCCTCGGCGCAGACGGCCTCGATGGGGCGGTCTTTCTTCGTGCGGTTCCAGAGGTACAGGAAGATCGGCCGCAGGATCTTGAAGTGGAACATCGCGTAGTTGAGGTACGCGCGCACGCCGCTGGAGCCCATCCCGCCGTACCACCAGTTCAGCTCATCGGGCGGGAACGCGCCCGAGGGGAGCTGCGGGTGCGGGAAGATGCTGCCGATCGAGACGTGCACCGCATCGACTCCCTCGGCCTCGGCGATCTGCGCGATCTGCAGCGATTCCTCGAGCGTGTTGCCTTTCTTCTCCCACGGATAGAGCGCGTTGCCGGCGTCGACCGCGTTCAGCTTCGCCTGCAGGTGAAAGTCGTTGCCCACTTCCCTGCGGATGGCGCGGATCACTTCGACGAGGAAGCGGGCGCGGTTCTCGACCGGGCCGCCGTACTTGTCCTTGCGGTCGTTGACCGCGGAGCTGAGGAACTGCGTGAAGAGGTAGCCGTGCGACGAGTGCAACTCGACGCCGTCCGCGCCCGCCTCGCGCGCGCGGCGGGCGCCCTCGGCGAACCACCGCACCAGATTGTCGATGTCCTTCTGGGTCGCGGCGCGGCAGAGCAGGCCGTGGAACGTGTCCTGATGGCTGGTCGACGAGATGCCGGGCGTCATGAAGTTCTCGACGCCGGGCACGTCGCGCTGCCGTCCGCCGTGACTGAGCTGGATGATGAATTTGCAGTCGTACTTGTGGACGGTGTCGATGACGTGGCGCCAGAACGGGATCTTGTCGTCGGCGTCGATCATCGGGTAGCCGGGGAGGATGCGCCCGCTGATGTGCACGGGGACGAACGAGGTGATGATCGCTCCCACGCCGCCCTTGGCGAACTTCTCCTCCCAGTTCACGCGCGCCTGCGTGCCGCTGCCGTCGTAGTTGTCCCAGCGTCCAGAGATGCTGGAGCGGAAGATGCGGTTCTTGACCGTGAGGTTCCGGAACTTCAGAGGCTGAAAAATCGGGTCGTTTTCCATTCGGCAGTCCTCGATTCGCAGTCGCGCGACAGCAGCCCACGTCTGTGGCGCGATTTCCCCGTGGAAAAAATTTGGACGATGTACTTAAGGGGTGTCCGGCAGAGGCATTTCCCTACCCTCCGGCGCCGCCGTGCTTCGGCGGCGGGGCGACGTATTTCTCGGCCTCGGCGATCAGCTCCGGCACGTTGTTGAATGTCTTCCTGCCGTTGGCGGACTCCGTCATGCTGAAGAAGCCGAGCTGGCGGTAACTCTCGAACTGCGACTCGCTGTACCACTGGTCGCCGGTCGACTGGTGCGGGAAGGTCTCGTACGTCGCGGCGTAGTTGTAGACGTCCTTCGGCTCTTTCTCGCCGTAGAACGCCGGCTTGAGGTAGAGCAGCTTGCCGACCGGCGCGTCTTTTCCGTCGACGTCGCTGTAGTAGATGTCCGCCACCGCGCAGTACTTCGGCGTCTGCGGGTCTTTCCGCGAGCGCGGGAAGAGGTGCATGTGCGTGATCTTGATGTTGATGCCGAGGTCGATGCGGATCTTGCGGATGGCGTTGCCGAAGTCGCCGAAGCCGAAATCGGGATCGGCCGAGCCGTCGCTGACGACGATGCAGTGGCAGCGGCGCAGGACCATCTCGTACACGCCGAGGTTCTCGAAGTGGCCGCCGTCCGAGAGATTGATCCAGTCGTTGTCGGCGTTGGTGATGCCGAACATCTCGTCCAGCACCGTGCGCAGCGTGTTGCGCGGATTGCGCTCGCTGTACGTCTCCTTCTTCGGATTGCCCCACCACCAGCCGAGGCGCACGTTGAAGAGTGTGAGCAGGAAGGCGAGGGCGGGGGAGGAGCTGTAGCCCATGTTGGGATTCGCCGCCGCGCCGGAGATCGCCACGGCCGTGCCGAGGGAGACGCCGGCCGGCCCGCCGTAATGCGCGGTCGGACGGTAGCCGACGCGGAACGTCCCCGCGTGCAGCGGCGTGACGCTGAACGGCTCCGCCTTCCGCTCCTGCCACGCCAGGTTGTCGCCCTGCACGAGGTTCAGGGTCATGCCGACGACGTGCATCGGCCGCTTGTGGTTTTCCATCGGATGGAACGCACCGGGATAGCGCTCCTCGAGCGCGAGCCGGTTCAGCACCGGCTGGGGCAGTCCGCCGGGACGCACGAGCTGCCGCCCGCGGATGGCGCGATTGAGGTCGGCGGCCAGCAGCTCGGCCGCGAGGTGCACGCGCTCCGGATCGCTGGGATGATCCTGCGCTTCCTGCACGGCGTCTTTCGTGCGCTGCTCGATGCTCAGCAGCGTGTCGTCCTCGACGATCTTCGGCCCGTCCCGGACCACGTTGCGAAACGTCGACGGCCAGAACGCCTCGGGGCGCATGAGGTCCATGGCCAGGTTGTCGGTCGGATCGAATCCGGTGAAGCAGTTGGGCTGGCGGTCGTGTTCCGTGCGCGACGCGCCGAGGTAGGCGCGGATCAGGCGGTTGCGATAGAGGCCGTGCATCGAGAACTGATTCGCGCCGATGAAGTACGAGAAGATCCAGGCGAAGGCGCCGAGGCCGATCACGAGGAGCAGCCCTTCCCCCATCGTGGTCGTGTCGACGACCCAGAGATGCTGCGTGGCGGAGATGGTGGCGCTGTCGGCGGCCGCCCATCGCGAGGTGACGAACTCGCGCGTGCGATTCGTCTTCGGGATCGGCGTGCTCTCGCGAACCTCGTACGTGCCGGCCAGGCGGGTAGCGAGATCCGGCTCCGACGCGGGGACGCAACGCACGCCTTTCCACATCAGCGCCTCGGTGCACCGCGGGCGCGTCTGGAAGAGGACCGCGGAGGTGATCAGGGAGATGAGCGCCAGGATGGCCACGGCGAACAGCGGACCGGCCAGCGCGAGGGTGATGTTCGTCCCCGTCTCGACGGTGGTGCTCTTCTCGTTCTTGTCGCGCGCGGACGCGCCGCTCAATCCGCTCTTGCCGAGGAGCACCGCCACCAGGCCGCTGCCGGTGGCGACGGCGGCGTAGATCTTCGGCGCGAAGTAGATGGCCACGGGGCCGTAGATGGTGATGGCCGTGATGACGATCCAGAGCAGACCCGCCAGCAGCACCCAGCCGCCGGCGCGGCCCCACCACTCGCGGTCGTACTCCTCGTTGTACCAGTTGGAGATGCCGACGAAGATCGAGGCCTGCACGAAGAGGACGGCCAGCACGAGCGGCACGGCGAAGCAGAGGAACACTTCGCTCGGCGCCCGGGTGAGCGACGGCGGAATGGACTGCCAGTCGGCGAGCTTCGGCAGCGTCACGGTCCCGAGCGGATCGGGGAAGAGCTGCGTGACCGCGAACAGCAGGCCCGCGGCGACCACGCCGGAGATGAGGGCCCCCACCACTTCGAAGGCGAACTTTTTCAGCGCGTAGCGCCGCTGGTTGGAGTCGCGGCGCACGTTGTTCTGGCGCCGCCGGCGGAGCTCGACGAAGAACCGCAGCATGTACCAGATCGCCGGCAGCGTGTTGGCGGCGATGAGGCCGGCGAACGCATAGGGCCACCGCGCTTCCGTCAGCCCTCCCTGCTTCACCGCCGTCCAGTACACGACCAGCAGCACGGCGGCCAGGAGGTACGGCAGGAGGATCCAGCGCTGGAACCTTCCGTTGGTCATCCACCCTCTGTCGCGATACGAAACGGGCCGCGCCTGCGCGAGCACGGCCGCGCTGAGGGCGATGAGCAGGCCGGCCGCGACCGCGAAAAAGTCGGGCGCGGTCTTCACGAGATCCCAGCGCAGCAGCGCGACCGCGAGCCGCGGCAACGCCAGCAGCGCCGCGAGGAACGGGATGAAGATCAGCCATCCCAGCAGCAGGTTGCGCAGGTACGAGCCGGTGAAGGCCCACGTGTCGCCGGAGAGCAGGCCGAGCTTCGGCGTCAGATAGTTGCTGAAGCGGCGCAGCCACGTCAGCGGCTCGATCTCCGGCGCGATCGGATCTTTGTCGGGCAGGTCGTGAATCCCGCTCTCCACTTCCTTCACGCCGCCGGGCGAACGCCGCACGAACGACGAGAGCCAGCCGCCCATGTACCCGCCGCCCGAAACGGTGGAGAGAAAATCGAACTTCGACAGCAGCTTGAAGCTGGCCAGTCCCTGCAGCACGCCGAGGCCGAACGTGGCGCTGCGGATGCCGCCGCCGGAGAGGCAGAGCGCGGTGCGCGCGGTGTCCGGATCTTTGGCCAGGCGGTGAATGGCCTCGTAGATGAGCTGCAGCCGCCGCTTCTCGTCGTTGGCTTCCGCCAGCCGGTCGGCGACGTCCTCCGGCAGCGGTCCATGGAGTCTCACGAATTCTTCGCGCAGTACCTCGGACAGCGGCAGCGGGTTCTCGGCCATGGCAGCTCCTTCAAAACGTCTTCAGATACTCGATCAGCGCACGTTGCTGATCCGGCGGCAGACGCGATCCGAACTCGTGTCCGTGGTCTTCGATGAAATCAGGCGCGGTGTTCAGCGCGAGCAGCTTCTCCGGCGACGCGCCATGCAGCAGCTCGACGCCGCGGTCGCGCACGAGCGCGCGCAGGTCGAGGTTGGCGATGAGATCGACGGGCGTGCCGGCCGGAATGGGCAGACGGAGGATGCCGAGACGCAGCTCGCTGGGTACGGTCGTGCGCTTGATCGACTTCACGCCGTCGCGCTTCTGCGGATGGAACATGCGGTCCATCGCGTCCTCGAACGCACGCAGCCGTCCTTCGATCGACGGGTCCTTCGTCGGCGCGCCGAGGGAGTTGTTGTGGAGGAGGGGAGCGGTGGCCCAGACCGCGATCAGCGACGGCACGCGGTAATAGCCGCGTCCCGGCGGGATGCGCAGCTCGATCGGCTTCGCCGGATCGAGCGGGTTGTACAGCGAGACCGTCCCGGGCGACGGCAGCTCCTTGTACGTGCGCGAGGAGAAGTCGTTCCAGATGTGTCCCGCCGCGGCGTTGCTCCCCATGGCGCGCTTGAGATTCGTGCCGATGGCGAAACGCCAGTCGGGGTGCACGACCGGATAGCGGCGGTCGTCGGAGAGGAAGTTGTGCTGCAGGAAATCGGGCCGCTCCACCAGCGCGACCCATTTCGCGGCGTTGGCGCGGTCGTGCTTCGTGACCTCGTCCAGTCCTTCCGGAACTTTGCTGGAGTGGCAGCGCGCGCAGTTTTCCGCGAACGCGCGGCGGCCCATGGCGAGCTGCGAGGCGTCCTGGCTCAGATAGCGCTCGGGCAGCAGGAAGCCCTGCTGCGCGTCGAGGAACTTAGCCGCGTTCGGGATGCGCGCCGCGGTCTGCTGCCAGTCGAGGCAGCGCGCATTCGCGTCGGCGATGACGAACGGCTTCTGATCGTGCGCGGTCCCGAGCAGCACATCCT
>DASUSL010000341.1:0-9005 GCA_036375135.1 Thermoanaerobaculia bacterium | reverse complement strand
CTCGCTCGGATGCAGCAGCACCTCCACCCGCCGCCCTTCCTCGAGCCGCACGCGGCTCGTGTACATCACCGGCGAGAACGTACGCCCTTCCACCTCGACCACCGGCGCATACACGGTCGTCCCGTCGTCGACCTGCGTGAGCGTCCCGACCACCACGCCGGCCGCGCGGCGGCGCGTGCGCATCGCGCGGCGATAGCGAAGCTGCGCGCGCACGGCCATGACCATCATCAGCACACCCGCCACGACGACGAGGATGCCGAAGAAGCGCATCGGCCTACTTCGCCGCGCCCTTGGCCGAGGCCACGACGGACGGCCGTGTCTCGCCGGCGCTGCTCTTCGAGTAGAACTCGACGATCGCGGCGTAGATCGCCTCGGCGAGCTGCTGGCGGTGCTTCTTCGTCTGGATCAGCTCGCGGTCCCTGCGGTTGCCGAGGTTGCCGACTTCGAGGAGCAGGCGGGTCGGGACCTGATTGTGTCGGATGATCGCCGGCACCCACTCGCGGCCGCCGCGGATGACGTTGTCGCGCACGGGCTCGAACGGATGCACCTTCAGCCCCTTCTCCGCGAACGTCGCCATCACCGTCTCCGCGAGCTCGCGCGAAAGGCCCTCGGCCTGCAGCGCCTCGCGGCGCGAGTGCGTGACCGTCGGCTGCTCGCGCACTTCCGCGCGGGCCAGGTAGATGTCGCCCTTCTTCTCGAACGACCCCTTCACGAAGCTCGCGCCGGGGACGTACGCCATCGCGCCGCGCAGCGACGGATGGAGCGAGTCGGCGTGGATGGAGAGGAAGACCACCTTCTCGCGCGGCGTGCCGTTCTTCATGGCGCGGCGGAACATCGAGTTGGCGAGATACCAGCGCAGGTTCACGCCGACGATGGCGTCGTCGAGCACGTACTTCGGCGTGGTCTGCACGTAGTGATCGGTGGCCTCGGGGAGCACGTTCTTCTCGACGATCGTGTAGCCGTGCTTCTTCGACTTCGTCGTCATCGAGACTTTCGCCGCGCTCTCCTTTTCCAGCAGCCTGCGCAGGCGCACCGCCACGTCGTAGACGTACGTCGACTCCCACACGCCGTCGTGCTCCGTCCCCGGATCGTTGCCGCCGTGCCCCGCGTCGAGGATCACGTGCACGCCGGAGAGGCCGGCCGCACGCGTGCGCTTGGCGACCTTGGCGCTCTCGCGCCGATCGCTCTCGCGCGCGACGCGGGTCGGGTCGTCCTGCGGCAGGAACTCGGGCAGCAGCAGGTCCATCGGGATCTTCACCGGATGGCCGGCGGGGATGCGGGCGACGTCCTCGATCTCGTTGAACTTGATGATGCGATCGAGCACGTCGCCGACGTCCTTCGCGTGGACGCGGCCGGTGAAGCGGATGGCCACCGAGGAGTAGAGGGCCTCGCCCTGCTGCAGGCGGTAGACGGCATGAGGCTCATGCGCCGTGCGGACGTAGCTGAGCGACGGCGTCAGCGGCGCGGGTCCCGGAACCGCGGCCAGTGCCGCCTCCGGAAGGTCTTCATCCGCTGCTGCACGCTGAGTCGCATCGTCCGCGGGTTTCCGAACCTCTGCTGCCGTCTTCGGTGCATTCTCTTCCTCCGAGCCCCCGCCGAATGCGGCGGTGAGCAACCGTTTGGGAACGAGGATCACGTCACCTTTGCGGGTCGAGAGTCCCTGATCGGGGTTGGCTTTGCGGATGAGGGAGTAATTGGCGCCGTCGCCGGTGAACCACTCCGCGATTTTCCAGAGCGATTCCCCTTCGATGCCGCGCGAGCCGACGACGAGGTGCTTCCACCCCTCCGCGGTCAGCGAGTCTTTCGGAAAGAGTGTGCGGATGATGTCGCGCTGCAGCGAGCCCTTGAGCATCGCGAACGGCACGCGCACGCTCTGCCCGCTCTTGAGGTTTTCATCGGCCTCGTTGAACGTGGCCAGTTCTTCCCAGTTGGCCGCATCGCCACTGACGCGCCGCGCCAGCCGCGTCCACGCGTCGCCTGCATGCGGCTTGACGGTGACGGCGATCTCGTAGTCGCGCGTGAGGACGGCGCGCAGCTCGGGCGAGATCTGCGCGGTGGCGATGGGAGCTTGCGTGGCAGGAGCGGCGGAAAGGACGACCGCCGCCTGAAGGCTCAGGAACAACCACACCCACCCGCTACGCACGCTGGCGATTGTACACCCGCCCGCCCGGGAGACGGCGGGGAGCGCCTCCGGCGGGCCGGCGGGGCCGGCAGCGCTGGTTGCTCCGCTGCATGATCGCTTACTGCCTGAAGGGTGCACGGGGCGCAGCAGTCAGCGCTGCCGGTCGCACCGGCCCGCCGGAGGCGCTCTCGTCGTTCCCCGGGTGGGTGGGTCAGCAGCCGCCCTTGCCCAACTCGCAGCGCGCGATCTTCGCGCCGCCGCAACTGAACGTCACCAGGTCCATCGCCTTCCCCTTGCACGTCTGCAGATCGCAGCGCGTGCGGCCGACCTCGCGGCAGGCCACGACCTGATGTCCCTTCATCTGCGCGATGCGCGGCGGGACGCTGCCGAAGCCCGGCTGGATCACGGGACGGTCGATGAGGACAGGGCGGTAACTGCACGACACGAAGAGCAGTGAGGCCAGAACGAGTCTGCGCATGTCGTCAGTTTAGGTCCGAATTCGCGGCCGCGCCTTCCAATACTGCGTTTCGCCCTCGAAAAACGCGGCCGCGCGGAAGATCGCCCGCTCCGCGAAGTGGCGTCCCATGATCTGCAGCGACAGCGGCAAGCCCGCCGAGTCGAAGCCCGAGGGGACGGCGATGGCCGGGATCCCGACCAGGTTCGCCGGCGCGGTGAAGATGTCGGAGAGATACATCGCCAGCGGATCGTCCGCCTTCTCGCCGATGCGGAACGGCGGCTCCGGCGTCGTCGGCGTGATCAGGAAATCGAAGCGCTCGAACGCGCGCGCGAAATCGTGGCGCAGCTTCGCCCGCACCGCCTGCGCGCGGCCGTAGTACGCGTCGTAGTAGCCGGACGACAGCGCGAACGTCCCCAGCATGATCCGCCGCTTCACTTCGTCGCCGAACCCCTCGCCGCGCGAGTCGAAGTACACCTCGTCCAGCGTGCGCGCGCGCTCGCTGCGGTGGCCGTAGCGGATGCCGTCAAAGCGCGACAGGTTGGCGCTCGCCTCCGCGTTCGCCACCACGTAATAGATGGCGATCGCATAGACGATCGACGGAATGCTCACCTCTTCCACGATCGCGCCGCCGCCGCGAAGGACGGCCACCGCCTCATCGAAGTTCGCCCGCACTTCCCCCTGCAACTGCTCCACGGCCTCGGTCACGATGCCGAAGCGCAGCCCTTCCACTCCCTTCGACAAGTCGGCCGCGTAGTCGTCGACGCGCTCCGTGCTCGACGTCGAGTCGTGCGGATCGTGGCCGGCGATGATGCGCAGCACTTCCGCGCAGTCTCTCGTGGTCTTCGTGACGATGCCGATCTGGTCGAGTCCCGACGCGAAGGCCACGAGTCCCCAGCGGCTCACGCGTCCGTACGTCGGCTTCAGACCGACCACGCCGCAGAACGCGGCCGGCTGCCGCACCGAGCCGCCCGTCTCCGAGCCCAGCGCGACGGGCACCATGCGCGCGGCGACGGCGGCCGCGGAGCCGCCCGACGAGCCGCCCGCGACGCGGTCGAGGTCCCACGGATTGCGCGTCACGCCGAAGGCGGAGTTCTCCGTTGACGACCCCATCGCGAACTCGTCGAGGTTGGCCTTGCCGACGATCGACGCGCCGCGCGCACGCAGCCGCGCCACGGCGGTGGCGTCGAACGGCGAGACGAAGTCGCGCAGGATCTGCGACGCGCACGTCGTCGGCATGTCCGTCGTGACGATGTTGTCCTTGATGGCGATGGGGAGCGTTCCCTCGCCCGCTTCCTGATTGACGTGCAGGAACGCGTGCAGCGCGCCGTCGTGCGTCTCGATCGCCTTCAGGCAGGCCGCGACGTACTCGCGCGGCGAGACCTGTCCGCGCGCGGCGCTCCACGGCAGGTCGAGGAGATCACTCACCGCCGATCACCTTCGGCACGACGAAGAGCCCATCGCGCCACGCCGGCGCGTTGCGCGCGACGGAGTCGCGGTCTAGCGACGGGCGCGGCTCGTCGTCGCGCAGCGGCGTGACGGTCACGTCGTGATCGGCGAACGTCTCGACCTCCGCCTCGCGGAGCTGGTCGATGTAGGTGAGGATCTTCGTCATCTCCGAGGCCATGCGATCCAGGCCGGCGTCATCGAATTCGAGATGCGCCAGCTCGGCCACGCGCCGGGCCTCGTCGCGGTCGATGTTCATGGCGCAGCGTTATACCGCCATTCGTGCATCGCCAGCATGCCGTGCGACACGAAGCCCAGGCCGCGGTAGACGCTCTCCCCCAGCTCGGACGACTGGAGCGCCGCGACCTTCGCGCCGCGCGCGCGGCCGTGCTGCAGCGCCGCCAGCGTGGCCGCGCTGCCGAGGCCGCGGCCGCGCGCGGAGGCGAGCGTGCCGACGAGGTAGATGCCGGCCACGTCGCCGCACAGCAGCACCGACGCGGTGGCGGAGGGAACGTCGCCGTCCCAGGCGATGAAGTGCGCCCACGGCGACGGATCGTCGTAGCCGATCTGCGAGTAGACGTCGCACCAGATGGCGTTGTCACTCTTCGGCCGCTGAAAGACCGTGGTCAGGATGTCAGCGAAGACTTCCATATCGGCGTCGCTGCGCACGCGCGTGACCTGTGGGACGGACTTCAGCCCATGTGGGGCGGACTTCAGTCCGCCCGGACGGGCTGAAGCCCGTCCCACATCTGAAGCCCGTCCCACATCGGCCGTCATCCCCGCCGAGTGGTAGACGAACCGTACGCCGTGCGCCTCCAGGATCTCGCCGAGGTTCGGCGGCGTCGCGCCGGGGGTCACCCACCAGCGGAACGACGTGCGCCGCGCGCGGAAACGCTCGATCAGCTCCTCGATGCGCCGGTCCGCATCGTCCGCGGAGAAGCGCGTGATGCCGATGCCGTTGAAGAACGTCAGCGGCAGCTCCGTGATCGCGCCGAACGCGCCGGCGTCGTCGATGAGCGTCGCGTTCCGCAGCACGCCGAAGCTGCGGAAGCATTCACGCGACACGATCTCCAGGGCCTCGATCATCGGTGCAGTATTCTTCGGCCCATGAACGTGCGGCAAGTGGTTCCCTTCCTGCGCGTGTCCGACATGGAGCGCTCGCTGCGCTTCTACCTCGACGGCCTCGGCTTCACCAAAAAGCTGCAGTGGATCGACGACGGGAAACTGCGCTGGTGCTGGCTCGACCTCGGCGGCGCCTCGCTGATGCTGCAGGAGGGCGCAGGCGTCACTCCGGGAAGCATGTCGCTCTGCTTCATCTGTGAGGACGCGCTGGCGCTCCATCGCGAATTCACGTCGCGCGGCATCGACTGCTCGGAGCCCGAGGTCGGCAACGGCATGTGGGTGACCGGTACGTCCGATCCCGACGGCTATCGCCTCGAGTTCGAGTCCGAGACCGACGTGCCCGAGGACACGAAGCTGTCCGAGTTGTGACAGGTGGAGCGCCGGCGTCCCGCCGGCTGTCGTGGCGGCGTCCCGCGCCGCCACCCTGGTGCGCGGGCGAGACGCCCGCGCGGCAGCCGGCGTGGACGCCGGCGGTCCGCGCTAACGCGTGAGACGGTAGCCGATGCCGCGCACGACCGGTCCGAACGGCATCGGCGCCTCGAAGTCCGCGACCTCGGTCTGCACGATCTTCAGCTCCGGCGCGAAGATCTTCGCGATCGTTTCTTCCGAGCGCCGCCGCGGCCCGATCGGCCGCCAGTCGAATGCGTGACGCTTCCCCCAGTGGCCGAGGACGAACGTGCCGCCCGGCGCGAGCCAGCGCAGGAGCTGCTGCTTGTACCGCTCGACGTTGCCGCCGACGAGCGCGTGCAGGCAGCCGGAATCGTGGACGAGATCGAACGGCTGCGCCTGAAATTCAAACAAGTCGCCGGCGATGAAGTTTACGCGCACGCCGTGCTCCTTGGCCCGCGCTTCGCCCATGGCGATGGCCTCGGGGAAGAGGTCAATGCCGGTCACGTCCATCCCCTGCTCCGCGAGCCAGACGGAGAAGACGCCCGCGCCGCAGCCGACGTCGAGCGCGCGTCCGCGTTTCACCGCGGCCACGGCGTCGATGAGGATCTTCGGCGGCTGCTCCTGATGCCACGGCAGCCGCTCCGGATGTCCCTCGGCCTGGCGATAGAACTTGCGCATGACGGCCCTGGCAATCGCACTCATACGGCGGAGAGTAGCATTGACGGCATGCTCGCCCGTGCCCTGCTGCTCCTGATCGCCCTTCCCGCGTTCGCCGCGACGACGTACGAGATCCGCAAGCAGACGAGCGTCACGGACGCGTTCACGGTCTTCGCCGACGGCGGCCGGATCCGCGTCGACCAGGCCGTGCGCGACGACGACGCCATCCTCTACACGTCGCTGCTCTGGACCGGCGGCCCGAAAGCCATCGCCCTGAACGCGCGCAACGCCACGTGGTACGAGCTGAGCCCGCAGCCGCTCGCGCTGAAGTCGCACTACCTTTCGCCGTACGGCGGCGAGGGGACGGTGAAGAACCTGAAGTGGACGATGAGCGAGACGAACGGCACCTACACCGCGCGGCTCACCTACGAGATCATCGGCCGGCTGCACGGCGAGCGCGTGAAGGTGCACCACGGCGCCGACTACGTGATCGAGACGACGGACCAGTATCCGCGCGCGCTCTGGCTGGGCCGGATCTTCGGCGACACGAAGGTGCCGGAGGTCGACGCGCAACTCGCCGCCGCCGACCCGACCATCACCCGCTTCCCCACGCGCATGACCCTCACCGCCACACGCCGCTACGAAGGGGGCGCGGCGATGACCGACGTGGTGACGATCGAGACGCGCGACCTGCGCGAGACGAAAGCCGATGCCTCGAAGTTCGTCCGCCCCGCGGAGTACCGGCAACAGGAGCCGCAGATCGCCGTCCCCGGCGTCATGTCGCGCTAGCGGAGCGCCGGCGTCACGCCGGCTGGCTGTGGCGGCGTCTCGCCGCCACTCACGCGCAGTGCGCAGGCGAGACGCCTGCGCAGACAGCCGGCGCGGACGCCGGCGGTCCACTGATTTCATGGCGGAGCGCCGGCGTCACGCCGGCTGCCGCGGCGGCGTCTCGCCGCCGCGGGGCGGGCGGCGGGACGCCGCCCGGGCAGCCGCCGGGACGGCGGCGCTCCGCTGCGCAGGGACGCTGCGCTACTTCACGTCGTCGTCGTCCGGCACCGGCATGGACATCGACGCCGCGGGGGGCGGGTCATACAGGCCGCCGGCAGCCGCGTGACGGTCCGCAATCGCGATCAGGCGCTCCGCCTTCTTCGCCTTCCCCGCGCGCTCGTAGCACGCGGCGATGCAGTAATAGAGGTCCGCAAAGTAGCGATGCGTCTCCGCGTTCGGCTCCACCGGACGCCCCGCGCTGGCGAACCACAGCAGCACGCGCGCGCTCGCGAGCTGCCAGCGGAGCCGCCACAGCGCCAGCGTCACGATCACAGACGCAGCCTCCGCCGCAGTTCCTCCACCTCCACGTCGAGCAGCTCCTCGCAAAGCTCCCCCGCGTACAGGTTGCCGCTGCGCCGGCCGCGGCGGAACGCGGCCATGACGCCGTCGGGCGCGAAGCCGGCGCGGGCAAAGTACTCGGCGCGTGCGTCGCGGACCGTCGTCATAGACCTCCGCAGCGTAGCGCCGATGAGGAAGCTACACTAGCGGCCACATGCAACGAACGACCGCCCTCCGCCTCGAAAAATGGGCGATCTGGGCCGCGCTGATCGGCGTGGTCATCCTGCTGCGCCATCTCTTCCCGATCTTCTTTCTGACCTTCGTCCTCACCTACATCGCCAACACGGCCGTCACCGCCATGACGCGGCGCTGGCAGCGACGGCGGCTGAACGTGGTCGTCGTCTACGTCGCCATCCTGGCCATCATCACCGGCATCACGCTGCTGGTCGTGCCGCGCATGCTGAACGAGGCGCGCACGCTGGCGCGGAACTACATCACTTCCGAGGCCGCGCGTGACGACGGGGACGAAACGTTCATCCACCGTGAGTCGCGCGAGTTCGTCGACCGCGTCGTGACCGCCATCGCCGGCCCGGCGGAGTCGCGCGACTTTCAGCAGTCCGACGCCTACACCACCATCGTGGCGCGGCTGGAGAGCGCGCTCACCTCGACCAGCCGCCGCGTCACGGGCGAGGTCACGGCCTTCGCGAACACGGCGCTGCTCTTCGCGCTGCACTTCGTCCTGGCCATGATCCTGTCGTTCCTCCTGATCTGGGACCTGCCGCGGACGAAGGAGCGGCTGCGCGGCTTCTCGGAAGGACGCACCGCCGAGATCTACGCGGAGATCACGCCGGGCGTGCAGGCCTTCGGGATCATGCTCGGCCGCGCGTTCGAGGCGCAGACGGTCGTGGCGATCGTGAACGCGCTGTTGTCGATGGTCGTCTTCCTCCTCCTCGGATTGCCGTCGATCGCGCTGCTGGTGGTGATCGTCTTCGTCTGTTCGTACATCCCCATCGCCGGGATGGTGCTGTCGACGCTCCCCGCGGCGTTCCTGGCGCTGAAGGTCGGCGGCGGGACGCACGTGCTCTGGCTGGTCCTCGGCATCATGGTCATCCACGCGGTGGAGGCGTACATGCTCAATCCGCTGATCTACGGACGCCACCTGCGGCTGCACCCGGTGGCGGTACTGCTGGTGCTCGTCATCGCCGAGCATCTCTTCGGCGTCTGGGGCCTGCTCCTCGGCGTGCCGATCGCGGCGTTCGTCTTCAAGTACGTGATCGAGGGACAGCCGGTGGTCCCGGCGCCCGGACGAACTCAGGCGCCCGCGAAGTGACCGGTCATTCGGCGCGATGAGCATGCAGAACACGATCTGGCTCGGCGCGGCGATGGCCGCGATCGCGGTGATCAACGCCGCGCTGATGGCGTGGCTGTGGCGCTTCCCGATGCAGCCCGACCCCACGGGCCGCGACCCGCACGGCGTCTCCACCGCGC
>DASUSL010000340.1:0-18387 GCA_036375135.1 Thermoanaerobaculia bacterium | reverse complement strand
ACGATCGAGCGCGGCAATCCGGAAGAGGACGCGTACGCGTTCCTCAAGGGGATCATCGCGGAGCTCCAGGGGCAGGGGCGCCTGCGCGACGAATACGCGAACGGCGATCTCGCCGCGCAGGTGATCTGGTCGGCGATCCACGGCGTGGTCGCGCTGGAGATCGCCAAGTGCAACGACCCGTGGGTGGAGTGGCGTCCGGTCGCGGAGCGCACCGAGGCGATGATCGACATGATCGAGCGGGCGGTGCTGCGATGAGCGTCGATCTCGCCACCAGGTCGCTGCTGCACGACAAACTGCGGTTCTTCATCACCGTCTCCGGCGTGGCCTTCGCCGTGACGCTGGTCTTCGTGCAGGTCGGTCTCTTCCTCGGCCTGATGAGCAACGCCTCGCTGACCATCGACCAGATCGACGCGGACCTGTGGGTCACGTCGCGCAACACGCCGAACGTCGACTTCGCGCACACGTTCCCGGAGACGTACATCAAGCGCGTGCGCGCGCTCCCCGGCGTCGCCCGCGCGGACAACCTGATCGTCTGGTTCATGAACGTGAACCTGCCGACGGGCGCCGTCGAGGGCACCGAGGTGTACGCGCTGGAGAACTTCGAGCGCTGGAACTTCCCGCAGAACGTCGTCGAGGGAGAGCTCGCCGATCTGCGCCGCGGTCCGTACATGGTCCTCGACGACTCGGCGAAAAAGCGCTGGGGCGCGTTCGCGGTCGGTGAGCATCGCGAGGTCCTCGGCCGCAGGCTGAAGATCATCGGCCGCACCGTCGACGCGAAGTCGTTCACCACGACGCCGCTCACCTTCATGGACTACCGCCTCGCGCAGAGCCTCAACGAGGGAGAGCTGCGCGGCAACACGACCTACATCCTGATCAAGCTCGCTCCCGGCGCCGACGTGGAGGCGATCCGCAAGGAGATCAACCGGCGCCTCCCGTACAACGACGTCTTCACGCGCGACGAATGGGCGAAGCGCTCGCGCTCGTACTGGATCGACTCCACGGGCCTCGGGCTGAACATGTACATCACCGTGTTCCTCGGCTGCCTGGTCGGGATCGTGGTCGTGGCGCAGACGCTCTACACCTCGACCATGGAGCACATCCGCGAGTTCGGCACGGTCAAGGCCATCGGCGGCGGCAACGGCGAGATCTACAGGATCCTCGGCAAGCAGGCCACCATCGCCGCCATCGCCGGCTTCGCCCTCGGCGCGCTGCAGGCGTTCGCGCTGCGGCCGGTCATGGCGAAGATCGACCTCAAGCTGATCATCCCCACGCAGCTCTACGTCTTCGTGCTCATCGGCGCGATCGCGCTCTGTCTCGCGGCCGCGATGATCTCGTTCCGAAAGGTGGCGTCGATCGATCCGGCGCTGGTGTTCCGCACATGAACGCAGGGCAGGCTTCAGCCTGCCCATGGACAGGGTGAAGCCTGTCCTACGTCGGGGGCTGAAGCCTGCCCTGTGTCGGGAGCAATCATGAAGATTCTGCATACGCGTTCCATCGAGAAGCATTTCCAGGAAGGACGCGAAGTCGTTCCCGTGCTCCGAGGGATCGACTTCGACGTCGACCGCGGCGAGATCGTCGCGCTCGAAGGTCCGTCCGGCTCGGGCAAGACCACCTTCCTCTCCATCCTCGGCTGCATCCTCACGCCGACGAAGGGAGAGGTCGTGATCGAAGGGACGCCGGTGAGTGCGAAGCGTCTGGCCGAAGTGCGCCGCCGCTCGCTCGGCTTCGTCTTCCAGCAGTTCAACCTCTTTCCTTCGCTCACCGCGCTCGAGAACGTCGAGTACGCGCTGAACGTGAAGGGCCTGAAGAACCGTGACGCTCGCGTGGAGGCGGAGCGCGTCATCGAGGCCGTCGGCCTCGGCGACCGCCAGCACTTCCTGCCGCGCGAGCTGAGCGGCGGACAGAAGCAGCGCGTCGCGATCGCTCGCGCGCTGGCAGGCAACGCGCCGATCCTCCTCGCCGACGAGCCGACCGCGAACCTCGACACGCAGGTCGGCACGCAGGTGCTGGAGATGTTCCGCGCCCTGGCCAAGAAAGAAAACCGCGCGCTGGTGATCGTCACGCACGATCCGAAGGTGCGCACCATCGCAGACCGAGTCGTGAAGATTCAGGACGGAGCACTCGTATGAACCGCATTCTCTACCCCATCCTCGGCATCCTCATTCTGGCCGCCACCGTCGTGCAGGTGAGCGCCACGCGTCCGAAGCCGCCCGCGCCGCGCGTGACCGCCGTCGCGGAGAAGCCGCGCGTGGTGGCCGAGGGTCGCGTGGTCACGTATCCCGGCGCGGAAGTCACCGTCGGCACCGACGTGGCCGGCACGCTGGAGAGCCTCAGCGTTCAGGAAAAAGAAACGGTGCGGAAAGGGCAGACCATCGCCGTCATCCGCGCGGACGACACGCGCGCCGCGCTCGGCGTCGCACGCGCACGAGTGACCGAGGCCGATGCGGACATCCGCCTGTATCAGTCCGAGGTCGCGCGGGCGAAGAACCTGTGGGACGTCGAAGTCGGCTCGCGTCAGGCGTACGACAAGGCGGAGCGCGACCTCGACGCCGCACGCGCGCGCCGCACCTCCGCGGCCGCCGAAGTGTCGCGGCTGGAAGCGCTGGTCGAGAAGACCATCATCACCGCGCCGATCGACGGCGTGGTCATCACGCGCCACGCGCATGCGGGCGAGAGCGTGGAGAGCGGCGAGGCCATCATCACCGTCGCGAATCTCGAGCGCACGCGCGTCGAGGCCGAGATCGACGAGTTCGACTCCGCGCGCATGCGCCTCGGCGCGCCCGTGCAGGTCAGCGCCGAAGGCTACGACCGCACCTGGCCGGCGACGATCGAGGAGATTCCCGACTCCGTCGTCAATCGCCGACTCAATCCGCAGGATCCGTCGAAGCCGATCGACACGCGCGTGCTGCTCGTGAAGGTCGCGTTCGCCGAGGCCACACCGCTCAAGCTCGGTCAGCGCGTGGAAGTGCGCATCGATTAGCGGTATCCTCCGGGACGGTCTTTTGCGTCCCATGAAACCACTGGCACTCGTCATCGAGAATGACGCCGGCACGCGCAAGCTGCTGGACGTCCTGCTGTCGCGCCTCGGGCTCGAGGTGGATCTCGTGCCGACGGGCAGCGACGCGGCGGTGGTGCTGCAGCACGTCGAGTACGACGCGCTGCTGATCGACCTCCTCCTGCCGGGCAGGAGCGGCATCCAGTTGCTGGAGTGGCTGGCGCAGGAGCGGCCGCACATGCTGGCGCGCTCGATCGTGATCTCGTCCGCGTCGCCGGCGAACCTCGAGGCGTTGCGCGAGCGGTGGCCGGACGTGCACACGATCCGCAAGCCGTTCGAGCTCGGCGAGGTGCTCGAGGAGACGCAGCGGGTCGTGTCGCTGCGCGTGCCGCGCACCCCGACGGTCGAGGAAAAGTTCTGCCGCCACTCGATGCGCGCCGGCGCGAAGGCGGGCATCATCGTGCGCGCCAGCGGCAACGCGCTGGAGCCGGTCCTCTCCTTCGGCTACGAGCCGGCGATGATGACGAGCTACTTCCCGATGCCGCTCGACGCGCAGTATCCACTCTGCGCCGCGATGCGGCACGGCAAGCCGATGTGGATCGCCTCGGTGGTCGCCGCCGCGCCGGAGTATCCGACGCTGGCGCCGGTGTGGGAGAAGAACGAGAGCCGCGCCATCGCCACCATGCCGCTGCGCGAAGGCAACCGCGTCGTCGGCGCGATCGGCTGGAGCTTCCGGGAGCCGCGGCTCTTCTCGGAGGTCGAGCAGCAGCTCCTCACGGAGATCGCCGAGGCCGTGCCGGAGTGGATGCGCGCGGAGCAGTCCACGGCGTCGGCCAGCGCGTAGCGTGCCGTGTCTCAGCGCTCGCTCGAAGTCCTGAACGAAGTGGCGCGCATCGCCACGCTCGATCTGGAATTGCGTCCGATGCTGCAGCGCATCACCGACGCGCTGGCGGCGAAGTTCGGCTGGGAGTTCGTGGCCCTCGTCTCCATCGACGACGACCGCTTCGTCTGCGAGGCGCTGACCACCGCCAGCGAGACCGCGGTGCACGTCGGTTACAGCCGCCCCCTCGGCAGCGGCGTCGTCGGCGAAGTCGCGGCCACCGCGCAACCGGTGCTCATCGACGACGTCGAGGCGTATCCCAACTACGTCGAGACGATGCCCGGCGCGCGCTCGGAGCTCTGCGTGCCGGTCACGCATCACGGACGCACGGTGGCCGTGCTGAACCTGGAGAGCACGCGGCCGGCGGAGTTCCGGGACCAGCTCCCGCTGCTGCAGACGGTGGCCGACCAGATCGCCGGCGCGATCGCCAGCGCGCAGCTCTACGACGAGCTGCGGCAGCGCGCGCGGCTGATGGAGATGATGAGCGAGGTCTCGCGCACGGCGCTCGAGGCCACCGACCTGCGCGAGCTGCTCGACCGCATCGTGCGCTACATCGAGGAGCGTTTCCCGCTCGAGCGCGCGGCGATCGTCCTCGGCCCGGCCGAAGCCGCGCACACGCCGCTGCGGCTGATCGTGCCGATCCGCTTCCGCGACGAGATCCTCGGCGCGCTGCAGCTCGACAGCAGGTCGGCGGACGTCTTCACGCCCGCGACCGTGCTGGCGTTCGAGGCGTTCGCCGGACAGGTGGCGGGCGCGATCCGCTTCGCCTCGCAGACGCGCGCGCTGGAAGAGGCGAACGCGCACCTCGCCCGCGCCATCGAGACGCTGCATCTCATCTCCACGCAGGACGGGCTGACCGGCATCCCGAACCGCCGCCACTTCGACGAGACGCTGGAGCGCGAATGGCGGCGCGCCGCACGCTCGCGGCGGGCACTCTCTCTGTTGATGCTCGACATCGACTACTTCAAGCCCTTCAACGACAGCGAGGGACATCAGGCCGGCGATGACTGCCTGCGCAAGGTCGCGGGAACGCTGTCGGAGACGCTGCATCGCGCCGGCGACACGATCGCGCGCTACGGCGGCGAGGAGTTCGCGGTGCTGCTCCCCGAGACCGACGCGGAGCACGCGCTGCAGGTGGCGGAGACGCTGCGCGCGCGCGTCGAGGCGCTGCGGCTTCCGCACCCGGCGTCGCCTCTCGGCATCGTCACCGCGAGCATCGGCGTGGCCACGGTCGTCCCTCCGCGCGACGGCAGCGGCAGCGGCGACTTCGTGCGCGTCGCCGACGCGGCGCTGTACGACGCGAAGCGCCTCGGAAGAAACCGCGTCTCCGCCTGACGTGACGTAGGACAGGCTTCAGCCTGTCCATGGGCCCCCCCGGGGGGCCTCGGGCAGGCTGAAGCCTGCCCTACGTTCGTCAGCGCCGGCGGCGCACCGGCTGCTCGCGGCGCCTTCCGTTCGACACGCGCGCCTGATCCGTCGGCGGCACGATCTCCACTCCCTGCTCGCCGCGGCGTCCCGCGCCGCCGCGACGCGCTTTCTCGAGCGTCATCAGGAAGCCGAAGGCCGGATCCTTGAACTGGAGGTGCCGCAGCATGTGCCAGTGCTTGCGCACGTAGAGTTGCAGGAACTGCAACACGTGCCCGAGGGAGATGATGCGGCAGGGAGGGACGGCCTCGCCGGGAGGGAACGAGCCGAAGGCGATCAGGCGCACCGAGTACGACGGCGGGATCTCCGCCGAGCCGGTGTGCAGCAGCTGCTGCACGACGGCGTCGGTGTTCCCCACTTCGCCGAAGCGGTTGATCACCGTGCGCAGCACTTCCGGGTCGCGGATGCCGGTGTTGATGCCGACGCGCCCCTCCTTCACTTCGCCGATGATCATGTCGACGCGCTCGGCCGGCACGTCGAGACCGGAGTCGAGCCCGGAGAGGTCGAGACCCTTCGGCGACCTGCGCGCGTTCTTCGCCAGCGGCGCGCCCGAAGGAAAGCGGAAGGCGAGGATGTCGATGTCGGTGATCGTGCGGAAGCCGTTGCGGCCGGCGCCGGCGATGATCGGATATTCAGCGGAGGTGAAGTAGCCGTTGAGCTGCAGATACGCCTGTACGAGTGCGACCGCGTGGTCCATTGATGCACATGTTAGCGTGCACCCTCCTCTTTGCGTTCTACGGAAATGCGGACCCCGCCCACCTCGCCCGTGCCGGGATCGTCGAACCACGCGCGCGCCGCGGCGTCGTCGAGCATCCACGCGCGCAGAAAGGCGATGGCGAGGTCCGCGATCTGCGCGTTGCGGCGATCCTCGACGACGAACGTGTCGTGATTCACGCGGTCCATCGTCACGAGGTACTGCCGCGCGGCGTGCGTCTGTTCGAACGGGATGCGCCGATGACGCGGAAAGGTGCGGTAGATGAGGCTCGTGTCGCACGTGCCGGTCACGTTCAGCAGCGGGACGGCGACGGCGTCGTAGCCGCCGGGAGGAACGACGCCCTCGAGCCGCGGCATCGACATCGCCACCGCGGCCCGGATCCGCGGATCGCGCAGCGTGCCGTCGTTCATGCGCAGTCCCGCCACGGCGAACGCGGTGAAGGCGCCGGCCGAGTGTCCGACGATGGCCGCCTCCTTCGCGCCGAGCCGGTCGAGCACGAACGTGACGTCGAGCGGGCGGTTGACCCAGTTCTCCTTCTGCTTCACCGCGCGATAGAGATGGCGATAGCCGCGCTCCAGCACCGCGCGGTCGGTGCCGGCGTGCGTGACGTGCACGGCGGTGAAGCCGTGCCGCGCGAGCGCGCGTCCGAGGTAGGCGTAGGAGTCGCGGTCCTCACCGATGCCGTGCGAGACGACGACCACGGGACCGGAGTGGCCGTAGATTTTCACCGGCACGTCGCGGTTGCGTTTCGCGTCGCGCCAGATCTCGCTGCGCTCGGCGGCGCGGTCGCGCGAGGCGCGCGGCGGGATGAACGGAGTGCGCTTCGCGGGGAGCTTCGGCAGCGACGTGCAGCAGGCACCGGCGAAGAGCGTCCCGAGGACGACGAACAGTCTCATGGCTGGGTTACACTGAACGCAAAACTCATGTCGACTGAAAATCCCGCGCCCGTTCCCGCCCGCAAACCGTCGTACGACTGCCTCAAATGTCCGGCGTACTGCTGCAGCTACGACCGGATCATCGTCGAGAACTCCGACCTCAAGCGCCTGGCGCGCCACTTCGGCATCGACGTCGAGACCGCCCGCCGCCGCTTCACGAAGGTCACCAGCGGAGAGCAGGTCCTCCGCCATCAGAAGGACAAGATTTACGGCACGATCTGCATGTTCATCGACATCAAGACGCGCCGCTGCACGATCTACGACGCGCGCCCCGGCGTCTGCCACGAGTACCCCGACAAGCCGAAATGCGGCTACTACGACTTCCTGAAGTGGGAGCGGATGCATCAGGAGGATGAGAAGTTCATCCCGTTGAAGAAGGGGTGAGCGCGAAGTGCTGGGTGCTGAGTGCTGGGTGCTGAGCTCGATGGTTCTCAGCACTCAGCACTCAGCACTCAGCACTGAACCGGGATGACGCATCCATGCGCATCCTGTTCTCCCTTCCATGATTCGCCGTTTCCTTGCGCTCGTGCTGCTGGCGGCCACGAGCGTCTCCGCTCAGGTCACCGAAGAAGTCTCCGTCAGTTACGTGATGGTCCCGTTCACCGTCCTCGGGCGGAAGGGAGTCCCCATCACCGACCTCGCGTCGAAGGAAGTGACGCTCCTCGTCGACGGCAAGAAGGTCGCGACGGACATGTTCGAGCGCTCGATGAACGCGCCCGTGTCGTGGACGATCCTCCTCGACGGCTCCGGCTCGATGGGGCTCGCCGGCAAGCTCGACGCCGCGAAGGCGGCCATCAACGCGCTCACCGCGCGGCGCAAGCCGGGCGACGACTTCGCCCTCTTCGTCTTCGACTCGCAGGGGCACGCGCGCGAGCTCGTGCCGTTCACCGAGAACCCCGCCGCCATCACGCGCGCGGTCGACGTCGTGAAGCCGTGGGGAAAGACCGCCTTCTTCGACGCGCTGGCGGAGATGCCGGAGCGCAGCGAGCTGGGGCGCAATCCGTCGCGGGCGATCATCCTGCTCAGCGACGGCATCGACAACTTCTCGAAGCTGACCCGCCCGCAGATCGAGAAGCAGCTCGAAGGCGTCTCCATCCCCATCTACGCGTTCGGACTCCGCGAGCCGAGCGAGCAGCGCACCGTACGGAAAAGCGCACCCATCAATGAGGAGATGGCGAACATCGATCTGCTGGAGGAACTGGCGGCCGCGACCGGAGGCAAGCTCTTTGTCGGCAACCAGCCGGAGCAATTGGCACGGGCAATGGATGGGATTGAAACGATTCTGCGGGCCCAGTATCTGATTGGGTTTTCCCCGACGGGAAAGGGTGCAGTAAAGTACCGCCGCATTTCGCTGGAGCTCGCGGGACGCGCACGCTCCGTCCGGGTTCGTGCCGGCTACCGCGGCACCGAACCTCCGGTGCAGAGCACCGCGACCCGTGGGACCCGGCGCAACGAAAGGAAGGGTAGTAAATGATCAAACTCCACAGGGTACTGGCCACCGGCGCGCTCGCCGTCGTTCTCTCGGCGTGCGCGACCAACAAGGCGGTCGATCGCAAGATCGCCGAGGCGCAGGCACAGACCAATCAGAAGATCGAGTCGGTCTCGGGACAGGTCGAAGACCTGCAGCAGAAGCAGCAGCAGACCGACGTCCGTCTCGAGGAGCTCAGCCAGTCCGCGCAGGAAGCACTGCGGCGCGCGCAGGAAGCGGGCGTGCTCGCGAAGGGCAAGGTCGTCTTCGAACAGACCTTCTCCGAGGATCGGATCAAGTTCAAGCTCGACTCGCACGAGCTGTCGAAGGAAGCCACCGCCGCGCTCGATGAGTTCGCGGGACGGGTGAAGGGTCTCGAGTCGCAGTACTTCGTCGAGATCCAGGGCCACACCGACGACACCGGCGGCGAGGCGCACAACGAGGAGCTCGGCCAGCGCCGCGCGGAGTCGGTGCGCCGCTATCTCTCGCGGCAGCACAAGCTCCCGCTCAACCGCATGTCGACCATCTCGTACGGCGACACGCTGCCACTCGAGTCCAACAAGACCCGCCTGGGCCGTCAGGCCAATCGCCGCGTGGTGCTGGTCGTGCTCGAGTAAGCTCGGTTCACGCAGTTGTTCCAGGCCGGCGTAACAACGCCGGCTTTTTTGTTTTTAGGAGTGCGGTGGCAGCGAGCCACCGCTTTCGTACCGGCCGCACGGTAGCTGCGGCCGGCTCCGAAAAGCCCTCCGTTTGTTTAAGAGTGCGGTGGCGGCGAGCCACCGCTTTCGTACCCGCCGCACGCCAACCGCGCCCGACGGGCTGAAGCCCGTCCCACATTGAGCACGCGCGCCGCGAGAAATGTGGGGCGCGGCTTCAGCCCGCCCGCGCGTGCGGCTGGCGAGACACGCGCATTCCTCGCAAGACCCGACGGGCTGAAGCCCGTCCCACATTGAGCACGCGCGTCGCGAGATATGTGGGGCGCGGCTTCAGCCCGCCCGCGCGTGCGGCCCGCGAGACGTGCGCGTTCCTCGCAAGACCCCGACAGGCTGAAGCCTGTCCTACGTTTTTACGCGTGTCGCGGCTTCAGCCGCAGCGGGACACGCGATCTCGATGCGGTGCCGCGCCGGCCCGCAGAAGCGATAGGATCGGCGGGTCATGGCACTCGTCAAGATCACCACTCCCCTCGATGAAGCCACCGTGCGCTCGCTGAAGGTGGGCGACACGGTCTCGATCAGCGGCCGTCTGTTCACCGGCCGCGACGCCGTGCATCACCGCCTGCACACCGGGGTGAAGCCGCCCGTCGACCTCAGCGGCCACATCATCTATCACTGCGGTCCGGTCATGGTGAAGGAAGGCGATGAGTGGGTGTGCAAGGCCGCGGGGCCGACCACCTCCTCGCGCGAAGAGCCGTACCAGTGGGAAGTGATGCGCGACTACGGCATCCGCGGCGTCATCGGCAAGGGAGGCATGGGGCCGAAGACCCTGGCTGCGTGCCAGGAGTACGGCGCCGTCTACATGCACGCCATCGGCGGCGCGGCGCAGGTCTGCGCGGCGTCGATCAAGCGCGTCGACGGCGTCGACTGGATGGACCTCGGCTCGCCCGAGGCGATCTGGCACCTGTGGGTCGAAGAGTTCATGGCCATCGTGACCATGGACGCCCACGGCCAGTCGCTGCACCAGCAGGTCCTGGACGAATCGCGCGCGCGCCTTGCAGCACTCAAGGCATGAGGAGTGCTGAGTGCTGAGTCCTGAGTGCTGAGATGGGCGGCGGGACGCAGCACTCGGCACGAACAGCGATGCGCATCGAAAAAGACACCCTCGGCGAAGTCCACGTCCCCGACGAAGCACTGTACGGCGCGCAGACCCAGCGCGCCGTCGAGAACTATCCGATCAGCGGCCTGCGCGAGCACCCGCAGTTCATCCGCGCGTTCATCCTGTTGAAGCGCGCCGCCGCGCTGGCCAACCGCGAGCTGCGCACGCTCGACGCACCGCGCGCCGACGCCATCGTCGCCGCGTGCGACCGCATCCTCGAAGACTTCGAGAACCATCGCCAGCACTTCGTCGTCGACGTCTTCCAGGCCGGCGCCGGCACCTCGTTCAACATGAACTGCAACGAGGTCATCGCCAACCTCGCCAACGTGTCCCTCGGCGGAAAGCTCGGTATCTACGATCCCGTGCATCCGAACGACCACGTGAACATGGCCCAGTCGACGAACGACGTCTTCCCGACCGCGCTGCGCGTGTCCACCCGCTTCCTCCTCGACCAACTGCTGCCCGAGCTCGATGCCCTGGCCGCGGCGCTGGAGCTCAAAGCGGAAGAGTTCTCCGACGTCATCAAGTCCGGCCGCACGCATCTCCAGGACGCGGTACCGGTGACCCTCGGACAGGAGTTCGCCGCGTATGCCGCGGCCATGCGTCGCGCGACGCAGCATCTGCGCAATGCCGGCGAGGAAGTGAACGAGCTCGGCATCGGCGGCACCGCGACGGGCACGGGCATCAACACGCCGCCCGGCTATCGCTTCGCCGTCGTGCGCCATCTCAACGAGTCGACGCGGCTGCAGTTCCGCTCCTCGCCCGACCTGCGCGAGGCGATGCAGTCGCAACTGCCCGTCGTCGCGGTGAGCGGCGCGCTGCGCAATCTCGCGCTCGAATTGACGCGCATCACCAACGACCTGCGCCTGCTGTCCTCGGGGCCGATGACCGGACTGGCCGAGATCCTCCTTCCCTCGGTGCAGCCCGGCTCCTCGATCATGCCGGGCAAGGTGAATCCGTCGATGCTGGAGTGCATGAACCAGGTGCTCTTTCACATCATCGGCGCCGACAGCGCGGTCGCGTACGCGTCGCAGGCGGGGCAGCTCGAGCTGAACGTGATGATGCCGATGATGGCCTTCGAGATCTCGTTCTCGATGGAGATCCTCAAGAACTACCTGCCCGTCTTCGTCGCCAAATGCATCAAGGGGATCGAGGCCAATCGCGAGCGTTGCGAGGCGTACTACATCAGCTCCCCGTCGCTGGCCACCGCGCTCAATCCGCTGATCGGCTACGCCGCGGCCGCGGAGCTGGCCAAGGAGTCGGCGAAGACGGGCAAACGCATCCCCGACATGCTGCGCGAAAAGAAACTGCTGCCGGAGGAGAAGATCGCCGAGATCTTCACGCCGGAGTTTCTGGCCGGGCAGGCGGACCGCACGTGAGCGCGCGCCGCAGTTCTCGGGCGAGCATGCCCGCGTCGACTGGACGCGATGCGCGGTCGGCCGCTGTTGCGCGCTCGATCAGCGCGCTTACGGGCGCATAGTCGTCGAGGATCCACATCATCAACTTGCCGAGCGAATAGACGTCGGCCGCGGGAGTGAGGGCGGAGGCCGACGCGCCGCGCTGCGACTCCGGCGCACGAAACCATACCGGCCCGGCGGCGTCGAGCAGCGGCGGATTCTGTGCGCCAGCAACCCAGCTCAGCCCGAAATCGCCGAGAACAGGATCGCTCCCGCGATCGCGAAAGAAAATATTCTCCGGCTTCAGATCGCGATGAATCACGCCATTGCGGTGCACGTGTGCGACGGCGTCCACGATGCGCCTGCACCACTCGAGCCGCGACGTCAGCGGAACGGTATCGAGATGCACGTGCGCGAGCGTGCCCCCGGCACAGTACTCAGTGACGATGTACGGTGCGGCGATGCACAGATCGGCATCGATGAAGCCGACGATGTTCGGATGCGCGAGGCGCGACAGCACCTCCGCCTCGCGCACGAAACGCGCGAGCCATCGCGCATTGTGCGGATTCTTCAGACGCTTCAGCACCGCACGGGCCCCTGTTCCATCGGTGACGAGAAACGTCTCCGCCTGCCCGCCTTCCGCGAGCGGCCGCTCCATGCGCCACCGCCCTCCGGACATGGTCATTGCCCTGAAATGATAAATTGAATGGCATCCATGGCGGAAAGCACGCGCCCCTGGAAAGCGATCGTCGCCGCGGTCGTCGGCTCATTCGCGCTCGTGGTCGTATACACGTCCGTGACGTACTGGCGCGCGTCGCCGTCGCCCGCGGCACTGCAATACCTCGCCGGCGAGGCCTTCAAAGCTACCCTCGGCTTTCTGCTCGTCGTTTGTGGCGGCGCGCTGATCAAAGGCGTCGTGGACGCGGAGCTCGACAAACGAAAAACGGAGCGCGAGCGGCAGTCGAAAGCCGACGAGAAGCGGCGCAGCGAGCTGGCGGCATGGGAAGAGCGCAAGCGACTGCTTCTGCAGGAGCTGGCCAGCATCTTCTCCGGCTTCTACACCGTCCGAAAACTGCATCACTCCATTACCCGACGCCAGGCTGCTCCATACCGCGGATTCCCGGAGGAAGTCGAAAAAGTGAAACGCGGGCTCCTCCGGGAATGCGTGGAGCTCGAAGGCCGCTACGGCGCGCTGAAGGTCCAGGCGCTTCTGCTGCTGCACCTGCCGGCGGGCGATCTCGGATGGAAGAACATCCACGAGCTCACGACGAGGCTGGCCGCCGCGACGGACCCGCGTCAGATCGTGCGCATGCGCTTCGACGTATTGGGCGAAGCCTTCGACGGGTGGCGCCACGCTCTCGAAAACGGAGAAAAGATCACAACCGGGCCGGAAGCCTGGACGGAATACGAGTTTCTTCTCCAGCACCTGACGAACGCGCAGTTCGTTGCCGCGCCGCCTTGCGACTGACCGTCACCATGCATTCCGTATCGTCCGCAGTGCGCGGTGCACGAAGCCGAGACTCGGTGGCGCGATCAGGATCGCAATCAACAGGCGCGCAACGATCGCCATGCGCCTGTGCTCCACGAGCACATGGTCCGTCGACAAGACGATGCATTGTGACTTCTCATGCAGGCGTCGCGGCGTGCAGAGGTGAAACGTCACCACGGGGAACAACGCCCGCAATGATGGCCGGAACTCGCCCATCGGTGCGACAGCACGCAGCCGATATGGACGGTCGATGACATAACTCCAGCGGCGGAAACCGTGCTCCGACCGCTCCGCCACAATGGGAACGGCATGAGTCGGGAACACGTCGAGACGGAAATCCTCGTAAACACCGATCACATACAGCTCCCTCATGCCCGCAGACACCCGAAACGAGGATTGAAGGTCCGCAAGCGTGCGCCGAGGAGCGTGCGCAGGCGCTGGAAAATCGGCACGTCGCGGTAGGTATCCGGAATCGCCAGTTCCTCGACATGCTCGGCCGCGATCCAGTAGCCGGCACGCAGGCAGAACTCGAAGAACCACGCATCCGGCCGATCGTTGTCGAGCATGAACGCGGTTACCGAGGCGTCGAGATATTTCGTCAGCACGGGCGCGGCTTCGCTGGTCTTCCGATGCACGGCCAATTGCTCCTGGACGTATTGAGGGAGCGTGGACAGCTCGGCCATCAGCCTGCTGAACCGCTCGTAGCCGCACATCGTCGCTGCGAGAAATTCAGCAGGGTCGGAGGGCTTCAGGAAACCGAAACGGATGCCACCGGTGTCGACCGGACTTCCGTAGTCGAACCATGCAAGGTTGTCGGAGAGGAATTGCGGGCGGAGCGACAACAGCATCGAGCCGCGCAGTAACGGGGGGTCTTCTACAGGTCTTCCAAAGTGGAAGTAATCGGAGGGTGGCAGCGCATCACGCCGCGCCATGCCACAGAGATTCTCGAGCAGATGGAGCTTATTGAGCGTCAGCACCCTCGAGATGGCGAGCATCTCGTGGAGAATAGCGCGACAGCCACAACGCGGGCACTGCTCTTTCCGGCGTGGCGGACCGCACGTAGCCGTGCGGCCCGCCCATTGAAACGTATTTACTGCTTCGGCGGGATGCTCGTCGGGTCGTTCGTCCGCGTGTCGATGACCGAGGCCATCGTGCGGATGTTCGCGCCCTTGAGCACCGTCACCGTGGCAAAGCCCCAGCCGAGGTCCGGCTTGCCGGCTCGCTTGATGAACGGCTCCGTGTCGTTGATCACGAGGCCCGCGGGCACCGTGAGCTGATACGTCGACAGCCACGTCCCCGCGCCGTCGAACAGCGCGATCGAGACCTGCGCCTCGGACGTCCCGGCGTTGGTCACGATGATGTTCGTGCGGTAGCGGTTCTGCTGCTGGCGCAGGCCGATCAGGTTGATGGTCTGTCCCTCGCCGTAGCCGAGGTTGGCGACGTGGCCGTCGAGGTTCTGGCCGAACGTGCCGCTCTCGCCCGCGTCATTGAAGACGCGTCCGTTGACGAGCAGCGGCTGGTCGGAGCAGATCTCGAGCGCGCCCATGCTGTTGTCGGCGCCGAGCATCCCGACCACGTCCTCGAAGCCCTTCTGTCCGCTGCCCGGCACGCTGGCGGTGCCCTGCACATTGCCGTTCGCGGTGTGGAAGACGAACTTCAGCGCGGCGTTGGAGGTGCCGAGGTTGCGCGTCACGAGGTCCGTGCGCCACTGGCTGCCGTTGTTGCCCGGCGTGCGGCCGGCGATCTCGGCCCAGTAGACGTACGGCGTGGTGCACGACACCGCGCCGGCGCCGTTCCCGAGTCCGCCGCCGATCGAGGCGGGGACCACTCCCGGAGGCGTGCCGCCCGCGACGGCGACGTTGTTCGCCGCGCGGATCGCGTAGAGCGCCACGTCGAGCGCCGAGGTGACGAAGGTCGGATTGTGCACGCCCTTCGACTTGTCGCTGTGGGCCATGAAGTAGTTCCAGCCCGCCTTGCCGAGGGCCGGGTCGGCGACGCTGTACAGCTCGACCGAGGAGCCGGTGCCGCGCACGACCTTCACCGACTGCAGGCTGAGGTCGGGGATGCGCGTGCCGTCGGCGAGGACGATGTTCACGCCCTGGCGGCCGTGGCTCTCGATGAACTCGATCTCCTTGACGTCGGCGGCGCTACGGATCTTCGTGCCGTTCGCGTCGATGACGTTGCCGGCGCGGATCTGCGCCTGCATCACGTACTTGATCGACTTCTCGATCTCGAGCTTGAGCGCGTCCATCTTCTCCTCGATCGGCTTCTGCACCGACTCGAGAGTGATGTTGCTGTGGCACTGCACGCAGATGTCGGGGTTGGCGAAGAAGGTGTGGTTCGTGCCGACTTCCGACGTGTAGAGCTGCGACGGCGCCTCCGTGCTCTCCATGTGGCAGGTCACGCAGCTGTCCTCGATCATCGAGTGGAAGCTGCGCTTGCCGGTGGGGACGAAGTACATGTTCTCGCCCATGATCACGTCGGCCTGGGGGCCGGCGTGCGGCGCGCGCGTGGCGTCGGCGACGGTGAAGTTCGCGTCGTTGCGCAGGCCGCGGCGGCCGTTGTGGCAGGTCATGCAGATCGCGGCGTTGCCGACGTCCTTGGCGGTGAAGCCGGACATCAGCGCGGGCGTGGCGCCCTTCACGCGCATCGGCGCGTTGGTCTCGATGTGCCCTTCCTTCGACGTCGTGCCGACGTTGTGCGGGTCATGGCAGGTCACGCACGTCTGCGGATGCACTTCGTCGGTGGTCCAGTCCACGGTCAGGTTCGCGGTGCTGAAGTTCTTTCCCTGCCAGGCGATGAATCCCTGCGCGCTGTGGCACTTCGCGCACGACGGATCGGTGCCTTCATCGATCGCGAGCTGATAGTTGCCGTGGCCGGAGAGCTGCCACTGCTGATAGCGGCCGTGCCGCGGCGCGCGGCCGTGGCAGGAGGCGCAGAGGTCGGAGGACAGCGTCTTGCGCGAGCCGTCCTTCTTCATGTGCGCGGCGCTGTCCTGCGGTCCGTGGCAGTTTTCGCACTGGATGTTGGCCATGCGCGCGACGGCGGGATAGTCGGCCTGGATCTTCGCCCAGTTGTCGACGCCGCCATGCTCGAGCAGGCCCGATTTCAGGAAGTCCTGGAAGCCCGGCACGTCGTCGAAGCCGCCGTTGTCGGTGGTGCGGTCGTAGCCGACCACGTGACAGGAGAGGCAGCTCGCCGAGTAGTGCGCATCGGGCGCGGTGTTGACCACGTTGTCGGAGAAGATCGTGGCGTGGCCGCTCTTCGCCCACGGCGTGAAGAGGTCGAAGTGCGGCGTGTTCTTCACGTGGCACTGCATGCAGGCGGGATCGGGGACCGGGCGTCCGTCGGCGGTCTGGCCGGTGATCATGCCCTGCCACTTGCCGACGTGCACGCTCAGCGTGACGGTCTTGTTCTCTTTGAGATCGGTGACGTTGATCTCGTACGTGCCGGGGACGTCGGGCGTGAACTCCGGAGCGACGGCGGTCGCTTCGACGAGAGTCGCGGTCGAGCCGGCGGGCGCCTTCAGCGTCCAGTCGTAGGACGCCTGCGCGCGGCCGTGCAGCAGCACGGGCTTTTTCAGCGGGACGTTGCGCAGGCCGGTGGCGGTCGGATACGGCAGCGTCGTCGCGACCGTGGCCGGCAGCTTGTACGAGCCGGACGTCGTGACGACGGTCAGCTCGAAGACGACCGCGCCCGCTTTCGTCAGCGGCGTGGGCGGAATGGCCACGACGGACCAGCGGTCCTGCAGCCCGTTCTCGTATTCGCGCTCGGGGAAGAACGAGGGAAGCTGGTCGCTCGACATCGGCGGCGCCTTCATGACCGCGATGAGCTCTTTGCGATACGCGGTCATCGCGGGCAGCGTGACGGTGACGGTGTCGGTGGCCGCGTTGGCAAGGGTCACCGGGACGCCGGCGGTCTGCTTCCACTGCACGCTCTGCAGCGTGCTGCCGTCGTTGATCGTGATGGCCGCTTTCGCGGTGATGGTCGCGCCGGGAAGGGCGCTGCCGCTGACGGTCACGGTTGCTTTCACGGGCGGATCGGCGCCGAATGCGATCGTCGCCGTGAGGAGCAGCACGATCGCGAGGACGATGGAACGTTTCATGGCCAGAATCTCCTTCGCGTCATCGTGGTGCCGCGCGGCGCGGCGCGGCTGTATGGCGTCTCACCGGTGACGAGGGCTGGCGCTCACACGGAGTGTGTGCATCGCACTGCAACACTTTGCGTCTACAATCGCGCGTCCCGTCCAATGCGACTCTTCATCGCCTCGACGTTTCCCGAGGACGTGCTGCGCGAGCTGAATGAGCGCGTGGCGCGGCTGAAACCGCGTCTGCCGGCGGCATCCTGGGTGCGTCCCGAGGCACAGCACCTCACGTTCGCGTTCCTCGGCGAACAGCCGGAGTCCCTCATCGACACGCTCTCAGCGCGGCTCGCCCCGGCGCTGGCGGCGATCCCGCGCTTCGAGACGCGCCTGCACGCGAGCGGCTTCTTTCCCAATCCGCGGCGCGCGCGCGTGGGGTGGGTCGGCGTGGAACCGGAGCAGGCGTATGCATCGATCGCCGCGGCGGTGCGGGAGACGGTGCAGGCGTGCGGCGTGACGCTCGACGGCGCGGCGTTCAAGGCACACCTCACGCTGATGCGCATCCGCGACCAGTGGCCGCCGGCGTCGACGGAGCTCTTCACGAATTCGCTGCGCGATTACGCATCGCAGCCGTTCGTGTTGAACGAGGTGACGCTGTTTTCGAGTCAGCTCAATCCGAAGGGGGCGATTCACACGGCGCTGCGGACGTTTCCGTTGGCGTGATTCGTCGCGAGCGCGGGGCAGGCTGAAGCCCGCCCTACGTTCGGCGCATTCCTCGCGAGCCGGGTTCGATGTGGGACGGGCTTCAGCCCGTCGGGTCTCGCGAGGAGCTCGCATGCCTCGCCGGTGGCACGCGCGGGCGGGCTGAAGCCGCGCCCCACATCTGTCTCGCGAGACGCGTGCTCAACGTAGGACAGGCTTCAGCCTGTCCCGGATCTCGCGAGGAATGAGCCTGCCTCCCCCGTGGCACGCTAGGGCAGGCTGAAGCCCGCCCTACGTTCGGCGCATTCCTCGCGAGACGGGTTCCATGTGGGACGGGCTTCAGCCCGTCGGGTCTCGCGAGGAGTTCGCATGCCTCGCCGGTGGCACGCGCGGGCGGGCTGAAGCCGCGCCCCACATCTTTCTCGCGAGACGCGTGCTGAACGTAGGACAGGCTTCAGCCTGTCCCGGATCTCGCGAGGAATGGGGAC
>DASUSL010000339.1:0-6926 GCA_036375135.1 Thermoanaerobaculia bacterium | reverse complement strand
GCCGCCGCTCCTCAACGATGCCCCAGCATCGCCTGCGTCGCGGCGGCTTGCATCCAGCCCACCGGCGCTCGCGAATAACCCACGTTTTTAGGCGTGACACGACACTAGCGGCTTCCATCCGCCGAGGCATTCGCGGCCGCGGCGAGCTCCCTGGCCTTCGCGTCCTTCGGGTCCTGCGTCGCCAGCTCCGCGGCGCGGCGGGCGATGTCGAAGTTGGCTGCCGTCCCTTTCAGCGTTTCTCCCCACACCGCACCGAGTGAGGCCAGGCGGTGGCGGCGCGAGGCGAGCTGCCAGGTGCGCGGGAGATCGCGTGCGTGCACGTGCCTCGTGATCGTCGTGGCCCGGCCGTTCAGCGTGTAGCGGAGACGCACCGTCGCCACGAGCTGCGCGGCGTTGAGATTCGGGCGAAGCACCAGCGCGTAGAGCCCCGTGACCGACGTGCCGTTCGGGAGCGTCGATTCCGCGGGCAGCGGCTCGGGGCCGCCGATGCGCTTGTGGCTCGCCACCACCTTGTCGTTCAACACCACCTCCACGCGCACGTTCGCCACCGCCGGCGCGTTGGCGGCGGGCGTGTCGATGCTGAAGCGCAGCACGGCGTGATCTCCTTCCGCCTCGATCGCGGCGGGGGAGAGCTCGACGTCGAGCGCCACGCCGCGGCGCGGACGGCGCGCCGGCGGTCCGGCGAAGTAGTTCACGATCGCCTCGACGTCGACCGCCGACGCGGCCGGCCGCCCGCCCGACTCCAGCGTCGCGCGGATGCGATGGAAGTTCTGCGGATCGACGGAGATGCCGAACACCTCCGGCGCCGCGACGGTCTTGCGCGATTCGACGGCGGCGAGTGCGCGCGCCGCGGGAGCCGCTTCGGTCACGATCGGCGGAGCAGCGGGTGCGGGCGCGGACTCGAGCGCAACCATGTCCTGCGCGACCGTCGCCTGCGGCTCCGCGTTCGCGACCCGGCCGACCGCGCCGGCGACGCCGCCGGCGGCGACGCCGCTTTCCTCGTCCGAGTGCTGCACGCTGCTCTCCGCCGACACCGGCGCCGTCTCGACCGCGCGCTCGCGCCGCTGCGCCGCGACGGGCGGCGGCGGCGTGGCCAGCGCGATCTGCGGCGGCAACTCCACCGCCGTGTCCTGCTCGGCCACTTCGAAACGCACTTCTTCCGGCGCGCGCGACGCGGTGGCCGGCTGCGGCAGCGCACGCGGCGCCGGCGCGAACGGTCCCGGCGCGATCGAGGCCGCCTTCTCCTCCCGCGGCGCGTTGACGAAAACGACGGTGACGGCCAGCGTGGTCACGACCAGCAGGATCGACGCGGCGATGCGCATGAAAACCGTCGCCGAGCGCGAGAATCTCCCGCGCGGCGTCTCCGCTTCGAGGTACTTCGGGATGTCGGCCTTGATGCGCTCCGCCAGCCCTGCCGGCGGACGCGGCACCGCCTTCATCGACAGTCTGCGCTGGAGGTCAGCTCTCCGGTTCGAGTTCATTGCACTTCTTCCTCATCGAGCATCGCCTCGATCAACCCGAAGGCCTTGTGCAATCGCTTGCGGATGGCCACGGTCGTGATCTCCTCGATGCCCGCAATCTCCTTGACCGGCAGTCCGCCCCAGAAGTGCGCCGTCACGGTGAAGCGCAGATCCTCGGGTAACTTCATGACTGCCTTGCGGAGGCGCTCGGCCTCCTGCGCGTCCGCGAGCGTTTCATCCGCGCGCGGGCGCTCGTCCTGAACTTCGATCGCGTCCGGCTCGTCGAGCGAGGTCATCCGCCGAGGACGCCGGACGTGATTCAAAAACGTCGTGTAGGCGATACGGTAAAGCCACGTGAAGAGTTGCGAGCGTCCGTCGAATCCCTTCAGCGCGCTCCACGCTTTCTGGTACGTCTCCTGGGTCAGGTCGGCGGCCAGATCGCCGTCGCCGCACAGCCGGTACACCGATGCAAATACGGCCGAGTACGTCCGCTCGACCAGTTCCTCCGCGGCCTCGCGATCGCCCGCACGGATGGCCGCGAGGAGACGGCGCTCCTCGTCCAGCGGCGTGATCACTGCCTCACGCTCCGCTTCCGGTATCGGAAAGGGGGCGACTTCGGCCACGTTTCCTTGGACACCTCAACCCGCGAAATCGAAACCACGTGCGGCTATGCTATCGCTCATGAAACGAATTGCCGCCGTCGCGCTCGCCGCGGGTCTCGCCGCCGGCTGCGGGATGCAGGAGCCGAAGATCGATACCGCCGCCCACGCGCAGGAGATCCAGCAGTGGCAGAAACGACGTGACACGAACCTCCGCAAGGAGGACAGCTGGCTCACACTCATCGGCTTGCACTGGCTGAAGGATGGGGAGAACAGCGTCACGCTGACCAGGCCGGGCGCGCCGCCGGTGCGGCTGCTGCGGCAGGGGACGACGACGATCCTGCATTCCGATCCGCTGATGACCATCGACGGCAAGCCGCTCAGCGGCGATGTCCCGCTGCTCGCCGACGCGGACGAGAAGGGGCCGACCATCGTGAAGATGGGGAGCGTGCAGTTCAACGTCATCAAGCGCGGCGACCGCTACGCCCTGCGCGTGAGGGACGCGGAGGCGGAGACGCGGACGCACTTCAAGGGCCTCGAGTACTACCCGATCGACCCGAAGTGGCGCGTGACCGCGCGCTTCGAGGCGTATCACCCGCCGAAGAAGATCCCCATCACCGACGTCACCGGCATGACCTCCGACAACATCTCGCCGGGCGCGCTGATCTTCGAGGTGGACGGCCAGGAGTACCGCCTCGATCCGATTCTCGAGGAAGGATCGGACGAGTACTTCATCATCTTCCGCGACGCCACCAGCCGCGACACGACGTATCCGGCCGGCCGCTACCTCTATGCCGCGCAGGCGAAGGACGGCGTCGCGATCGTCGACTTCAACAAGGCGTACAACCCTCCGTGCGCCTTCAGCGACTTTGCCACGTGCCCCCTCCCGCCGCCCCAGAACCGGCTGAACGTGCGGATCGAGGCAGGGGAGAAAAAGTACGCCGGGGCGGCGCACTAGGCAGGCACGAGGGAACGACCAGAGGCCCGCCGGAGGCCCTTCGTCATCCCTCGGTTCTGTTCAGGCGCTGGCGCGCTCGTCGCGCAGCACCTGAGCCACGCAGGCCGTGAGCTTCTTCGCGTAGCCGACGTGCAGGAACTCGTTCGGGCCGTGGGCATTGCTCTGCGGGCCGAGGACGCCGGTGATGAGGAACTGCGCCTGCGGGTAGCGGGCGCCGAGCATTCCCATGAAGGGGATCGAACCGCCTTCGCCGAACGTCATCGCCCCTTTGCCGAAGTACGTCTGCGACGCGTCCTCGACCGACTTCTCCAGCCACGGCGCGATCTCCGGCGCCACCCATCCCGCACCGCCCTTTTCCGGCTCGAAGACGACGTGTGCGCCGTACGGCGGATCGCTTTCGAGGAGCTCCTTGAGCTTGCGCTCGAGGTCCGTGGCCTCGAGCGACGGCGGGATGCGCAGCGAGAGCTTGATCGACGTCTTCGGCCGCAGCACGTTGCCACCCTGGACGAGGTCGGGAAAGCCGGCCTGTCCGGTGTAGGCGAGCATCGGCCGCCAGGTGCGGTTCAGCAGCGCCTCGAGCGGATCCTTCGTCACCGGCTGCATGCCGTCGACGAACGGGAACTTGTTCCACGTCTCGTCGCCCAGCACCCTGGCCGTGGCCTTCGCTTCCTCGAGCCGTGTCTTCGGAACTTCGACGTGCAGCCACTTCGGCAGGACGTTGCCGGTCTTCGCGTCCTCGATGCGGTCGAGGATCTGCCTGAGGATGCGGAAGCTCGACGGCACGATGCCGCTGGCATCGCCGGAGTGGACTCCCTCGGTCAGCACTTCCACGGTGAGGTTGCCGACGATCGAGCCGCGGAGCGACGTCGTCATCCAGAGCTGGTCGTAGTTGCCGCAGCCGGAGTCGAGGCAGATCACGAGTCGCGGCGTACCGATGCGATCGGCGAGCAGGTCGATGTACGCCGGCAGGTCGATCGAGCCGCTCTCCTCGCAGCACTCGATGAGCACGACGATGCGCGAATGGGCGATGCCCTGCTGCTGCAGCGTCTTGATCGCGGAGATGGTGGCAAAGATGGCGTAGCCGTCGTCGGCACCGCCGCGGCCGTAGAGCTTCTCGCCGCGCAGCACCGGCGTCCACGGTCCGAGGCCTTCTTCCCAGCCGACCATGGCCGGCTGTTTGTCGAGATGGCCGTACATGAGCACGGTGGAGGAGGCGTCGCCGTCGATCTCCATGAAGATGACCGGCGTGCGCTCGTCGATCTCGTGCACGTCGAGCTTCAGTCCCTTGATGCCCTGCGACTCGACCCAGGCGCGGGCGAGCGCGACGGCCTTGTGCATGTGGCCGTTGCGGCGCCAGTCGGGGTCGAAGAGGGGAGACTGGTTGGGGATGCGGATGTACTGTTCGAGAGTGGGAACGATCGACGAGCTCCACGTCTCGTCGACGAGGCTTTTCGTCTGATCGGCGTTCATGGCGGGGGCGGAGGATAGCATCGAAGGGTATTTCTGTGCGATGATCTCCATACATCCGGAAAATCTGACCGAATTTGCGGTACTCTTGGGGTGGTCCAAGGTCGTACGAAAGAGAGTGTTTGCTTCGCCGTTCGTCGCCGAGCTCGCCGAAACGTGGTAACGTGAGATGGGTCTAAAATCCGCGAATCTTCATCGAACCGCCGAACAGGAAGGCGAAGGAAAGGCCGCCGTGCTGGAACACGAAGCGAGCAACGTTGCGCCTGCTGCCGCGCGCCCCCGTAGCGAGGCCAAGTCGCAGCCGCGTCCGGAGCCCGAAACGGCGCCCGTGCCGGCCTCTCCCGCCGCGGACGACGTCGAGACGCTCTACATTCAGCATCGCACGCTGCTGCTGTACGTCGCGTGCCGGAAGTTCCGCATCCCCGACTGCGATGCCGAGAATCTGATCCAGGAAGTCTTCCTCTCGTATCTGCAGACGGGGACGAAGATCGAGAACATCCGCGCGTGGCTGGTCGCGGCGATGTGCAACGCGAGCCGCCACTACTGGCGCGCGCAGGGACGGACCGAGTCGCTGCCGGACAACATCGACGACCACTCCGATCCGGGGACGCACGGGCTGGCGGACCAGTTCGCGATGAAGATGACCGTGCGGCAGGCGCTCGATTACCTGCAGCCGCGCTGCCGCGAGACGCTCTGGCTGCACTACTTCGAAGGCCGCTCGGCCGCCGACGTGGCCCGCGAGCTGGAGACGACGAACCGTTACGCCGAGAAGCTGATCCACAACTGCCTGAAGCGCGTTCGTGAGATCTACATGAACATCACCGCCGTGACGCGGAAGTGACGGGCACACCGATGATGGTCGAGCGCCACTACGACGACGAAGCACTGATCGCGCTCCTGGCAGCGGACCGCGTGCGCACGGACGTGCACCTCCCCGCCTGCACGGTCTGCAACGAGAAGCTGGAGTCGTTCCGCACGATCTCCGGCGCACTGACCGACAACGACGTCTGGGACACCCGCGAGCTTCGCCTCGACCCCGTCCCCTCCACCATCGCCAACCTCCGCACCTTCGCCGACCGCATGTCGGCCGAAGACACCGAAGCCGCCCGCATCCTCCCCGAGCTCCTGGCGGGATCACGGGAGGAGTGGATGCCGCGCCTGCGCGCGCATCCGGAATGGCGGACGGCAGGGGTGGTGCGGGCGCTCGTCGCCGCCACCACCAACGTCCTCATGACCATGCCGCCGGACGCGCTGGAGATGACCGCCCTCTCGACCGAGATCGCGGACCATCTCGATCCGGCCACGTGCGGTGCCGCGACGCTGGCGCGGGTGCGCGGGGCGGCGTGGCGGGATCGGGGGTATGCGCTCTATTACGTCGGACGTTTCGCCGACTCCCTGGCCGCATGCGAGACCGCCGCGCGGCAGCTCGATCTCTGCGTGGTCGACGAGTACGACCGGGCGCGCGTGGGCGTCGTCCGAGCCTTGTCGCTGCGAGCGATGGAGGACTTCGGTGGAGCGATGACGGACGTTCGCTCCAGCGCGAATACATTCGCTTTTTTTCAGGACGCTGCGCGACTCACGGCGGCACGCATCGCCGAAGCGCACCTTCTTTTCAGCCATCACGATTACGAAAACGCGACGCTGCTGCTCAAAGGCCTCGAGCAAGACGTACGACTGACCACGGATGCGAGCAACCACGCTCGCATCCTCGGGAACCTCGGCTATTCATATTGGAAGAGCGGCCGGATCGATGCTGCGTTGAGCCACTATGAGGCCGCGGCGGCGATGCTCGAGGATTTAGGCGTCCGCACCGAGTCCGTTCGTGTGCGCTGGAACATCGCGGCCGTGCTGGCCTCGGCGGGACGTACGGAGGAAGCGATGTCGCGCTTCCGACTCCTGCAACGCACCTTCGAAGAGCTCGGAATGTCCAGCGAAGCCGCGGTCAACAGCCTGGAAATGGCCGAATTGCTCCTGGCTCGGCATGAGTATGCGGCGGTCGAAGCAATCTGTCGCACCGCAATGGCTTCTTTCGAGCGTGCCGGAATTCCATACACCGCACGTGCGCTTACGGCGCTTGCGTATATTCAGGAAGCGGCGCAGCAACGCACGGCGACACCGAAGCTGGCGAAACACGTTCGCGAGTACATTCGACGCCTTCCCCAAGAAGGCGAACTACTGTTCGCTCCGCCACCGCCGGAACCTCTGCTTTCAAATTCGAGGTAGGGATTTGACCTTCCCCGTCACTCCCTAGGCAAGGGCGCGCCCTCCCTGACAGCCTTAGGAGGGCCTATGAAGTGTCATTTTCGTGCTTTCGCGGCAATCGTGCTTGCCGTTGTTGTGTCTTTATCATCGCCGGCCTTCGCTGGACCGCGCGCACCGGAACGCGGTCGCGAAAACGGTCCCGTCGTACGCGTCATTAAGAAGATTCGCAAGTTTTTAGGG
>DASUSL010000338.1:0-8425 GCA_036375135.1 Thermoanaerobaculia bacterium | reverse complement strand
AGCGCAAGGAGGCTCCATGAGCGACTCCCCCAACTGGACCCGCCGCGGGTTCCTGCATGCCGTCGGGCGTGCGGGTGGTGCGGCGGCCGTGTACGAGACCATGGTGGCGATGGGGATGCTGCGCGTCCCTTCCGCGTTCGCTGGCCCGCCGCAGCTTCCGCCCACGCATGGCGCGGGGAAGCTCGTGGTGATCCTTGGCGCCGGGATCGCGGGGCTGACCGCCGCGTATGAGCTGAACAAGGGCGGCTTCGAAGTGATCCTTCTCGAGGCCAAGGACCGCGCGGGCGGGCGCAGTTACACCGTGCGGCGCGGCTACACCATCGAGGAGAACACCGGCACGGTGCAGACGTGCCGCTTCGACGAAGGTCCCGACTTTTATCTCAACGCCGGGCCGGGACGCCTCCCCTACCACCACACCGCCATCCTGCATTACTGCACGCTCTTCGACGTCAAGCTCGAGGTCTACACCATGATGTCGCGCGCGAACTTCTATCAGCGCGACGGCTCGTGGGGCGACCGCTCCATGGTCAACCGGCGCATCGCCAACGACACGCGCGGCTGGATCTCGGAACTGCTGGCGAAGATGGTGAAGAAGGGACAGCTCGACGCCGAGTTGCGCCTCAAATCCGTCGACAAGGCGCAGTTCCTCGACCTCCTCACCGCCTTCGGCGACGTCGACCCCGACGACGACTTCGACTACCTCGGCTCGTCGCGCTCCGGCTACCTCGTGCAGCCGGGCATCGAGTCGTGCGGCACGCTGCTTCGCCCGCTCACGCTGTCCGATCTCGTCAGCTCGGAGTTCTGGAAGCACCGCTTCTATCAGGCCGAGGAGTACGAGTGGCAGCCGACGCTCTTCCAGCCCGTCGGCGGGATGGACATGATCTGGCGCGAAGGGTTCCTCAAGCGCACGCCGGTCGGAGAGCTCATCCGCTACAAGCGCGAGGTGACCGGCGTGCACAACGTCGACGGGAAGGTGAAGGTCACGCACCGGCCGTCGGCCAGCAGCGAGGCGGGAGAGACCATCACCGCGGACTGGTGCATCTCCACCATCCCGCTGCCGATCCTGGCCAGGGTCGACAACAACTTCAGCGACGACTACGCGAAGGCCGTGGCGGCCGTGAGCTTCGCCGACACGTGCAAAGTCGGCTGGCAGACCAACAGCCGCTTCTGGGAAAAGCGCGACCAGATGTACGGCGGCATCTCGTACACCACCGATCCGATCACGCAGATGTGGTACCCGTCGTGGGGCTACTTCGGGAAGAAGGGGATCCTCACCGGCGCGTACAACTACGACGACGACGCGGTGCGCTTCGGCAGGATGGGCCTGAAGGATCGGCTGCGCGAGGCGATGAAGGGCGGGCAGAAGCTGCATCCCGACTTCGCCGACCACGTGCCGATCGAGCTCGGACTGTCGATCGCCTGGCAGAACGTGCCGTACCAGCTCGGCGGCTGGGCCGACGACTGGACGTGCGAGAACACGGACGCCGACTACGAACGCCTGCTCGAGCCGGAGGGACGCTTCTACGTCGCCGGCGATCAGGTGTCGTACCTGTCCGGCTGGCAGGAAGGGGCGGTGCGCTCCGCGCACCACGTCATCCGCGGCATCGCCGACCTGCCGGTGCTGGAGACGCCGCCGGTGGCGGCGGGTGCAGGGTCGAAGAGGAAGGCACCGGGCATCCGCCGCAGAACCCGCGGCCTGCCATAACCAAGAGTTGGTGGAGGACAGGCAATCCTGCCTGTCCTGGGAGACAGACAGGATTGTCTGTCTCCCACCTCTTGCGCGACGGCGCGTGGTGGTGTAGTGTTGCACCCGTGTACAACACCACGACGGAGCCGGCATGCTGGTGAACCTCGATCCGCAGGACGGGCGGCCGCTCTATCTCCAGATCATGGATGAGGTGCGGCGGGCCATCGTCGTCGGCACGCTGCGCGCCGAGGATCCGCTCCCTTCCGTGCGCGAGCTGGCCGGCGAGCTGGTCGTGAATCCGCGCACCGTCTCGCAGGCTTACCAGGAGCTCGAGCGCGAGGGCGTCATCTACGTGCGCCGCGGACAGGGAACCTTCGTCTCCCCCGCCGCAAAGCGCAGCGCGGGAGAGCGGCGGAGCCTGGCGCTGGCGGTGGCCAAGCGCGCGCTGCTCGAGGCGCGGCGGAACGGCATCGGGGTCGAGGAGCTCGTGACGATGATTCAGAAACTGGCAGCCAAGGAGGATGAATGAACGGCTTGCCGGAATCATTCGCCGTGACGACGCACGGCCTGTCGCTGCGCTACGGGCGCGAGACCGCGCTGGCCGGCATCGACCTGCGCGTCCCCGAGGGGGCCGTGTACGTGCTCATCGGCGCGAACGGCGCGGGAAAGAGCAGCGCCATGAAGGTGCTGCTGAACCTCGAGCGCGCTGCTACCGGGCGCGCGGAAGTCTTCGGACTCGACACCGTCTCGCACGGGCCGGAAGTGCGGGCGCAGATCGGCTACATGCCGGAGTCTCATGAACACGACTATGCCTGGATGACGTGCCGGCGGCTGATTCAGCACGTCGCCGCGTATTACCCGGCGTGGGATCACGCGTACGCCGCGCGTCTCATGGAAATCTTCAGCGTGCATCCGGAGCGGAAGGTCCGGACATTGTCCAAAGGCGAGGGCCGGCGCCTGCAGTTCGTGCTCACGCTGGCGCATCGTCCGCCGTTGCTGCTGCTCGACGAGCCGACCGACGGCCTCGATCCGATGGTGCGCAACCGCACGCTCGCGCACCTGGCCGAGCATCTGGCCGACACGCCGACCACGGTCGTGATCGCGACGCATCACATCCATGAAGTGGAGAGCCTCGCCGATCACGTCGGCGTGCTCAGCGCGGGACGCCTCGTCGCGCAGATGTCGCGCGACGAGTTGCGCAGGACCGTGCGCCGCTACCGCGTCGAAGTCCCCGAGGGGTGGGAGGCGCCGGCCGAGCTGCGGACGCCGACTCTCCGGCGCTCGCGCGGCGGCCGCGAAATGCAGTGGACGCTGATCGGCGAAGAGCGCGACGTGACCGCGCGCCTCACCGCCGCCGGCGCCACGGTGCGCGACGTCACGGCGCTGGCGCTGGAAGAAGCGGCGCTCGCCTTTCTGTCCGAGGAGGAAACACCATGAGTGCAGTGACTCTTCATGCGGCGCCGCAATGGCGCGACGCCGTGCTCGAACAGATCCGCGTCACCGGCCTGAGTCTCCGCCGCGATGCCCTGGTGGTCGTGGCCGCGGTCCTCGGGTTCGGCACGGTCATGATCGTCGGCGAGATCCTCAGCGGAGGTCCGGGCTTCGATTCCGACGAGACCTTCCCGACCGCGCTCTTCTCCTTCTTCTATCCCTTCCTCGTCTGGAGAAACGACAAACGCTTCGGGCCTGCCTTCCTCTGGACCCTTCCCGTCGACCGGCGGCGGCTGGCGCTGGCGAAAGTGATCGCGGGCTTCGTGTGGCTGATGGCGGCCGTGGCGTTCTTCGGCACGTGGCTGGTCGCGCTGGGGCTCCTGGCGGACGTCTCGCCCGGGCGGGCCCTCATGCGCATTCCGTTCATCGCCACGATCGGGGCCTATCTCCTCGGCAGCGCGCTGGTGCTGGGCCTGCGCCATGCCGTGCGATGGACCTTCGGAACCGCGGGGCTGCTCTTCCTGATGGGCATGATCGGCGACATCGTCAGCCGGCCGGACGACAGTGAGTGGAAGTACGTCCCCGGAGCCAGGGCCCTCTTCGCCACGGTCCAGCAATTCGTGACCGCCTGGCTGAACGTGCCCGATTCCGCACAGTGGGCCATCACCACCTTCCTCTGGTTCGGAGCCGGCCTGGCCGCGCTCTGGGCCGCCCTTTCCCGCCACGGCGAACGCCGTCGGCACTGACCCGAATCACAAGGAGAAACCACCGATGCTCGAACTTCACGGCGTGAGCCATATCTATCCGAACGGAACGCGCGCCCTCGACGGCGTGACGCTCTCCATCCCGCGCGGCATGTACGGCCTGCTCGGCCCGAACGGCGCCGGCAAATCGACGCTCATGCGCACCATCGCCACATTGCAGACGCCGACCGAGGGGACCGTGCGCTTCGGCGACATCGACGTCATCCGCGAGCCGGAGAAACTGCGCCGCACCCTCGGCTACCTGCCGCAGGATTTCGGCGTCTATCCGCGCGTCTCCGCGTACGACATGCTCGACCACATGGCGGTGCTGAAAGGCGTTGCCACACCGGCGGACCGCAAGACCACCGTGGAAACGCTGCTGCACCAGACCAATCTCTGGAGCGTCCGCAAAAAGATGCTCTCCGGCTTCTCCGGCGGCATGCGCCAGCGCTTCGGCATCGCGCAGGCGCTGATCGGCAATCCGGGACTGATCATCGTCGACGAGCCGACCGCGGGACTCGACCCCGAGGAGCGGAATCGCTTTCTCAATCTCCTCGCGGAGATCGGCGAGAGCGTGGTGGTCATCCTCTCGACGCACATCGTCGAAGACGTGTCGGATCTCTGCCACCGCATGGCGGTGATGGCGGACGGGCGCGTGCAGCTCGAAGGGTCGCCGCAGCAGCTCATGCAGTCCACGCGCGGACGGATCTGGATGAAAGTGATCGAGCGCAGCGAGCTGGCGCGCTATCGCGAGCAGTACGAGATCCTCTCCACGCGACTCTTCGCCGGAAGGACGGTGGTGCACGTCCTCTCCGACCGCGATCCCGGCAACGGCTTCACGTCCGTCGACGCCGGTCTCCAGGACGTCTACTTCTCCACGCTCGCGCAGTCGCGGCGCGCGGCCTGAGGCAAACGATGCTCATCCAGATCGCCCGCTTCGAATTCCGCTATCTGCTCCGGAACCCGCTGCTGTGGATCACGGCCGCGCTGACCTTCGCCATGATCTTCTTCTCGATGAACCTCGAGGGGTGGGAGATGGGCTCCGAGGGAGGCCTGGTCCGGAACGCCGCCTACGCCACGCTGCGCAACTCGGTGATGCTCTCGATGGTGTTCATGTTCGTGACGACGTCGTTCGTCGCGAACGCGGTCATCCGCGACGACGAGACCGGCTACGGCCCGATCATCCGCTCGACGCCGATCACGAAGTTCCAGTACGTGCTCGGTCGCTTCCTCGGCGCCTTCGCCGTCGCCGCGGTGTGCATGCTGGCCTTGCCGGTGGCCACCTTTCTCGGCTCATGGATGCCGTGGGCGAATCCCGAGAACCTCGGGCCGAACCGCATCACCGACCATCTCTACGCGTACTTTCTGATCGCGCTGCCGAACCTCCTCACGCACTCGGCCATCTTCTTCGCCCTGGCCACGATCACCCGCTCGATGATGGCCACATACATCGGCGTGATCAGCCTGGTGGCCGGCTTCTTCAGCCTGGAAGGTGCTCTCAGCCGGCCGCAGCTCCAGTCCGTGGTGGCCATCGCCGAACCGTTCGCCGCGCGCGCCGTCAAGGATGCCGTCCGCTACTGGACCATCACCGAACGGAACACGCTGATGCCCGACTTCACCGGCGCGCTGCTCTACAACCGGCTGCTGTGGCTCGGGGTGGCCATGCTCTGCGTCGCCGCCGCCTACGCCGCCTACCGTTTCGCCGACCAGGGGATGTCGAAACGGGAGCGCAAGAGGTGGAAGGCAGGCGATCCTGCCAGTCCTCTCGAACCGCCCGTCCAGGCAGGCAGGATTGCCTGTCCTCCACCGCGCCATGACAATGCCGCGCTGCGCGCGCTGATGTGGCTGCGCATGAAGTTCGAGTTCCGGCAGGTCATCCTCAGCCCCGCCTTCCCCGTGCTGATGCTGTACGGGATGTACATCACCGTCTTCGTCCTGCTCACCCAGCGCTACCCCGACTACGCGCCGGAGTACCCGACCACGCTCTCGCTCATTCCGGAGATCGCGGACGCATTCCGGGTGGCGCTGATGATCGTGGCCGTCTACTACGCGGGCGAGGTGGTGTGGCGCGAGCGCGACCGCCGCGTGCACGAGATCATCGACGCCGCGCCGCTTCCGAACTGGGCGTACGTGGTGCCGAAGACGATGGCGCTGGCGCTCGTGCTCGTGTCGATGCTCGTCTGCAACGTCGCGGCGTCGATCGTGCTGCAGCTCTCGCTGAAATTCACGAACATCGAGCTCGGAAAATACCTGCTCTGGTACGTGCTGCCGCAGAGTTTCGACATGCTGCTCCTGGCGGCGGTGGCCATCCTGGTCCAGTCGCTCAGTCCCCACAAGGCCATCGGCTGGGGAGTGATGGTGCTCTTCCTGATCTGGCGGGAGACGAACAGCATGGCCCGCTGGGTCAATCACCATCTCCTCAATTACGGCGAGACGCCGGGCATGCCGCTCAGCGACCTCAATGGAGCGGCCGGGTTCTGGAAGGGTGCATGGACGTTCCGGCTGTACTGGGGCGCCTTCGCCGTGCTGCTGCTCCTGGCCGCGCATCTGCTGTGGAGACGCGGCACGGAAATCCGGTTGAAGCCGCGGCTCGCGCTGGCGCGGCGCCGTCTGGCGGGGATGCCGGGAGTGGTCGCCGTCGCGGCGCTGCTGGTCTTCGCGGCAACGGGCGCCTATGCGTTCTACAACACCAACGTCCTCAATGAATATCAGACGAACGAGAAGTACGAAGCGACGCTGGCCGAATATGAAAAACGCTACGCGAAATACAGAGGGCTGCCGCAGCCGTCGCTCGAGGAGCTGACGCTCGACATCTCCCTCTACCCGCAAGAGCGCCGGGCCATGACCAGGGGGCGCTACCTGCTCCGCAACGCGACGGCGCAGCCCATCACCGACCTGCACCTCCGCCTCCTCGGCGACACTGGTCTCGAGCTCACCAGCGTGACCATCCCCGGCGCGCGGCCGGTCGTCGACGACAGGAAACACCACTATCGGATCTACCGCCTCGCGCGTCCGATGCAGCCGGGCGAGGCGCTCCCCCTCTCGTTCGAGACGCACCGCTGGCACCGCGGCTTTCGCAACGGCAAGCAGGCCACGACGATCGTCGACAACGGCACCTTCCTCACGGAAGACGACTTCATGCCCTTCCTCGACACGAGCAACTTCAGCATGATTCAGGACCCCGAGACGCGGCGGGAGTACGGGCTGCCCGAGCTCACCGGGCCGCCCAAGCTGGAAGATCTCTCCGCGACGACGCGGATGTCGTTCGGCAACGGATGGGTCAGGAAGTCGGACATCACGCTGTCGACCGACGCCGGCCAGACGCCGATCGCGCCGGGGAAAAAGATCTCGGACGTGACGCGCGACGGCCGGCGCACGGCCCGTTTCGTCTCGACCGCGCCCATCCGCCCGCGCTTCTCCGTGCAGTCCGCGCGCTATGCGGAAAAGCACCGCCGGCACGCCGGCGTCGACTTCACCGTCTATTACCACCCGGAGCACGCGTGGAACGTCGATCGGATGCTCGACGCCATGGTGGCCGCGCTCGACTATTACCAGGCCAACTTCGGCCCGTATCAGTTCGATCATTTCCGCATCGTCGAGTTCCCCGCCTATGGAAGCTACGCGCAGGCATTCGCCGGCACGATTCCATTCTCGGAGTCGGCCGGATTCACCGGCGAGTACAAGGACGGGGCCGAGGACGCCTTCGACTTCGTCACCGGCATGACCGCGCACGAGTTCGCGCATCAGTGGTGGCCGTATCAGATGATGGGCGCGGAGACGGAAGGCTACACGCTCTTCGTCGAGACGCTCGCTCAATACTCGGCGCACATGGTGATGAAACAGTCCCGCGGCGAGGATCAGATCCGGCGCTATCTCCAGCACGAGCTCGATCGCTATCTGCAGGGCCGCGCCTGGACGACGGACGAACCGCCGCTGGCCCGTGTCCTCGGGCAGAACCACATCGCCTACCGCAAGGGAGCGATGGTCATGACCCTCCTGACGAAGCGCCTCGGCGAGGACGGCGTCAACCGCGCCCTGCGCAACATGCTGGCCCGCTACCGATTCAAGGGCGCGCCGTACCCCCGCTCGCTCGACCTGATCGCGGCATTACGCGCCGAGGCGAAAACCGCCGAGGACCAGGCACTGATCACCGATCTCTTCGAGCGCATCACGCTCTATGACTTGAAAGTCACCCAGCCCACCGCGGTGCGCCGCGCGGACGGCAAATGGGACGTGACCGTGCCGGTGGAAGCGACCCGGTACTACGCGAGTCCCGACGGCAAAGAAACCGAGACGCCGCTCAACGAGCGCATCGAGCTCGGCCTCTTCACCGCCGAACCGGGCCGCCTCGTTTTCGACAAGTCGCACGTGATCCGCATGGAGCGCCACCCCATTCGCTCCGGCAAACAGGTGCTGACGTTCGTCAGCGACACGAAGCCGCTCTACGCGGGCATCGACCCGTACAACTACTACATCGACCGGAACTCGAGAGACAACGTGTCAGCAGTGCAATGAGGGAGCGCCGGCGTCCCGCCGGCTGCCGTGGCGGCGTCTCGCCGCCACC
>DASUSL010000337.1:0-12617 GCA_036375135.1 Thermoanaerobaculia bacterium | reverse complement strand
GGCGATGCCGGCACGATGGGAGTCTTCACTCCCAGCTTGTCGAGCACGGCCTGCGCGGTCGAGCTCTCCGAGACGAGCGAGTCGAGCGACTTGCCGATGCCGATGGAGTTCACGACGCGGTCGAGGAACTGGCCGTCGCCGCCGACGATGTCGATCTTCGCGTTGCGCAGCGCGTCGCCGAGGATCGAGGCCTTGGCCTTCTCGACGTCGACGCGAGCCTGGATCGACTCCACGCCGAGGGTGCGCTCGTTCTCGATGCGCAGGCGGAACTCCTCGTGCGCGCGCGTCGCCTCGTCGAGCTGCGCCATGGCGTGTGCCTTCTCCTGGATGCCCTGCGCCTCGGCCAGCGCCTTCTCGCGCAGCACGTTGGCCTCGGCCGAGCCGAGCTTCTGCAGCGCGGCGGCATCCGCTTCCTTCACGCGGATCTGCGCCAGCCCGTACTTTTCCGTGGCGATGGCGTCGGCTTCCTTCACCTTCGCCTCGGCCAGCCCCGGCGCGGCGCTCTGCGCCTGCACGCCCTCGGCGATGCGGATCTTCGCCTTCGCCTCGCGGTCCGCCGCTTCCAGCTCCGCGTCGGCGCGCGTGACGCGCTCCTTCGCGTGGTGCGTCGCGGCCAGCTCGGCGGCTTCCGCGGACTTGATGTCCTTGACCAGCTTCTCCTGCGCCTCGGCCTCGGCGGCGATGATCACGGCCTGGCGGCTGCGGTTCGCGTCCTCGACGACCTTCAGCGTCTTGATGCGCTCTTCCTGCTCCACCACGCCATGCTCGACGGCGACGCGCTCGCGGATGACTTCCTGGATGTTCTTCCGCTCGACTTCCAGCGCCTTCTCTTTCTCGATGCGGGAGAGCTCGACGGCGCGCTCGCGCATGACCTGCTCGAGGGCGCGATCCTTCTCCACGCGCTCGGTCTCGATGCCGACCACGCGCTCGCGGTTCTTCTGCGCCACTTCGATCTGGCGGGTCTTGTTCTGCTCGGCGATGGCCACCTGCTCGTCGGTGATGATGCGCGCCTGCTCGGAGCGCAGCCGCTCCTCGGCCTGGATCTTCAGCAGCTCCGCGGCCTCGCGCGCGCGGACCGACTCGATCTCGCGCTGCTGCTTGGCGGTGGCGTCGGCCTGCTGGCGCTCCAGCTCCAGGATCGCTTCCGCCGCCTCGACGTCCTGCTTCTTGGTGAGCTTGCGCTCGGTGTTCTGGAACTCGTTCGTGCGCACGTGCTCGGTCGAGGTCAGCTCCGTGATCTTGCGGATGCCCTGCGCGTCGAGGATGTTCATCGGGTCGAGGCTGGCGATCGGCGTCTGCTCGAGGTAGTCGATGGCGGCGTCCTCGAGGACGTAGCCGTTCAGGTCGCGGCCGATGAGGCTGATGATCGCGTCGCGGAACTCGTGGCGCTTGGTGTAGAGATCGACGAAGTCGAGCTGCTTGCCGACGGTCTTGAGCCCCTCGGAGAACTTGGCGCTGAAGAGCGCCTCGAGCGTGCCGGGGTCGGAGGCGCGCATGCAGCCGATCGACTGCGCGACCTTGATCACGTCGTCGACGGTCTTGTTCACGCGGACGAAGAAGGTGACCTTGATGTCGGCGCGGATGTTGTCGCGGCAGATCAGGCCGTCCTTGGCGCGGCGGTCGATCTCGATCGTCTTCACGGAGATGTCCATCACCTCCGCCTTGTGGATGATCGGCAGGACGGTGGCGCCGGTGAAGGTGACCTCCGGCTCTGCTTTCATCTTGTTGACGATGAGCGCCTTCCCCTGTTCGACCTTGCGGTAGAACTTGGCGATCATCACCCCGATGACGAACATCGCGACGACGAGAAGGGCAATGCCGATGATGACGGCGATGACGAGGTCCATGGATTCTCCTTAGTTGGCGATCGACGGCCCGGTTATGGAAGGATCAACCGGACCCACGTGGTAGGTCTGCGTTTCGGCGTCGTAGTCGTAGACGATGGCCTTGCTTCCGACGGTCAGATTGTTCGTGCGGAAACAACGAACATCCGCAACGAGGTCGCCGATTTCCGCCGTGCCGAGGCTGTCGTTCACCTGCAGCGAGCGGATGGTGGCGATCTTCCCCACGAGCTGTTTGCGCGTCGGGCCTTCCGTGGTGGTGAAGAAGGAGCGGAACGGCCGCACGACGCGCGAGCCGATGGCGAGTCCGACCAGTGCCGCGCCGAGCCCGACGCCGATCTTGACGAGCGTGGCGTCCGGGAGGAAGCGCATCGCGGTAAAGCTCGCCAGCCAGGCGAAGATGCACGACACGCCGCCGAACAGCGTCAGCGGAATGCCGGCCACGCCGAGCGCGTGCAGTCCCCCCTCGAGCACGGAGTCGTTCACGTCGTCGATGCCGAGGAGCCCGTCCAGCCACTCCAGATCCAGCGCGCCGAGGAGCGTGAGGATCGAGTAAATGAGGAAAAAGCCGAGGAGCACGGTGAAAACGACCGTCGGCAGAGACAGAGCAGCGGCTAGGAAGGCGGACATTGGGTGACCTGGGAAGGCAAGATAATACCCGAAAAAAGGAAATGCCGTGATCCGCCTCACGGAAAGCCGGAGCGCAGCCGTCCCGGCGGCTGCCCGGGCGGCGTCCCGCCGCCCGGGGTGGCGGCGCGGGACGCCGCCACGGCAGCCGGCGGGGACGCCGGCGCTCCGCTTACGGCCAGGCCGTGTTGGAGCACTCCTCGTTCACCAGCGCCATCGTTCCCTCCGGCGCCGGCGGCGTCACGGCGAACGGCAGCGGCGCGCAGATGCTCGGCGTCCCCGCGGGATCGACGAGCTCCCGCACGCAGTTGCGGTCCGGCCGCGAGCGCAGCAGCGTGTAGTAGGCGAGGTAGTGCGCGGTGGTCATCGACTCGCTGGTCGCTCCGGCGTCGACCGTCGCGGTGGGGATGTTCACGACGTACACCGTGGCGTTGCCGTCGAGGACGAGGGCCTTCGTCGGCGCGTCCTCCGACTCCGCCCAGAGCGTGATCACGCTCCTGTTCTTCAGCGAGAGGCGCGTGTCGTAGCGGTTGCGGTCCGCGTCGCGGCACGACGCCAGGGTGCCCGCCGGAATCGAGACCGTGGCCGCCACGTCGATGCGGCGCGACAGGCGCGTGCCGCAGGTCGGCTTCGGCAGCCGCAGTTGCGACGGCTGCGCCGCGGCGTTGTCGCCCGTGGCCAGGAAGGTGAGGCGCTCGCCGTCGAGCCGCGCCATGCGATAGGGGACGGGCGCGCCGGTCGTCGGCACGAGCATGTGCTCCGGCACGGCTTCCGACTCCCACCCGATCTCCTGCAGCATGTCGCTTTCCCTGTAGATCACCGCGGCCACGTGCGACTCGATCCGGCGCATGGTCGTGCCGTCGCCCGCGCTGGTCATGGTGTGGTTGGTGATGCTCTGGTGCTGCTCGATGCGCGGCAGCAGGACGCGCAGCGCGCCCTCGTTGCCGGGGACCTGCGTCGAGAACAGCGCCAGTCCGATGAAGTGGATCAGTGCAATCTTGTCCATGACGTTCCTCTCTCTCTTCTTCAAACGTTGCTGAGCACCGCCACGGCGGACCAGGCCGCGGGGTGATGGGAGCGCGGATCGGACGTCTGCAGCATCGCGATCTGCGCCGAACGCAGCGCGCGGGCCGGCGCCTGGCCCGCGTGCAGTTCCTGATGAAAGTGAACGAAGAGCGGCGTGGTCAGGTCGTCCTCGACCTCCCACTGCGTGCCGACCACCGCCCGCGCTCCCGCGGTGAGGAAGGCGCGCGCCAGCGTCGGCATCCCGGCCACGTGGCGCGTCTCGCCGCGCAGCGTGCCGCAGGCGGAGAGCACCACCAGCGGCGCATGCGCGTGCAGCGTCAGGCGGGCGATGTCGCTCGCCGCGAGGATGCCGGCATCGCCGCCCGACGGAGCGAGCAGCAGCGCGCCGTACGCGCCGGCGTTGCTGTCGGCGTGACCGGCGTAATGCACGAGCGCACTGCCCTGCAGCGATTCGAGGAAGCGCGCGCGCGTGACCTCCGCGCCGGCGATCACCGACGCGCCGTGCACCGCCGCGACCTGCGCCGCCTCGTCGCGGCTGTGCGGCAGCGACGGCCATCCCGCAACGGCCGGATCGGAGATCGCCACCGCGGGCGTCAGCGTCGCGGGCGTTGGCGAGGCCTGCGCCGCGGACGGCGCATAGCGAATCGTGTAGTGCTCGACCAGATAGCGCTCGCCGTCGAACAGCACCGCGAACGGCAGCGCCTGCAGTTGCCGGTCCGCGACCAGCACCAGCTCGTCGACGTCCGTCAGCCGCAGCGGCGCGACGAGCACGCGGTGCAGCGCCTGCGCTTTCGCGCGGATCTCCGCGACGGGGCGCCGCGCGCGAATGTCGCCGGCGAGCGACGCCACGCGCTCCGCGAGCTCGCGCCGCGGCACGCTCACCGTCACCGTCGTCAGTCCCTCGCGCGTGAGGCAGAAGATCGCCACGCGGCGGGGGAGGAGCTGATATTCGACGAGCGCCGTCCCCGCGGGAATGGCCGCTGGGTGGACGTCCGCCAGCGACGCATGCGCGCGGTCGGCCAGCGCGAACGCGCGCCGCCCGTCGCCGCGGTCGAGATGCAGCTCGATCGTCTCGTCGACGATCTGCTCCGCCGTGTCGGCGAAGAGCATGCTTCCTTCCCTTCCCACCTGCCGCAGCGCCGCCTCGAAGTCGGCCAGCGCCGCGTCGTCGTTCCCCGCCGCGCGCCACGCGCGTCCGCGCTGCAGGTGCGCGTCGGCGAGATCGATCCGCCGTTCCTTCTCCGCGAAGAACGTCACCGCGCGATCGAGCCGCGCCAGTGCCGCCCGCGGCTCCGCGGCCATGTGCCGCACGCCTTCCGCCACGTCGAGCTGCGCCTCGGCCAGCGCGCGTGCGTCGTCCTTCTCGATCCGCCGCGCCGCGTCGCGCGCGTCGCGCAGCCAGCGATCCGCGGACGCCGCGTCGCCGCCATGCAGCGCCGCGCGCGCCCCCTCGGTCGACACCGCCGCGATGGTGACCGGCACCTGTCCCGGCAGGTCGACGAGCACGTCGAACATCGCCTGGGCCGCCGCATGGCGTTGCATCGCGGCCAGGCCGAGGCCGGCCGCGTGCAGCACCGCGCCGTGCTTGCGGGGATGGTCGCGCGTGCCGTCGAAGGCGCGCGCCCATTCGCGCCACGCCTGATCCGGCCGCCCCATGCGCTCCAGCGCGTGCGCGACGGCCGCGGTCATGAAGGCCGCGTTCACCGGCTCGCCCAGCTCCTCGAACGCCGCGGAGGCCAGCGAGCCCTCCCGGACGGCGCTGCCCCAGTCGGCGGTCACGGTGGCGCAGTTCGTCAGCGTGTGATGGATGTCGGCGGCCAGCGAGCGATGACGCGTCGCATCGACGCGCGGCAGGAGCTCCGTCAGCACGCGCCGCGCCTCGGCCGGACGGTTGCCGTTGAACAGCAGCACCGCGGCGCGATGCGCGGCGGCGCCGGCCAGCGGACTGCCCGCCGCGCGCAGTGCGTCCGCCGCACCCTCCTCGCGATAGCGGCGATGCGCGTCCGCCAGCGTGATGCGTTGCGCGCCCGAGGCGCGGTCGATGGCCGCAACCGCGTCCGCGAGCAGCAGGTCGCCGTTGTGCTCCGCGAGCCGTCGGGCAAGGGCGCGCACCTCGGCGAGCTTCGCCGCACCGTCGCCGCGCAGCTCCGCCGTGCCCCATTCGACGAGGAGCATTTCGCCCCTGCGACGCGCATCGAACGGGTCGAAGGCGCCCTGCTTCCGCGGAGCCTTGCGCAGACGCGCGCGCGCCTCGGTGCTCCACTCGCTCGACGGATCGAGCGCGAGATAGCGCTGCCATGCCGCATCCGCGGAGAGCCCGAGCTTCTCCAGGATCAGCGCGCGGTTGAAGTGCGCCTCCGCCAGATCGGGATCCAGCGCGATGGCGCGATCCGCGGCGGCGAGGGCGTCCACCAACAGCGAACGCTCCTCGCCCACCGTGTAACGCGCTGCTGCGAGGTCATTCCAGACCCGCGCATCGTTCGACCGGCCCGCCGCGCGCTCGAGCTGTTCGACGCCCTCGCTGGTCTGGCCGATGAGGAGATGAGCGACGCCCGCCGCGTGGCGCGCCTTCACGGTGTCGAGGTTCTGCGTCCGCGCGAGGACGCGGCCCGCCGCGCCGTCGAGCTCGAGCTGTTCCGGCCTGCGCACTCCGCCGCGCATGGGCGCGTGAGGGGCATACGGAAAGCCGGCGACGCGCGCCAGCGTCGGACGATGCTCGCGCGGTGCGGCGGCGACGAGCGTGCCGATGGGGGAGGTGCGGTACTGGATCCAGCGCGCCGCGGGGACGAGCAACGCGATGGCCGCCACCGCCGCCGCCACGAGCCGGTGGAAGACAGGCAATCCCGCCTGTCTCTCACGCGCACGGACAGGCAGGATTGCCTGAGGGACAGGCAGGATTGCCTGTCCTCCACTTTCTTCCGCTTCGAATCGTGCGGATTCGCCGAGGATCGTGCGGCAGTCCGCGCAGTCGCGCAGGTGTGCCGTTGTTTCCGCGAGCTCGCCCGGAGCGAGCCGTCCTTCAAGCAAAGCCGCCATGGTTTCCGCTCCGGGGTGGGGACGCCGGGCCTCGTTCATGGGGAATCCTCCGAATGCGCCGCCACCTTCTCATCGCTTTGTATCGACGGACGCGGCGGAGCTTTTCCGAAGTCGAAAGCGATCGGGCTCTCTTCGCGGCCGATCAACTCCAGCACTTCGCGCGGCACGATGCCCGCGCGCTCGAGGCGGGAGCGGATCTCGCGCAGGCGTTTTTCCATCAGCCGATAGAGCAGCTTCTGATCGCGCTGGAGCATGCGCGCGATCTGCGCGACCGTCATCCCCTGCGCGAAACGCAATTGAAAGATCAGCCGCTCGTCGTCGGGCAGCCTTTCGAATTCCGCGGCCATCAGCGCGGAGAGCTTCTCCCCCGCCACGCGGCGCTCGTCGGCGAGCACGCGCTCCTCGGCACTCTCGATGCCGGTGCGCGCGTACGGCTCCGCGTCCTCCAGTCCGACGTCGCGATGCCGCGGCGCGCGTTCCGGAAGCCGGTCGAGCAGCGCCTGTAACGGCGCGCGCGACATCCCATGCTCCGCGCCGAGGATGGCCACTGCTTCATCGAAGGAACGGCCGTCGCGGTACAGAAGCCGTTCGAGTGCCACGGCGACCGGACCGAGCCGTTCCGCTTCCGCGGAAGCGCGCCATTTCCCCCACAGGTGATTGCAGTAGTCGAGCGCGAGATGCTGCACGACGCTGCTCAGATACGAAGCCAGGCTGCTGCGATGCTGGAATGCGCGCAGCACCGCATAATCGTTCTCGACCAGCTTGAGATTGACCAGCGATACGAACTCCTCCGCGTCGTCGGGATTGAAGCGATAGCGGCGGCACACGAACGCCACCGCCTTCTCTATGAGAACGCGATTCGCCGCCAGCAGCTCGCGCGCTTCCTCGGACACTTCCCTCTTCTCTGTTGATTAGTGCGGACAAAGCTTACATCCGTATCAATTGTTTCCGCGTCCCCGGAAACCGCGGCCGGCGTCCGTCCAAGCCAGTCATCGACAAAGGAGGAAGCATGCGAACGCTCATCATGGCCATCCTGCTCCTGGGCGCGACAATGGCCGCGGCCGACGAGCTCACCCCGCAACAGCAGAACGAAATCCAGCAACGCGAGCACTACCGGCTCTGGCTCCTGCAGACAGGACACACCGAGCCATACGATTCCATCACCGCCGTGCAGGACGCCTGCGACAACGGCAATTTCGAGCGCGTTCTCGGCGCGGAATGGTCGGGCGCCTATGGCCGCGTGCTGTCGAACGGCGATCCCGATTTCGCGAACTTCACGGCAGGCATCGTCAGTGGGCCGCTGAACGTCTCGTCGTCGCGGCAGACGCGCGTGCCGAATTCCGCCAATCCCGGCAATGATCCGATCACCGGCATCAGCCAGGTCGCGCCGGGCACCGGCTCCCTCAATGCCGTGCGCATCGGCAACTCCGTGAACGGCGCGGGGTCGGAGCTGCTGTCGAAAACGTTCGTCGTCTCCGCCGCGCGTCCCGTGATCGGTTTCGCGTACGCGCTCGTCTTCGAAGACCCACAGCACCTGCCGCACGAGCAGCCGTCGTTCTGGGTGCGCGTGCTCGACGCCAGCGGCAACGTCATTCCCGGTGCGGCCGATCTCGGGAACGGCTCCGACAAGGCGGTGGCAGACCGCACCAATCCGTATTTCAAGACCCTCAACAACGGCACCATCGTCTATCGTGACTGGAGCTGCGCGTACATCGACCTGCGCAATTACGTCGGACAGACCGTGAAGGTGGAGTTCATCGTCGAGGACTGCACGCAGACCGGCCATTACGGCTATGCGTATCTCGACGAATTGTGCGGCGCCTGCGTCGGCGAGACGAAGCTCGAATACGACCAGGGCGGCAGCACGACCTGCGGCGCGGGACGGATCTGCTTCGACTACAGCCTTCCGTCGGTCGGCGGCGTAACGGGCACCGTGCAGATCAAGCTCGAGATCCGGCAGAACAACGCCGTCGTGGCCACGCTCAACAGCCCCGTGCTCACCAGCGGCACGAACTACTGCTTCCCCGTGAATCCGGCCACCATTCCCGGGCTGTCCGCCAGCGCGGGGAGCTTCCAGTTCTCCGCCGTCGGCGACTTCCGGATCAACACGACGACGCTCGCGCCCGCGGTGACGCTGCCGGAGACGTACCAGATCACCTGCACGCCCGTCGGCTGCTGCCCGGGAACGAACCTCGTCACCGGCGGCGACTTCGAGTCCGGCATCGCGGCGTTCACCTCGGACTTTGCCAATGTCGCCAGCGGCCCGATCGCGCCGGGACAATACGCGCTCTACAACAGCGCGCAGGCCGCGGCCGTGTCGCCGCAGTGGGGCGTGCAGAATCAGGGCACGTGCAGCACGTCCGGACGCGTGCTCGTGGTCAACGGCGCCACCGGGCGCAGCGGCGCGCGCCGCGTCTGGTCGCAGACCGTGCCCGTGACGCCGGGCGCGGAGTACCGCTTCTGCGCGAACTTCCGCAACCTCCCCGCGTGCGCATTCGACGTGAAGCCGCGCGTGGAGCTGCGCTTCAGCAGTCCCGCCAGCAGCAGCGGCGCCGTGACCATCAGCGCCAACGGCAGCAACGCCTGCGACTGGGTGCAGGAGAGCCGCAGCATCGTCATCCCCGCCGGCGTGACCTCGCTGACCAGCGAGATCTGGCTCGACGAGACGGCCCTCGGCGACGGCAACGACCTGGCCATCGACAACATCTCGCTGCAGCAGATGCAGGCCGCGGCGCCGGGCCAGTTGCTGGTGAACATCGCCAGCTCGAACATGACCTCGACCGCGTTCAACATCACCGCCACGCCGGTCAACCCGCAGCTCCACAGCTTCTCGTGGGACGTCTGCGAGGTCGACCCGGCCACCGGCAACTGCATCGCCGGCACGCTCGTCTCGAATCCGGCCGCGTGGACGACGCCGGGCGCGATGACGTTCCCCGGCTACGTGGGAACGGGCACGCTCAGCGGTACTTCCGCCGGCACGTTCAGCGTGCAGAAGCGCTATCGCGTGACGTACAGCGTCTTCGGTCTCTGCACCACGCGCACGTTCAGTACCTGGTACTTCGGCTTCAGCCTGAACGCGGCGCGCGTGGTCGTCAGCGAGTCGCTCGAGGATTTAACGATGGAGTAGCAGTCCCGCGACGGCGCCGCCCAGCACCAGCCAGGCGGAGTTGACGCGGAAACGCCACAGGACGATCGCGCTCGCGACGGCGAGCGCGATCGTCGCAGCGTCGAGCAGCGCGGCGCGTCCGAGCTGCCACGTGACCACGGCCATCAGTGCCACCGAGGCGGCGTTCAGCCCGTCGAGGAACGCGCTCATCACCTTCGAGCTGCGCAGCCGCGGAATGAGCGGCGCGGTGACGGCCACGAAGAAGAAGGCGGGGAGGAAGATCCCGATCGTGGCCGCGATCGCGCCCGGCGTGCCGCCGATCACGTAGCCGATGAACGTCGCGGTGGTGAAGACGGGGCCGGGCGTGATCTGTCCCACCGCCACCGCGTCGAGCAGTTGCGCCTCCGACAGCCAGCCCCACCGCTCCACGAGATCCGCGCGCAGAAACGCGAGCAGCACGTACCCGCTCCCGAACAGCACCGACCCCACTTTCACGAAGAAGAGAAAGAGAGGAAGGACGGAGAGGGTGGTGGCGCGCGGCGGACGGATGCGCAGCAGCAGCACCAGCACCGCCGTGGCGAAGAGGACGAGCAGCTCGTGCACGCCGAGGAACGACGCCGCTGCCGCGGCGATCGCGGCGAGGGCGAGCAGCGGCGTGCGCATGGCCGTCTTCCCGAGACGCCACAATGCATCGGCCACGATGGCGATGATCACCGGCTTGATGCCGTACAGCAGCGCTTCCGCCTGCGGCAGCTTCGCGTAACGCACGTAGAGCCAGGCGATGGCGAAGACGATCAGCGCGGCGGGGAGGATGAAGCACGCGCCGGCGACGACGAGTCCGCGCCATCCCGCGCGGCGATGGCCGATGTGGATGGCCAGCTCCGTGGAGTTCGGGCCGGGGATGAGATTCGTCGCGCCGAGGAGGTCGAGGAGCTCCTCCCGCGTCAGCCATCCGCGGCGGCGCACCACTTCGTCTTCCATCATGGCGATGTGCGCCGCCGGGCCGCCGAAGGCGGTCGCGCCGAGGCGGAGGAAGAGGAGGGCCAGCTCCATCAGGGGAGCGCCGGCGTCTCCGCCGGCTGCCGTGGCGGCGTCCTCGCCGCCACCCCCGGGGCGGGCGGCGGGCCGCCGCCCGGGCAGCCGCCGGGACGGCGGCGCTCCGCTTTCTCTATCGTCGCGCGTAGTCCTTCTCCAGCGGCGGCGCCATCCCGCGAGTATAGGAGTGCGGCGGCGACGAGCCGCCGCTTTGGTGAACGTGCGGTGCTCATCGCGCTTCCCGAAGCGGCGGCCGTGCCGCCGCACTCCTAGAAGCAGGTGGTCGTGGTCATGACGTTGCCCAGCGGGTCCGTCCAGCCGTCGACGTACCAGCTCCGGGCGTTCGTTCTCGGATGCATCATGAATCCCTCCACGAACATGCGCATCGAGTACGTGTACGTCAGGTAGGTCATCGTCGTATCGAAGTACGAGTCGTCGTTGTAGGCGCCGGCGTGCGTGCCGCATTGCGGCATCCAGGCGACCGTGGCCGGGAAGTTGCCCGCGCCGAGGCTCGGGTCGGCGCCGGTGAAGAGCTCCGAGCGCAGCAGCGAGCCGTCGAGGATCGTCTGCCACTGCTGCATGAGCCGCGCGCGGTGCTCCGCCACGGTCAGCACCGGAAAGCAGGCGGGGGAGGCGCACGCCGCGTATGGCACCGACGTCGAGCCCCACAGGACCGAGTGGCCGGCGCCGCCGTTCGTGTGCTCCTGGTTCGGATCGGTGAAGTCCTCGCGGAAGAAGAACGGCGTGGCGATGTGATTCAGCAGCACGTGCATCCGGTCCGAGCACTTCCAGCCGTCGGCCGGATGCGCGGCCACGCATGACGCGTCGAGCACCGCTCCCCAGTTCGTGTACTGCGCGGTGAGGGGGCTCACCGGCCAGTACGCCGCGCCGTCGAACGTGAGCGCGCCGCCGGCGATGGCGCTCTCTCCCGCCCAGACGCCGCTGTACGCGTCGTTCACGCCGGGCGTGGCCGCGTCGAACCACGCTTCGTTCTCGTTCGAGGGGAGAAAGTTCGCGTCGAACAGCACGCGCACGTCGGCCGCCGGAGCATGCACGGCCACGTCGGCGGCCAGATTGTCGATGTTGTGATAGAGCCCGTGCGCGCCGCCGGAGTGCCCGACGAACAGCACCTTCCCGGCGTTGGCGAACGGCTCGAGCGCCTCCTGCGACGAGACCACGTTGCCGGCCGCGTCGAGGCTCCACGTCGTGTACGTCAGTCCCGGCGCCAGCGCATCGAGCGCCTCCTGCAGGATCAGGTATCCCTGCTGCCAGTAGTCGAAGATGATCACGCCGCCGCCGGGGCCGATGGCCGTCACGGGCGAATAGAACGCGCGCCCCATGAAGCGGTCGTAGCTGCACTTGTCGACGCGGATGCGGTTGTAGCCGGCGAAGACCGGGTTGCGCAGCACGTCGGGATCGTTGATGCCGTCGAAGTTCTTCATCGGCGGCTTGAACGCGGTGCCCATCTCATCGCGCTCGGTCGGGTCGGCGTAGGTGTCGGCGATCTCCTGCGCGTTGGCGGCCGAGCCGCCGCCCGTGACGGAGATGACCCAGTCGTTCGACGGCGTCGCGCCGGCGGCGCGGTCGACGTACATGATCGGCCGCGTGCCGTCGGCACAGCGCACCGCCGGATCGGCATTGAGAAAGACGCGCGTGAAGTCTTTGACGTCGGCCGCGGCGAGCGGCACGCTGCCGAAGTTGGCCTGCGGCACCTGACCCGGAAAGGCCTTGCACCGCAGCGAATTCTGCCAGTAGGGACTCGCGCAGTTGTTGATCTGCGCCAGGGCGGGCATCGCGAGCGAGAGGGACACCACGAGCGTCATGAGAAGTCTCATCATTTCCTCCTGAATTCATTCCGGGTGCGGATCCGCCCGAGCGAATTGGACGCGGCGCCACGCAATTCGTTTAGGAGTGCGGCGGCGACCAGCCGCCGCTTTGGTAAACGT
>DASUSL010000336.1:0-16798 GCA_036375135.1 Thermoanaerobaculia bacterium | reverse complement strand
TCGAGCGACGAGCAGCGGATCACCGCCGTGACCGGACCGAAGATCTCCTCCTGCGCGATGCGCATGTCCGGCTTCACGTTGGCGAAGACGGTCGGCTCGTGGAAGAAACCCTTGCCGTAGTCGCCGTCGCCGAGGACGCTGCCGCCCGCGACGCACTGCGCGCCTTCGTCCTTGCCGATCTTCACGTACTCCATGACCGTCTTGCGCTGCGACTCGGAGACGGACGGACCCATCTGCACCTTCGAGTCGAGGCCGTTGCCGACGGTGAGCTTCTTCGCGCGGCCGGCCAGCTTCTCGACGAACTGGTCGTAGACCTTGTCGTGCACGACGATGCGCGAGGCGGCGGTGCAGCGCTGGCCGGTCGTGCCGAACGCGCCCCAGAGCGCGCCGTCGACGGCCAGGTCGACGTCCGCGTCGTCCATGACCATGATCACGTTCTTGCCGCCCATCTCGAGGTGGACGTGTTTGAACTGCGGCGCGCACTGCGTGTTGATGTGGCGGCCCACTTCCGTCGAGCCGGTGAAGGAGATCACGCGGATCTTCGGATGCGCGAGCATCGGCTCGCCGACTTCGCGGCCGCCGCCGGTGACGACGTTCCACACACCCTTCGGCAGTCCCGCTTCCTCGAAGGCCTCGGTGAGCATGATCACCGAGAGCGGCGTCTGCGACGCGGGCTTGATCACCACCGTGTTGCCGCAGATCAGCGCGGCCATGCCCTTCCAGGCCGGGATGGCCATCGGGAAGTTCCACGGCGTGATCAGGCCGGCCACGCCGAGCGGCATGCGCACGGCCATGTTGAACTTGTTCGCCAGCTCCGAGGGCGTGGTCACGCCGAAGAGGCGGCGCCCTTCGCCCGCGGCCAGGAAGGCCATGTCGATCGCTTCCTGGATGTCGCCCTTGGTCTCGTCGACGACCTTGCCCATTTCGCGGGTCATCTCGCGCGCCATCTTTTCCTTGTCGCGCTTGAGGATGTCGCCGACGCGATAGAGGAACTCGGCGCGCTTCGGCGCGGGGACCAGGCGCCACGATTCGTACGCCTTCGCCGCGGCGTCGACGGCGGCGTCGACGTCGTTCGCGTCGGAGTCCTGGAAGAGGCCGATCAGGTCGTCCTCGTTCGCGGGATTGCGGTTCTCGAAGGCCTTGCCGGTCTTCGACTTCACCCACTGGCCGTCGATGTAGTTGGAGTATTCGCGGGTCTCGCGGAGACCGTACTGCTTCGCGAGCGTGGTCGCTTCTGTTGCGGACATTGAATTACCTCACTTTGCTGGACGCCGTGTCGGCGCTTTCGCGGGGCCGGGTCGATCCCATGTCCACGTTTCCGCGGAAGCGGGCGCCCTCGGCCACGACGATCTTGGGAGCTTTGATGTTGCCGTCGACGGACGCGGTGGCCACGAGCTCGACGCGCTCGTCGGCCGAGACGTCGCCGGTGAGCTTGCCTTCGATGGTGATGTTGCGCGCGTGCACGGTGGCCTCGATGCGCGCCTTCGTGCCGACCAGCAGGTCGCCGGTCAGACGCACGTTGCCGCGCACCGACCCTTCCACGATGACGGGCTCGGAGCCGCTGAGCGTTCCTTCGATGGTGATGTTGGCGCCGATGAACGTCGTTCCCGGCGCTGCCTGCTGCCCTTCACGCCGCGGTGCAAGTGGTGCGGCGGGGGCAGGATCTTTCGAGAAAAGAGCCATTGTGTCGGACCTCAAACAATCGGGGCGGAAGCATACATCACCCGTTCCTGGTGCCGATCTTCTGTAGAATGTGGCCGTCAAAATCCCATTGAATCCCACCAGAACGAGGCCCCACGTGTATCGAAAAATGAGTGTGATCGCGACCCTGCTGCTGGCCGTCAGCATGCTGGGCGCGAATGACCCGTTGCAGTGGAACAAGACCCCCGAGGCGTACTTCATGACGTCCGAGGAAAAGGCGGCCTGGAAGAACGTCTCGTCGCCGGAAGACGCACAGCGCTTCATCGACGACTATCGCCGCAAGCGCGGCGAGCAGTTCCTCAAGGACATTCGCACGCGCGTCGACCTCGCGGACAAGCAGTTCAAGCTCGACAAGACGCCGGGCGCGCTGACGCAGAAGGGACGCGTGTTCATCCTCCTCGGCGCGCCGAGCCGCTCCCAGACCAATCGCGACGTCAATGAGACGCGCGGCCAGATCGTGGTGCCGGGCATGTCGGGCGAGGGGATCTCTGCCTCGAACCGCCTCGAGAACCAGGCGCTGATCGGCACCGAGTGGATTTACGAACAGGACCGCCTCCCGAAAGAGCTCGGCCTCAGCCAGCTCAAGGTGAAGTTCGTCTACGACTCGCGCCGCGGCTTCGAGAGCATCGACAACGTGGGCAACGTCGAGCCGCATCTGATCCGCGCCGCGGAGCTCGTCTCCAACGCCTACATGACGTCGACCGCCGCGATGAACGCGCAGCGCTCGACGCAGGTCGCCGCCACGCCCTCCACCCCCGTGACGCCCTCCGCCAGCCTCGACCCGCTGTGGAGCTCCACCGCGGCGTTGAACGGCGCGATGTTCACGGGTGACGCCTTCCTCAGCCCGCGCGAAGAGCCGTTCTACGCGTACAGCTTCTACATCCCGAAGAACGCCGCCACCTTCGCCGACTGGAAGTCGGGCCTGATGGTGACGCTCGTGCGCAACGAGGCCGGCCGGCAGGTCGTCTCGCAGCGCACGCAGGTCGACCTCTCCACGTACGACGCCGCGAGCGGCGCGCGCTACGTCGACCAGTCCGTGCTGCTCCCGCCGGGCAGATACGAGGGTCTGTTCGCGCTCTACACCCCGGACGGCGCGACGCTTCTCTCCAGCCACCGCACCTCGTTCGAAGTCGCGGCGCCGAACGCGCCGCGCGCCACGAACCTCTACCTGACCAGCCGCATCGAGACGCTGGAAAAGCAGAACCCGCTCGATCCGTTCACGTTCGTCGCCACGAAGTACGCCGTGCGCGCCGACCGTCAATTCCGCACCGCGGACAAGCTGGCGTTCTTCACCGTCATCGCCAATCCGACGGGGTCGCCCGATCCGCAGCTCATGCAGAAGATGACGTTCAAGCGCGACGGCAAGCAGTTCGCGCAGACGCCGCTCGAGCCCGTCCAGCTCACGCAGACCGGTCCGAACACGTTCCTCGTGGGCACCGGCTTCGATCCGGAGACCTTCCCGGCCGGGCATTACTCGCTCGAGCTGCAGGTTCGAGATATGAACGCGCCCGATGGCAGCGTGCTGAAGACGAAAGGTTACGTTCTGATCAGCGAGTTCGACGTCATCAAATAGGAGCCAATCCCCGTGTCCCTCAAGAAAGCGCTGTATACGACGGTGATCCTCACCGTTGCCCTCTCTCTGTTCGCCGCCGACGACGTGCTGAAGTGGAACAAGACGCCCGAGGCGTACTTCATGACGTCCGAAGAGAAGGCGGCATGGAAGAACGTCCGGACGACGGGCGAAGCTCAGCAGTTCATCGACGAGTTCCGCCGCAAGCGCGGCCCGCAGTTCCAGAAGGACGTGCAGGCGCGCATCGCGGCGGCGGACAAGCAGTTCAAGCTCGACCGTACCCCCGGCTCGCTGACCGACCGCGGCCGCGTGTTCCTCATCATGGGCGCGCCGAGCCGCAGCACCACCAACCGGTCGGTCGCGGGCGCCGGCTCCACGGCGCTGAACAGCATCGAACAGCAGGCACTCATCGGTACGGAGTGGACGTACGACGCCGACCGTATCCCGGTGGAGCTCGGCATCAAGCAGCTCAAGGTGCGCTTCGTGGCCGACACGCGCCGCGGCTTCGAGAACATCGACGTCAATCTCGGCAACCCCGAGCCGCACCTGGCCCGCGCCGCCGAGGTCTTCTCGAACAAGTACATCCAGACGCAGGCCGAGGCAGCGCAGCGTCCCGCCGCGGCCGCACCCGCCGCCGCCACGCCGGCCGCGAGCGCGCCGGCCGCCACGGCGCTCGACCCGCTGTGGAGCACCACCCCGGCGCTCAACGGCGCGGTCTTCACCGGCGACGCCTTCCTCAGCCCGCGCGAGGAGCCGTTCTACGCGTACACGCTCTACGTGCCGAAGAACGCCGACGGCTTCCACAACATCGCCAACGGCACGCTGGTCACGCTCGTGCGCAACGAGGCCGGCCAGCAGGTCGTCTCCGAGCGCACGCCGGTCCAGCTCTCCGCGTACGACTCCGCGAGCGGCGCGCGTTTCGTCGACCGCTCCGTCGCCCTCCCGCCGGGCAAGTACGAAGGGCACTTCGCCTTCTACGGTCCGGACGGCACGACGCTGCTCTCCAGCCACCGCACCTCGTTCGAGGTCGCGCCGAAAGACGTGCCGCGCGCCTCGGCGCTCTTCCTCACCAGCCGCATCGACACGCTGGAGAAGCAGGAGCCGCTCGATCCGTTCACGTTCGTGGCCACGAAATACGCCGTGCGCGCCGACCGTCAGTTCCGCGCCGGCGAGAAGCTCGGCTTCTTCACCATCATCTCCAATCCCACCGGCTCGCCCCAGCCGCAGCTCATGCAGAAGATGACCTTCAAGCGCGACGGCAAGGAGTTCGCGAAGACGTCGCTCGAGCCGGCGCAGGTCACGCAGACCGGCCCGAACACGTTCCTGGTCGGCCTGAGCTTCGATCCCGACACGTTCCCGGCCGGCCACTACAACCTCGAGCTGCAGGTGCGCGACATGAACGCGCCCGACGGCAGCCCGCTCAGAACGAAGGGTTACGTCCTGACGAGTGAGTTCGACGTCGTCAAATAGGAGCTTCCCGTGAACCTGAAGAACGCACTGTTCGCCGTCTTCGTTGCCATCGCCGTCCCGCTTTTCGCGGCCGACGATCCGCTGACGTGGCACAAGACTCCCGAGGCCTACTTCATGACGGCCGAGGAGCGTGCGCAGTGGAAGAGGGTGACGTCGCCGGAAGACGCGCGCAGATTCATCGACGAGTTCCGCCGCCGCCGCGGCGAGCAGTTCGTCAAGGACGTGCGCACCCGAATCGACATCGCCGACAAGAACTTCAAGCTCGACAAGACCGAGGGGTCGCTGACCCAGAAGGGCCGTGTCTATCTGCTCCTCGGCACGCCGAACACCAGCCGCACGAACCGCGAGGTGGCCGAGACGCGCACGGGCGAAGCGCTGTCGCTCTCGAACATCCTCGAGAACAAGGCGCTCATGGGCACCGAATGGGTCTACGAGCGCGACCGCCTGCCGAAAGAGCTGGGGCTCAGCCAGCTCAAGGTGAACTTCGTCTACGACGCGCGGCGCGGCTTCGAGAGCATCGACAACCTCGGCAACGTGGAGCCGCATCTGCTCCGCGCGGCCGAGATCATCTCCAACCGCTACATGGCCGCCACGCAGTCGCAGACCGCCCAGCGCGCGGCGATGCCCGCGGACGACGGATCGACGAGCGCACCGGCGCCCCTCGATCCGCTGTGGAACGCCACGCCGTCGCTCAACGGCGCGCTCTTCACCGGCGACGCGTTTCTCAGCCCGCGCGAAGAGCCGTACTACGCGTTCAGCTTCTATGTGCCGAAGAGCGCCGCGGCATTCGAGGAGTGGAAGTCGGCGCTGCTGGTGACGCTCGTGCGCAACGAGGCGGGACGGCAGGTGGTGTCGGATCGCCAGCAGGTCGACCTCGCCGCGTACGACACGGTCAGCGGCGCGCGCTTCGTCGATCGCTCCGTGCTGCTCCCCCCGGGCAAGTACGACGGACTGTTCGCGCTCTACTCGCCGGACGGCGCGGCGCTGCTGTCGAGCCATCGCGTGGCATTCGAGGTCGCACCGCCGACCGCGCAGCGCGCGTCGGGACTCTTCCTCACCAGCCACATCGAGCCGCGCGCCACGCAGGACCCGCTCGATCCGTTCACCTTCGTGGCCACGAAGTACGCGGTGCGCGCCGACCGCCAGTTCCGCGCCGCCGACAACCTGGCGTTCTTCACCATCGTCTCCAACCCCACCGGCTCGCCGTCGCCGAAGCTGATGCAGCGGATGATCTTCCGCCGCGACGGCAAGGAGTTCGCGCGCACGCCGATGGAGCCGGCGCAGATCACGCAGACCGGTCCGAACACGTTCCTCGTCGGCAACACTTTCGAGCCCGACACGTTCCCCGCCGGCCACTATTCGATCGTCCTGCAGGTGCACGACATGAACGCGCCGGAAGGAAGCCCGCTGCGCATCCCCGGCTACGTGCTGCGCACCGAGTTCGACGTCACGAAATGATGTGGGGCGGGCTTCGGCCCGCCCCGTTTCGCGCCACATTTGGCTGTATATTGCGCGGCCGTGCGACGCTTACCCGCTACGCTGCTGCTCTTCCTCTCTCTCTCCTTCGCCTGCAAACGCGGCAAGAAGGACGAAGCCTACAAAACCGAAAAAGTCGACCGCGGCAACGTGACCATGACCGTCACCGCGACCGGCACGCTCTCCGCCGTGACCACCGTGCAGATCGGCAGTCAGGTCTCCGGCGTGATCGCCCGCCTGTACGCGGACTTCAACAGCCAAGTCAAGGCCGGCCAGCTCCTCGCGGAGCTCGACCCGACGCCGTTCGAACAGCAGGTGGAGCAGCGCCGCGCCGACGTGACCCGCGCGCAGGTGCAGACCGAGGATGCGCGCATCAAGTACGACCGCCAGCGGCGGCTGCTCGAGGCGGGGCTGACCTCGCAGGCGGAAGTGGACGGCGCGAAGGCGACGTACGACGGCGCGCGCGCGCAGGTGCAGCAGGCCACGGCCTCGCTCAGCCAGGCGCAGACGAATCTCAAGTACACGCGCATCACTTCGCCCACCGACGGCGTGGTGGTCGACAAACAGTACGAGGTCGGACAGACCGTGGCCGCGTCGTTCCAGGCGCCGACGCTGTTCGAGATCGCGCAGGACCTCACCAAGATGCAGGTGCAGGCCGACGTCGATCAGTCGGACATCGGCCGCATCCAGGTCGGACAGGTGGCGCGCTTCAACGTCGACGCGTATCCCGACGAGGAGTTCCGCGGACGCATCGCGCAGATCCGCTACAACGCGCAGGTGAACCAGAACGTCGTCACGTATCCGGTCATCCTCGAAGTCGACAACCCCGAGGGACGCCTGCGTCCGAAGATGACCGCGAACGTGACCATCGACGTCAGCACCGTGCAGAACGTGCTGCGCGTGCCGAACGCCGCGCTCCGCTTCAAGCCGCCGCAGCAGGAAGGCGACAAGAAGGCGTCGGGCAGCAGTGGTGGCGGCGGCGACGCCGCGGAGCGCATGGCGCGCAGCGGCCAGGGCGGCGGTCCCGCCGGCGCCGCCGGTCAACTGCCGCGCGGCCGCCGCGGAGGTAAAGGCGCACCCGCCGCGCGTCCGCAGACGGTCTACGTCCTCGGCGCCGACAAGACCCTCAGGCCGGTCGACATCCGCACCGGCATCACCGACGGCCGCTTCACGCAGGTCGTCTCCGGTGAGCTGAAGGAAGGCGATCAGATCGTCGTCGGACTGGCCACGTCGAAGGTCGAAGGACCTCCACCGATGGGCGGCCAGGGCGGACCGGGTGGACCGGGCGGCGGCGGGCGGCGCCGGTAACGATGGCCAGTCCCGTCATCGTCATCCGCGACCTGGTGAAGGTCTACAAGCTCGGCGAGGTGGAGGTGCGCGCGCTCGACGGCGTCGACCTGCAGATCGACGCGGGAGAGTTCGTGGCCATCATGGGTCCGTCGGGCTCGGGGAAGTCGACGCTGATGAACATCATCGGCTGTCTCGACCGCCCCACCAGCGGCTCGTACGTCCTCGACGGCAGCGACGTGTCGATGATGAGCCGCGACGAGCGCGCCATCATCCGCAACGCCAAGATCGGCTTCGTGTTCCAGAGCTTCAATCTGCTCGCGCGCACGTCGTCGCTGGAGAACGTCGAACTGCCGCTGCTCTACGCCGACGTGACCATGACCCGCTCGCAGCGCAAGGAAGCGGCGCGCAACGCGCTGCATCACGTCGGCCTGGCGGGACGCGAAGGGAATCACCCGTCGCAGCTCTCGGGCGGCCAGCAGCAGCGCGTGGCCATCGCCCGCGCGCTGGTGACCAGTCCGGCCATCCTCCTGGCCGACGAGCCGACCGGCAACCTCGACTCGAAGACGTCGATCGAGATCATGGGCATCTTCCAGGAGCTCAACGACGAGGGGAAGACGATCGTGCTCATCACGCACGAGCCGGACATCGCGCAGCACGCGAAACGGATCGTGCACGTGCGCGACGGACTCATTCAACAGGACGAACGGATCCAGCAGCACCGCGTGCAGCGCGCAGGCATCGCGGCGCCGGTGGCACCGAAGACGGCGCAGTGAGGCGCGTCAGGGAACGTTCACCGCGTCGAACGCGGCGGCGGTGGTGAGGACGATGGGGTTGGGGCCGGGGTGGAGTTGCATGGCGGCTCCGACGAATGCCGAGCGCAGTGAGGCATACGTGGCATTCGACGACAGCCTGCGAAACCCCATCCAGTAAATCTTTGCGGCAGCCGCGGCGCCTACGCCTTGGACCACTTGCCCGTTGCACTGACTGACGCCGCCATACGTCAGCAGGTAGAACATGTGATTGGCGGGTCCGGCGCCGCGATGATTCTCGAGCCGCGCGATGTCCGGGTAGTAGCAGGCCACGTCTCCGGGATGCCGCTCCGGATCGTCCATATAGCGGAACGCGAGGCCGGCGTTCGTGAACGTCGAGCCGTTGTAGTTCGCGCGGATCGTCTGCTCGCCGATCCAGAACGGCACGGGATCGCCCCAGTCCTCGTTCGAAACGAGCATGGCCAGCATGTCGGCGGTGGCTTCGGCAATTTTGCCGCTCTCGACGAACTGGCCCTTCTGCGCGTGCCGCAGGTTCGGCCCGAACTGATTGAAGGCGTGCCCCAGTTCGTGGGCAATCACGTCGAGCGATGCCATGTCGAAGTACTGGGCACTCGGGGACCCCACGAGGATTCCCAACGTTCGCTGATCCCATATGCTCGAGTTGGTGATGTTCGTCTTCACCATGGCGTGGACCTGCGGCGCGTTGCTCCCGTCGAGTCCCTGGAAACCGTTGAAGTTGTTGTGCACGTAATTGAACACGACGCCCATGTGAAAGAACGCGTCGGATGCCACCGTCTTCGCATTCGATGAACCGAGAGTGGCGTCGCCGAACGGCTCCGCGGTGGTGAAGCGGAACGGCTTGCCTCTCGTCTTGCTGGTTCCACCGGCATCGGCCACGTAGTTCCCCACTCCATCGGCCACCAACGTCGTCACGAGACCCACCTGTTGCCACGTACCGCAGAGATGATCCTGAATCACGACTCCCGTTCCGTAACAGGGATCGGCGAGGATGGAAGACCGCTCCGCCTCCTTCGTTCTCGGGTCCAGCTTCGCCATCGTCAGCGGCAGCGACTGCGAGTACATCCCGCGCAGAGTCGGGTGCGTGACGATGTACGTGAGATGCACGAGCTTGTCGTCATCTCCCTCCACTTCGCCTGTGTGAGCGTCGACCCAGATCTGCCGGAGGATACGGACGTCATCCCGTTCGCAGGAGACCTCGACGCTCCAGTAAAGCTCATCGACTTCGTTGCCCGGGCCGCTCTTCGGATCCCGCGGCAGGATCACGAGCTCCGGCTCCAGCTCGCACGGTCCCGTCACCTTCACATGCGCGCGGGCAATCCGTTCCCCGTCGGCGCGCGTGAGGTTCGGCACCGGATTGACGTTCAAGCCGCCGAGGAAGTGGCCATTCGCGTGTGCCCTTCCGTCGATGACGGAGATGGAAACGCTCGAGCCATCCACGCGTACGCCATGATGGAACTGCTGATACCGGAACAACGCCTCGTTCCCCAGCACTACCTCATTGCCGTCTTCCTTCGCCGTCGTATCCCCATCCCGGTCGGCAGCGGCAACGAGCTCCGCCAGCTTCTTCTCCGCGACGGGCCGCGCGGCGGCAAGTTTCGCCGCCCAGTCCGGACGCTCACCAAACGACGGCATGGCGACAAGCAGCAGCACGGCGAGATGGCGCATGCCACGATCTTAACTCCATCCCTCCGCCACGAATCGTGTTTTGCAATTCCGCGACAGTGTGCGAGGGTATCGCCGTCAGATCATCGCCAGACCATCATGCGGAACTCCCTCACGCGCCTCGGCAACATCACCATCGTCGGACTGAAGTCGATCGCCCGCAACAAACTGCGCTCGCTGCTCACCGCGCTCGGCGTGGTCATCGGCGTGGCCTGCGTCATCGTCTCCGTGGCCATCGGCGCGGGCGTCGCGCAGTCCGTCTCCGAGATGATCAACTCCCTCGGCTCGAACTACATCATGATCATGCCCGGCGCGGCCACGCAGGGAGGCGCGCGCATCTTCACGGGACAGTCGAACCTTACCGAGGAAGATGCGGAGGCCATCCGCCGCGAGGCGCCGGCCGTGGCCTACGTCACGCCGCAGAACCGCACCGCGGCGCAGGTCGTGGCGGCGGAGCTCAACTGGTCGACGCAGATCTTCGGCGTCGGCGTCGACTGGCCGTTCATCCGCGCGTGGAACGTCGAAGAGGGAGGCTTCTTCAGCGATCAGGACGTGCGCAGCGGCGCCAAGGTGGCCGTCCTCGGCAAAACCGTGGCCGACAACCTCTTCCCCGGCGGCGACGCCGTCGGCTCCACCATCCGCATCAAGAACGTCCCTTTCAAAGTGGTCGGCGTCCTGGAGAAGAAGGGCGGCAACATGATGGGCAGCGACCAGGACGACGTCATCGTCGCCCCCTACACCACCGTGCAGAAGCGGCTGCAGGGACAGGGGTCGCGCATCGGCATGATCATGGTCTCGGCCGCATCGGCCGAGCAGGTCGGCGAGGCGATGGATCAGATCGACGCGCTGCTGCGGCAGCGCCACCGCATCCCGCCGGGCGGCGACGCCGACTTCATGATGCGCTCGCAGGAAGAGATCGCCCAGGCCAACGCGCAGCAGGTCGGCCTGATGCGGAACCTCCTGCTCGGCATCGCCATCGTGTCGCTCTTCGTCGGCGGCATCGGCATCATGAACATCATGCTCGTCAGCGTCACCGAGCGCACGCGCGAGATCGGCATCCGCATGGCCATCGGCGCGCGCGGGCGGCACGTCCTCCTGCAGTTCCTCTTCGAGGCCATCGTGCTCTCGGTGTTCGGAGGACTGATCGGGATCCTGCTCGGTGTCGGCGTGGCCACGCTCTTCGCGCGCGTCGCGAAGTGGCCGATCGTCGTCAGTCCGACGGCCATCATGGTGGCATTCGCCGTGGCCGCGACCGTGGGCATTTTCTTCGGTTTCTACCCTGCCCGGAAGGCCGCGCGGCTCGATCCGATCGACGCGTTGCGCTACGAATAGAGGATGCAGCCGAACACGGCTGGGCTTGACCCCGCTGCGCGACTAGGGTACAGATAGCGCCGTCAGCCAAACATCAGGGTCCGAAAAGGGAAACCGGGTCTTTGAATCAGTCCGTACAAGAAACCGGATTTCCCCACCGTCAGAATTCGTAAACGTTTGCGTCAACTCCTTGCAAACGGAGGACTTCTTCGTTGTTGCGAAGATGGCCAACCCCTCGCAGTGAGAGCGCAAACGGTGTGTGTGCAGTAGTCGCAACAAGTGTTCGTTCGTTCGTTGTCGTTCAAACCAAAAAAGGAGTCGATATGAGATTCAATTCACGCGTAGCGATCGCGATCCTGGCGGTCCTCACGCTCCTGCCGATGACCGCATTCGCGGCCACGACGGGAAACATCTTCGGTATCGTCACGGACAATACCGGCGCGGTTCTGCCGGGTGTCACGGTCACGATCACCGGTTCCAACCTGCAGGGCGCCCGCACTGCAGTCACCAATGAGTCGGGTGAATATCACCTCAACCTCATTCCCCCGGGCAACTACCGTCTCGAGTACTCGCTGTCGGGCCTGAGCCCGATCGTCCGCGAGAACGTGCGTGTCAGCCTCGACACGACCACTCGTACGGACGTGTCGATGTCGATGGGCGCGGTGGCCGAGGCCATCACGGTCACGGCCGACGCGGTCGTCGTCGACCCGACGCAGACCACGGTGCAGCAGAACTTCGGCACCAACCACCTGAAGTACGCGACGATCGGTTCGGCCGGCCGCTCGTACCAGACCGTTCTGGCGCAGGCCCCCGGCGTGACCGGCGGCGCGAACCCGAACGTGCTCGGTGCGAACCTCGGCCAGAACAACTACATGCTCGACGGCGTCAACACGACCGACCCCGTCACGCACACGTTCGGCTCGAACCTGCCGTTCGACGCGATTCAGGAAGTGTCGATCCAGACCCTCGGCAAGGACGCCGAGTACGGCCGCGCCATCGGCGGCGTGGTCAACGTCGTCACCAAGACGGGCGGCAACGAGTTCTCCGGCTCGTTCGACGCGCGCATCCAGAACCAGGACACCTCCGAGTCCGGCGATCACTTCGATCCGGACGCGCAGGAGTATCGTGAGTTCAAGCCGGCGGCCTCGCTCGGCGGCCCGATCGTGCGCGACCGCGTGTGGTTCTTCGGCTCGGTCGACCGTCCGGACAACGCCCGCGTGAACACGCCGCCCACCAACGCCACCTGGAGCCCGGGCAGCCGTACCTTCAAGGGCTGGAACTCGCTCGGCAAGATCACGGCGACGCCGGCCGCCAACCACACCCTCTCGTTCCGCTTCACCGACAACCGCGCGGACATCGCCCACTCGCGCGACAGCGGTTTCTACCGCTCGGAAGCCGACTCCTACCAGAAGCAGGAGTCGACCATCTACAACCTCGGCTACGACGCCATCCTCACCCCGCAGTGGCTCGGCCAGGTGCAGGTCGGCATTCGCCGCGGCTACCTCGAGTCCGGCCCGATGTCCGGTGACCTCAACCTCGTCGGCATCACCAACAACTCGACCAGCGTCCGCTGGAACAGCTACACCAACTATCAGGGTGGCGACCGTAACCGCGATGAGCTCATCGCCTCGACCACCTACTTCCTGAACGCCGGTGGCTCGCACACGATCAAGGCCGGCATCAACTTCGACCAGGCCGAGTTCGTGTCGTTCAACAACCCCACCGGTCTCGGTGTCGACCAGTCGCTCTGCGCCCCGCAGTTCGGCCAGCCGGCCGGCGCGGTTTGCGGCGCCTCCCAGATCAACCTCGCCCCGACGGGCACCACCCCCGACGTCAACAGCATCGGCATTCCGCGCCAGTTGAACGTCACCACCTACCTCCCGATCGAGCCGTACGAGAGCAATCTCAACGCGTACTACATCCAGGACGAGTGGCACCCGATCACCCCGGTGACTCTGCGCCTCGGCCTGCGCTACGAGACCATCGACTTCGAGACTCCGGGCGCCCCGATGAACCCGAGCTTCGACATGCTCCAGCCGCGCATCGGCGCCGCGTGGGACGTCTTCAACAACGCCCGCACGGTCCTTCACGGCTTCTGGGGCCAGGTCATGGACGACAACGGCCTGACCCTCGCCTCGTTCCTCTCCACGCAGGGCGCGATCACCTCGCGCTTCCTCTGGAACGCCGCCAACAACGCCTGGGTCTTCCACAGCGCCATCGGCGGCGCCTCGGGCAACGGTGCGGATCCGGACCTCAAGCCGACCTACGGCGTTGAGACCAACCTCGGCGTCACGCAGCGCATCTGGACGAACACCTCGCTCGACCTCAGCTACGTGCAGCGCGACACCGAAGACATCTTCGAGGACTACTGCAACACCCCGGACGGTCACTGCGTCGTGACCAACACCCCGGGCGGCGACGAGAACGCCCTGCGCAGCGACTACCAGGGTTTCATCGCCAAGGTGGAGAGCCGTCCGTTCTCCTGGCTCAGCGGTCTCGTGAGCTACACCTACTCTGAGTCGCGTGGTTCGGTCGAGTACACGCAGAACGCCGGTACCGACTTCGACTTCGACCCGGAGCACTTCGTCAACACCTACGGCTACCTCTCCGATGACGCCCGTCACCGCGTGAAGGCCTCCGGCTTCGTCCGCGCTCCGTTCGGCACCACGCTCGGCGTCGACGCCACCTGGCGCTCGGGCCTGGCCTACAACCACACGGCCACCCTCACCGCTGGCAACGCCATCGGCTACGGCACTGTCTTCCTCGAGCCGCGCGGTTCGCGCCGCACGGACTCGCTCACCCAGATCGACCTGCAGCTCATGCACGAGCTCACGTTCGGTCGCGTCCGCCTCGGCCTGATCGGTTCGGTCTTCAACGCCCTGAACACCGAGACGGCCACGAGCATCGGCGGTTCGATCGGCAACTACGCGGCCTGCGGTACGGCCGCCGTCTGCTTCGACAACCCGCTGTTCGGCACCGCGGCGGAACACCGCCCCGAGTTCCAGCGCCTGCGCGTCAACAACTCGACGTACGGCACGGAGCTCACCTGGCAGCGCCCGCGCCGCTACGAAGTCGGCGTTCGCTTCGAGTTCTAATCCTCAGCCCACGCTGTAACGAAAGCCCCGGCGGGAAACCGCCGGGGCTTTTTGTTTCTGGTTGCCGGTTGCTGCCAACCCGGTGACCGAGGGCGCCGCGGAATTCGGCGACCGTCACCACCCTTAAAGCCGGCGATGCGTGGAACCCATGGCTGGGCGGAAGTCTCGCGCGAGCGCAAGCGCGAGATCATCGAGGCCATCGCGGCGAACCGTCCCACGAAAGGGCCGGTGCACGCGGAGCTCGACCTCACCGACCGCTGCAACGTGGCCTGCTACTTCTGCAACCAGCAGGACCTCCGCACCAAGGAGTCGATCCCGCTCCCGAAGCTGACGGACCTCATCGACGAGCTGGTCGAAGGGGGCCTGAAGTCGGTGCGCCTCTCAGGCGGCGGCGATCCTCTCTTCCACCGCGACGTGCTGAACGTCTTCGACTACCTGGCGCAGAAGAACGTCGTCGTGGACAACCTCACCACCAACGGCGTGGCGCTGACGAACGACGTCGCCCGGCGCCTCGTCGACAACAAGGCCCGCGAGGTGATCTTCTCGCTGAACGCCGTCGACGCCGCCGACTACGCGCGCATGATGAAGGTCAAGCCGGCGCTCTTCGACAAGGTCCTCGACAACATCCGCAACCTCATCGCCGTGCGCGGCGACTCGATCTATCCCTCCATCGTGGTGCAGTTCCTCCTCGACAAGAAGAACATGCACCGCCTCGTCGAGATGTACGAGCTCGGCGTGGCGCTGTCGCCCGACCGCGTCGGCATCAACGCCGTGCTGGAGATCCCGCTCGAACGCATCGACCGCGAGGTGCTGCTGGAGAAGGACGACCGCGAGGCGGTCATGCCGGCGGTCGAGGAGATCCTCACCCGCGACAAAGAGCGCGGCCTGCTGCAGATCGACTTCGCCGTCGAAGGGTGGAACGAGATGCTCTGGCACATCCGCGACAAGGTCGGCACGCCCGCGCACAACGCCTACCCGCAGGCGGCCGCGTTCAAACAGGAAAACGGCGGCTGCTTCTTCGCCTGGTACACCGCGGCCATCACCGGCAACGGCGATATCCGCCCCTGCTGCCTGCTGCTCAATCCGACCGTCAAGCCGCTCGGCAACATCCACGACGGCCGCTCGTTCCAGGAGCACTGGAACGGCCCCGCCTTCGGCAGGATGCGCGACGAGATGCGCGAAGTGCTGCTGATGAAGGGGAAGCTGCCGTACACGAAACGCCGCTTCGAGATCCTCCAGCCCGCGTGCGTGACCGACGGCCTGTGCTGGCTGAAGAACATGTACTTCCGCGGCGACGAGGAGTTCTACACGGAGCTCGGCACCGCGCTCGAGGACATGCGCAAGCGCGAGCTCCGCGGCAAGCGCCGCGCGATCCTCTTCATCGAAGAGCGCCCGCGGCTGCGCAGGATGTACCACGCCCTGCGCGAGAACAGCCGCCCCTTCCGCGCCTTCCTCAAGCGCCGCCTGAAGCTGAACCTCACCGACTCGGCGTGAGGTAGGGCGCGAGCCGAGCGCGGGCCCGCGGTTACCCTGACGTTCGCATCGCGAATCGCACTCCAATTTCGCCGTCGACTTTTACCGTGCCCGAGGTGCGTCCGACGATCGTGACGCCCATTTGCTGCAGCTTCTCGCGCGCGTCCTCGCGGGCCGCGGCGGGATTGCTGCTCGACAGCACGACGATGCATCCCTTCACGGTCGCGGGGTCGAAGGCGCTGCCGGCTGCAGGCGGAAGAAACGTGACCAGCGGCTCGACCACCGCGCCGTAGCGCTGGCGCTCCTCGTCGGACCGGATCTGCGACGGCGGGATGACACTCACCATCTCGCGCGCAGACGCGAAGTCGCCCTCCTGCGCGAACATCGCCGCGGCATCGAGACGCGCGCGCGTACTGTCAGCGTTGCGGCCCATTCGCGCATACACGTCCCCCAGCAGACGTTTCACGTTCGCATCCGCGCGGAAATCGGTGCCGGAAGCCGCGATCTCGAGACTGCGCTCGAGATGACGAGCGGCCGCGAGGAATCGTTCACGCGAATTCGAGTCCGGCGGCAACTGCAAATAGAGCGAGCCGACCTTGCGGTGATAGTCGTACAGCGCCTTGGCGCCCGGACTCACGGCCGTCGCCTCGATTCGTTTTTCCAGTTGTGCAAGGCGAGGCTCGATTTCCGCGACGCGATTCTGCTCGAAGTACACGGAGGCGAGATCGGCGTAGAGACTGACGTCGTTCTCGTGTCCGAGGGCTGCTGCCAGCTCGAGACATTGCGTGGCGCGGTCGTAGGCGCGCTCGTGGTACGCGCGCCGGCCGACCGTCCTCGCCAGATCACCCAGCGCGTGCCGCGGCGAGAGGTCGCGAGGCACATCGTCATCATCGATTTCCGCCGGCCACGACGTGAACAGATCCCGCACCGCGCAGCGGTGGCCGTAGATCTCCCAGATC
>DASUSL010000335.1:0-9287 GCA_036375135.1 Thermoanaerobaculia bacterium | reverse complement strand
ACGAGAGCGACGATTTTCATGATTCTGCGAATCCTCCGCACCGGTAGTGCAGCGGAAGGCGCGAACGTTTCACTTCCACAGGCGTCGCTATCTGCCGGGGGAGTGCCCGGGCCGGCGGAGCCGGCCCGGGCGAAGGGGCACGGTCAGAACACTTCGTGGACGATCTGCTTACAGGTCACCGCAATATGTTGCGTGGTTTTTCAACGCGCGTCCCGCTCCGATCACCGTGCCCGCTACTGCGCCGACAGCAGCCCCTCTGGCGGCACTCGGACCGACCACGCTGTTCCCGAGTTGCATCCCGACGATGGCGCCGCCCGGGCCACCCATGAGCAGGCCCACGGCGCCTCCCGCCAGAATGTAAGCGCCGCCATTCTTGAACCATCCCAGCCCGGCCCCCGCGACAGCACCAAAGGCACCACCGACCATCGCCTTGCCCGCATATCCCTCAGCCGAGCAATCGAGCGTCACGGTTCGCGAAGCCCGTTCCGACTCGGGACGCGGCGGCCTCGGCGTGCCCATGGAGACGACGTCCGGCTGCACCGTCGCGTTCATCTGCCGCACCGGCGTCAATCCCCATTCCTGATCGCCATTCCAGTCCGAGAACGGCGGCGCCATCCACCACGGATCGCAATCCGGGTCATAGCCGTGATCGCACGTCACGTACACCGTCTCCAGACAATTCGGGCACGACGGGTCCGGTCCCAGGCCGCTGGGGTCGCGACGGTTCAACGGGTCGTTGCCGGCATACGCGTACGTATTGATCCCTCCGGCGATGCCGATGGGGTCCTCGGAGAGGAAGCGCGCCAGCGTCGGGTCGTACCAGCGATTGCGCACGTAATAGAGTCCCGATGCGAAATCGAGCTCGCGAGCCATGAAGCGCAGCGGCTGGCCTGTGGGATCGTCCGCACTCTCGACTTCGCCGAACGGCGTGTAGTGATGCTCGGCCGCGGTGCCACCGGCGGGATCGAGCAGACCGCTCACGTGTCCCGGCGCCTCGAGCGTGTAGTAATACATCGGCGCCTGGCTGCCGCTGCCGATGCGCACGCCCAGCGGACGGTCCGTGCCCGGCCAGTGGGCGTAGGTGCGCAGCACGCCGCCGTTCGCGTCCGTCTCGAGCAGCAGATCGTCGCCGTCATAGAGGAAATACCGCGTCACCGCCGCCTCGGAGCGCCGGACACGCCGTCCCAATCCGTCGTATCCATACGACACGGTGATGCCGTTCGTCATGACGCTGGCGAGCTGGCCGAAGCTGTTCCAGGTGAACTGCTGGTCGTGTCCCAGCCGCGACTTGCGGATGACGTTTCCCTCCGCGTCGTAATCGAGCTTGTAACCGTCGAAGGCGCTGTAGCGATTGCTGCCGGCCAGCAAAACGGCGTTGCGGTCGGTGCGATTGCCGACAGCGTCGTACGTGTACCACTCGTTCCGGCGCGGACCGGTCCCGGCGCTGCAATCCTGCACCGTCGGGTCGCAATCGACCGGAATCGAATTCGCGACGCTGTACGAGGTGACCTGGCCCATGTCGTCGTAGCTGTATTGCCAGAAGCGATTGCCGGACGGCGTGGCGCGCCCGGTCAGGCGATTGAGGATGTCGTAGGTGAACGTGGCGCCGAGCCGCGCGTTCGCCGCGGTATTGAACGACGTGGCCGTCATGCGGCCGTCGCCGTTGAAGAGATTCGTCTGGGTGGCGCCGTTGGCGAAATGCACGAACGCCGGGCGCCCGGAGGTGTCGTATTCGATGCTCGACGTCCGGCCGGTGAAATCCTGCAGTGAGAACCGCGACGCGATCGGCGACGCGGCGGAGACGACGTCGCGCGCGTAGCGGATCGATTCAGTGCTCTGCAGTGCCTCGCCCACGTAGGTGTGGACATCGAACCCCCTGTCGCGCCACGTGCCGTCGGGCTCGTAGAAGCGGCGGATGTCATAGCGCCGCCCGCCAAGGGTCGCGCGCACGAGGTCGAGTGAACCGACGCCGGAGATGAAGCGAGTCGTGACCGTGCTCTCGGCGTTCGTGACAACGACCTGATACGCGTCCGGATAGCGGAACGTGGTCGTGGCGCCGTCGGCGGTCACGTCGTACGGACGGTGCGCGGCATCGTACGAGCGGGTGACCGTCCTGCCGCGGCGATCGGTCGAAGAAGTCAGGAGGCCGTCGACGTCGTAGCGATACGTGCGCGCGAGGCCGCTTCCGGGATGCCGTTCCGACAGCAGCCATCCCAGCGCGTTGTATGTGTACTCGAATGATTTTCCGGTGGAGTCGGTGACGCGGGTCTGGTGCGGCCCGGTGAATTCGAACGACGTCATTCGCCAGCGGGGATCGGAGACGCGGATGATGCGATCGGCGTCGTCGTAGGCGCGGTCGGTGACCTCACCGAGGGGATTGAGAATCGTGCGCAGGCGACTCCACTCGTCGTACGTATACCGCGTCGTCGCGACCGTGCCGTCCTCCCGGGTCATGCGCACGAAGTCGGGACTGCGCCACGGGTTGCCGTCGTACGACCATTCCATGCGGCGCCCGTTCGGCGTGGTGATGCGCACGAGCTCGAAGCGGGCGTTGTATTCATAGGTAGTGGCGGTGCGCTGGTCGTCATCCGGATTGCCGGTCCACGAGCGGATCAATTCGCCGCGCGGACCGTAGCTGAACCACGTCGCGGTACCCGACGCGCGCTCGTACCGCTTCCGGCCCGCCTCGTACGTCGCCTCGTACACGACGTGGTCGTCGATGGAGCGCTGCAGCAGCTCGCCATCCGCGCTCCAGACCCATAACGACGAATCGAGCGCGCCGCTCGTCGTGACCGGAAGTCCGTCGGCGTTCCAGGTGAGCGTCGTCGTTCCCGCTTCGCCGACCACCTTCACCGGATTCCCATAGCGGTCGAAGGCGACACGCGTGAAGTGGCCGCCCGGATCCTGGACTTCGTACAGCGGCGTCGCGGCGTCGATGGCCGGCGCGGCGTTCCCGACGTTCGTGCCCGTGCCCGCCGCGACGATCGTGGCCGCCTCCAGCGACCGGAATCGCGTCCGCGGCCGCACCATCACTCCGCCCGCCAGCACCTCGGGCGCAGTGATCGTGCCGAGCTTGCGATGCACGTCGTACGCGACGTCCCACACCGCGCCCGCGTCCGTCGAGCCGTAGCGCGTGTTGTACGACGCGAGCAGGTGATTCGTGCCGTACGTGGCGTCGAGCGAGACCGGGCCGGCGATCCGCACCAGGTCCTTGTTCGCGTTGTAGGTGAACGTTCTCGTGCGGCCGGCCACGGTGACGCTCTGCAGATAGCCGGTGGCGTCGTACGCGAACGTGACGGCGTGGCCGAGCGGATCGACGATGCGCGCGAGCACCGGCTGCGGCGAGCTGTCCTGCGTGTTCACCCACTCGTACGCCGTCGTGTTGCCGAAGCGGTCGGCGACGTGCGTCATCAGTCCGCGACTGGAAAAGGTGATCGCCGAGCCGTCGGGATACCTGCGCAGATAGGTGGCCGACGCGGCCCGGTATTCGAGCCGGCTGAAATCGCCCGCGGGCGTGACGTACGTGCAGTCGCCCGCACACGCGCCTTTGGTGAAGAAGCGCGCGATGCCGTTGCCTTCGTCGAGGACCACGCCGTCGCTCCACGACGTGCTGGCGTGGATGCGCTGCACGCCGGCGATGCTCCAGCCGGCGCCGTAGCGGCTTCCCTGCTCGTTGATCAGCAGGCCGCGTACGAGCGTGCGCTTTTCCTTGTACGTGCCGTCCGCGAAATGCGACCGCACCACCGCGTGGTACTTGTACGCGCCGGTGCGCGAGCCCGTGTCCGTACGCCACGACAGCCGCTGCCACGGAAAGGTGCCCCTCCTGTAGAACTGCTCGCGGATCAGAGCCCCCGTGGACGGATTCTCGATGCGCAGCGACATGGCCACGACATTCTGTCCGGTGAGCGGATCGGGACGCGCGTCGGCGTGAATGGTCATCGACGGCCGCGCGTGCTCGCTGTTGTAGACCAGGGCCACATTGCGCGTGATGCCGGCGCTCGTGTACGAGCCCAGGTGGAATGGCAGCACGAATGAGCCGAGGGTCGTGTTGCGGAATGCATCGTGATGCGTGTCGGGCGAGACGACCGGCAGCCCCGGCTCGGCGGGGGACACGGTGAAGGTGGCCGTGGCGAAACCGACATTTCCGAGATCGTCGGCGAGCTGTGCGACGAGCACGGACTGGCCGGGCCCGCCGACGGTGATGCTCCCCTTCGCCATCACGCGATACGCATCGGTGGTGAGGGCCCACTGCAAAAGCGCGCTCGGCGCGCCGTCGCGCCATACGCGGATCTCCAGCGTGTCAGGATTCACGCCGTCCGGATCGGTGAAGACGACGGTCACGGGAATCGTTGTGTTCGTGCCGTCGGCGATGTAGCTGCCGCCGTCGGGACTGACGCCGCCGATCGGGCCGGCGGCCGTTTCCGCGGCCGACGCTCCGCCGGCCAGACACGCGAGCAGGATGGCGATGCCGATGAATCTGAATGGGGTCATGTGGATCTCCTTGGCTCGAAACGCTACGCGGGCATCGCGTGAGGGCGGGGCGCGATGGGATGAAGGCGGTGGATTTTGCGGACGAGGGGGTGGAGCGCGATGGACGAATGGAGCTACAGCATCGCGCTCAACACGCTCTCCAGCGCCTCGCCGTACGAGCCGCCGACGCGCACGATCGTCCCGTCGTCGAGCACGAGGGAGTGTCCTTCGTCGACGTTTCCCGTCACCTTGCGAATGCGCTCGACGTTGACGACCGCGGAACGGTGCACGCGAAGGAACTGCGCCGGATCGAGACGCCGCTCCAGCCCGGCCAGGAGATCGCGGACGAGGTACGAGCCGCCTTTCGTGTGGATGCGGCAGTAGTTCCCTTCCGCGGCGATCCAGTCGATGTCGGCCACATTGACGAACAACAGCTCGCCGCGATTGCGTACGGCGATGCGCCGCGGGAGCTGCGCCAGCTCGCTGCGCGTGGCCGGCGACGCCGTGCGGCTGAGCGCGCGCCGCAGGCGCACCATGGCCCGGGCCAGCCGATCGCGCGTCACCGGCTTGAGGAGGTAATCGACCGCGTTCTCGTCGAAGGCGTGGACGGCGTACTGCGAATGCGCGGTGGTGAAGATGATCTCCGGCCGCGGCGAGAGCGTGCGCAGGAGCTCCAGTCCGCTCATGCGCGGCATGGCCAGGTCGAGGAAAAGCACATCCGGACGCGTGGCCAGCACCAGGTCGGCGGCCTCGACGGCGCTGGCCGCTTCGCCGGCCACGACCACTCCGCCGTGCTCGCGCAACAGACGTCGAATCCGCCTTCGCGCGAGCTGCTCATCGTCGACGATCAGTGCCGTGATGGTCATCGTCCCCGGGAAGCACGATGTCGATGGACAGAGCATCGCGCGCCGCTCCGATCTGCAACGTCTCTCTCGCCGGATACAGATGCTGGAGGCGATCGCTCAATGGTACGAGCCCTTGTGCGATCGGTTTCAGGTCATACGGCGCGGCCACGGAGATCGTCACCCGCAGCACGTCCGTGCTGCTCGCGACGAGACGCAGCTCGTCCGCCCCTTCGGCGACGAGCGCGGCCACGGCGGAGTAGACCAGCAAGGGAGGCACGCCGGTTTGCAGAGTGTCGTCATCGGCCGTGAGATGCAGTCGTCCCGCGCCGCGGCTCAGTTCCACGAAGCGGTCGACGATCTCCAGCTCCTGCTCCAGCGGGATCGCGCCGGCGCACTCCAGATCGACGACTGAGCGCAGCAGTTCCGCGAAACGCTCCAGCGTCTCCTCCGCCTCGTCGGGATCGCGCTCGGTCGCCGCGGAGATCTTCTCCAGCATCGCGAAGAGGAACGGCGGTGAGAGCCGCGCCCGCAACTGCTCGGCGCGGCTGCGCGCCCACAGTGCCTCCAACTGGAACCGGCGCCGCTCGCGCGCGGTCTGCTCCTCGCGCCCGACGACGAGAAAGGCCAGCACGGCGGCGACCACGGAAAAGGCCAGCGAGAACGGCGCGACCGACGCGGCGAGAACGAACCGGAGGAACTCGCGCGTCCAGTTCCACGCCGGGACGACCTCCATGAACGTCGTCAGCACGCCGACGAACGGCAGGAGCAGGACGAGTAGTGCGACGTCGCGCATGCGGCGGCGGTTCTGGATGCGCTGCGCCAGCGGCACGAGGCACGCCGTTGCCGCGGAGGTGATCAGCACCTGCACCGGCACGGCGGCCAGCATCGTCTGCCACGGCTTGCCGTACGGCATGACCGCCACCATCAGAGCGAGGTGCAGGTAGATCGCGCCCCATACGCCGAGGAAGAAGAGCGCCACTCCGGCCGGGTAACGGAGCCTCATGCGGCCTCCCCGCGGTACGGCACCTCGACGATGGCCGCGAAGCCGCGGTCATCGCGGCGGAACTCCAGGCGTTCGCCGTTCCCGTAGAGCAGCGCCAGCCGCGCACGCACGCTGGCGATGCCGGTGCCGGGCGCCGGCGCCAGGTCGGCGAAACCGGGACCGCTGTCGCGCACGATCAGCATCAGCTCTCCGCCGTGCACCGCGGCGTGCACCTCGATGACGCCGGAGCGATCGATACGGGCGATGCCGTGCAGCACCGCGTTCTCGATCAGCGGCTGCAGGATCAGCGGCGGGACGAGCGCCGCCTCCAGCTCGAGCGCGACGGCGAATCGGAAGTCGAGACGGTCGCGAAAGCGCATCTTCTGGATCTCGAGATAGTCGCGCGCGAACGCCAGCTCTTCACGCAGCGGGATCTCGCCGCGCTCCTGCAGGCGCAGCGAGCGCTCGAGCAGATCCGACAACTGCCGCAGCATCAGCCGCGCCGCCGGAGGATCGTCGCGAATGAGTGCCGCCACCGAGTTCAGCGCGTTGAATAGAAAGTGCGGCTCCAGCCCAGCCTGCAACTGCTGCAACTGCATCCGGGCCACGGTGCTGGAGAGCTCCGCCTCGTCGCGGCGGCGCTGTTCGTTCATGCGGCGCATGCGCGCGTTGCGCACGAGAAGAACGATCACCACCACGGGGAAGACGTTCTCCATCAGCGCCGCGCCGGCAGCGGCGTAGTCGGTGGCCACCGCCTGCAGCGGATTCTCGCCGGCGAGCAGCAGGCGCACCGCGTACGACGCGATCACCGTCGCCGCGAGTCCGAGCACTGCGGCGATGCGTGTGAACGCGCGGCGCGCCGCGAAGAGCGCCGACGCCGACGCCTGTGCGAACGGCGTCACCAGCGCCCACGCCACGGCGAAGAGCCCGTTCGCCGCCACCGCCTCCAGCACCAGGGCCTCATCCTTCACCTCCCAGGCCGTGTACTGCATCAGACCGAGAAAGCCGATGAGCGTCCATGCGCCGGCGATGAGGAGTGCGGTGCGAAGGGGCGCCACGAACCGATCGTAAACGATGCGGGAACCGCGCTCGGCGTCTTGCATCAGGAGGCGGCGTGGTTCGCGTTCGGCGCGGGATCGGTGCTGGGGGGCTACGACGCCGGACGTGAAAGTGGCCGTCGCCGCGGCCCGCCGGCACGTACACACCCATCGCGCTCCTCGGCCTTGCGGGCGCGAAACCGTTTCACTTCGATGGCGACCGAAGCGTGACTCGCACGTTCCCGCTAGGATGCGCTCATGAATCATGAATACCGGACGCACCTGATCTGGGACGGCAACCGCGGCGACGGCACGGCCACGTACGCGGGCTACGGCCGCGAGCACCGCATCCTCATCGACGGCAAGCCGGAGCTGCTCGCCACAGCCGACGCGGCCTTCCGCGGCGACGCGGCGAAGCACAATCCGGAGGATCTCCTCGTGGCCGCGCTCTCCTCGTGTCACATGCTCTCGTACCTCGCCCTCTGTGCGCGCGCGAAGCTGCAGGTGGTCGCGTACGAAGACGACGCGCGAGGGACGATGCAGGAGGACGGGAAGGGCGGCGGGCGGTTCGTGGAAGTAGTGCTGCATCCGGTGGTGACGCTGGCGCGCGCCGAGGATGCGGCGCGCGCGACGGAGCTGCACGAGCGCGCGCACGAGCTCTGCTTCATCGCCAATTCATGCAATTTCCCGGTGCGTCATGAAGCGGAGGTGCGGTGGTGAAGGACCTGGCGATCGCCCTCGAGAATCGTCCCGGCGCGCTGGCCGAAATGGGCGAGGTCCTCGGTCGCGCCGGCGTGAGCATCGAAGGAGGCGGCGTGTTCGGCGGCGTGGCGCACTTTCTCTTCGCCGACGGCGCGGCGGCGCGCGCGGCGCTGGAGGACGCGGGCATCCGCGTGCTCGCGGCTCGCGACGTGCTGATGCCGCGGCTGCGGCAGGACGTGCCGGGGCAGCTCGGCGCGATCGCGCGGCAAATGGCGGAGGCGGGAGTGAACATCGAAGTGCAGTACAGCGATCACGATCGCAACCTGATCCTCGTCGTCGACGATCTCGAGCGCGGGCGCGCGGTGTCGGATGCGTGGCGAGCCTGACCTGGCCGGACTGGCCGCACTCATCGGCGATCCGGCCCGGGCTCGGATCCTGACGGCGCTGATGAGCGGCACCGCGCTCACCGCCACCGAGCTGGCGCTGGAGGCGCGCGTGGCGCCGTCGACGGCGAGCGCGCACCTGGCGAAGCTCACCGGCGCGCGCATCGTGGAGATGGAGAAGCAGGGACGCCATCGCTACTTCCGTCTCGCCGATGCGGACATCGCGGAAGTGCTGGAGGAGCTGACCGGCCTCGCGGCCCAGCTCCCGCGCAAGCGTCCCGGCCCCGCCGATCCGGCGCTGCGACACGCGCGCGTCTGCTACGACCATCTCGCCGGAGAGCGCGGCGTGCGGCTGCTCGACACGCTCCGCGCGCGCAACGTGCTGACGGGCCGCGACGGCTGCAGCGTGTCGCCCGGCGGCGAGGCGTTCTTCGCCCGCCTCGGCATCGACCTCGACGCGCTGTCGAAGTCGCGCCGCACCCTCTGCCGCCCCTGCCTCGACTGGAGCGAGCGCCGTCACCACCTCGGCGGCGCCCTCGGCGCGGCGATCCTCGAGCGCATCTTCGCCCTGCGCTGGGCGCGGCGCGAGCCGGACAGCCGGATCGTGGTGTTTTCGAGGGAAGGGGAGCGCGCGCTTTACGAAACGGTGACGTGAGAGCGTCCGCCGAAGAGGACGCGCGTGAAGTCGTGGACTTCACGCGTGAAGTCCGCGACTTCACGCTTGAAGTGTCGGACTTCAAAAGCTGGCACCAGCGACATCACGCGTGAGGCCTACGGCGCCCCGCGTGAGGTCGCGAATGCCAACTTTGAAAAACGGAGCCCCACGCGCTGCTCGATTTGCGCCAAACGTGTGAACGTCGATGCCACG
>DASUSL010000334.1:0-12891 GCA_036375135.1 Thermoanaerobaculia bacterium | reverse complement strand
CGAGCGGGTGAGCGCGCAGCGGGTCACGCTCGCGCAGCTCCTGGCCCAGGCCGACGTCATCACCGTGCACACGCCGCTCACCGACGAGACCAAGGGGCTGATCGGCGCCGCGGAGATCGCGAAGATGAAGGACGGCGTGATCGTCCTCAACATCGCCCGCGGCGGCATCTACGAAGAGACCGCGCTCGCGGACGCGCTCAACAGCGGCAAGATCGCCGGCGCGGCCGTCGACGTGTACGAAGACGAGCCGCCCGCGAAGGACCATCCGCTCCTCAACGCGAAGAACATCATCCTCTCGCCGCACATCGGCGCGAACACGATCGAGGCGCAGGACCGCGTGGCCGTGCAGACCTCGGAGATGGTGATCGAGGCCTTGCGCGGGTCGATCTTCGTCTCGGCGGTGAACCTGCCGTTCGAAGGAGTGGCCGACGCCGACGCGGCTCCGCTGATCGCGCTCGCGGAGAAGCTCGGCACGCTCGCCTCGCAACTGATGAACGGACCCGTGACGCGCGCCGCGATCGAGCTGTCGGGCGTCGACGAGCGGCTGACCAAGATCCTCTCCGTCGCGTCATTGAAAGGGCTGCTCGCTCCGCACCTCGCCGAGTCGGTGAACTTCGTCAACGCGCAGCAGCTCGCCGAGACGCGCGGCATCGCCATCAGCTCGACGACCAACCCCGTGCCGCGCGACTACGCGAACCTCATCACCTTCCGCGCCTCGACGGCGACGGAGGAGACGTGCGTGTCGGGGACGGTGTTCCACGAGAAGAACCAGCGCGTCGTGTCGGTGAACAACTTCCGCGTCGAGTTCAACCCCGAGGGACACATCCTCTACATCCTGAACAAGGACGTGCCGGGCGTCGTCGGCCGCGTCGGCACGACCCTCGGCGATCACGAGGTCAACATCGCCGAGTACAACCTGGCGCGCAGCCAGAGCGGCGGCACCGCCATGGCCATCATCACCATCGACTCGCCGCTGAGCGCCGACGCGCTGACCGCGCTGCGCGTGATGCCGGCCATCAAGGAAGTGCGGCAGCTCAGGGTTTGAGCACGTTCGCGAGGTGCGGCCACTTCGTGAAATCGGGAGGCGGCGGCTCGGCAGGAGGCGGAGGAGGCGGCGGCCTCTGCGCCGGCGGCTTCTCCTTCGGCGGCGGGCCGTACCTCGGCCGTTGATGGCCTTCGGGCATGAGCGCGCATTCGCGCGCGATCTCGTGATCGCCCTTCCGATGCGCCGTCCAGGCGTACCGGTGGTACGACGGCAGCCAGCCGGGCGCGATGCGGATGACGTCTTCGAACCCGCGTTTGTCCCGTGCGACGGTCAGCACCTGCCCCCCGTCCGGCATCGTCGCGATCGCCGCGGTGTTGAGCCGTCACGGCGGGACACGTACCGCGCGGATACAATTGCGGCCCGTGCACTACCGGAAACTCGGGAACACCGGCATCACCGTTTCGGAGATCGGCTTCGGCGGCTGGGCCATCGGCGGCGTGGCCGATGCCGCCGGCACGCCCCTCGGCTGGGGAAAGACGAACGATGACGAGTCGCTGGCCGCCATTCGGCGCGCGCGCGAGCTCGGCGTCACGTTCTTCGACACCGCCGACTCCTACGGCTTCGGCCGCAGCGAGTCGCTCCTCGGCATCGTGCTCTCCCGCCGGCGCGAGGACGTGATCATCGCCACGAAGGTCGGCGTGGTGCGCGATCCGGAAGGCCGCGCCCGCAAGGACTTCTCTCGCGCGCGCATCTCGGCCGCCGTCGACGGCTCACTGAAGCGCCTGCGCACCGACTACATCGACCTCTATCAACTGCACAACCCGACGCTCGACGAGCTGTTCCGTGACGACATCCATGAAGCGATGGACCGCCTGCAGGAAGCGGGAAAGATCCGCTACTGGGGCGTCTCCGTGACCACGCCCGACGAAGGGATCGAGATCATCCGCCGCGGCTGGGGCTACACGCTGCAGGTGCTCTACAACATCCTCAACCAGGCGCCTGCCGAGCAGCTCTTCCCGCTGGCGAAGGAGAAGGGCTACGGCATCATCGTGCGCGTCCCGCTCGCCTCGGGGCTGCTCAGCGGCAAAGTGCGCGCGGACACGGTCTTCCCGAAGGACGACGTGCGCCAGAACTTCCTCACGCCGCGGCGCCTGGAGGAAGTGCTGCCGCGCGTCGACGAGGCGAAGTCGATCATCAGCAGCACCGCGCGGTCGCTGGCCGAAGGCGCGCTGCGCTTCACCCTCGCGGAAGATGCGGTCTCGACCGTGATCCCCGGCGCCAGGAACGTGCGCCAGGTGGAGATGAACGCCTCCGCCGACGAAGTGCGCATCCCCCAGGAAGTCGTCGACAAGCTCCGCGCCCGCCTCGGCAACTACAACTTCTATCACCGCCACGGCATCCGCATTTAGGCAACGGCCAACGCAAAGGCGGGGTCTGCTGCCGCCGTCGCGTGAACGCGACTTGATGCGCTGAACGTGACGCGGTTCCAGACGTCTTCACAATGCGAGCGGGATGAGGAAGCGGGTCCGCCGCTGTTTCACATCCGAATGCCTTCTCGCACTATCTCCATCCGCGGGGCGCGGACGCACAACCTGAAGAACGTCACGGTCGACATCCCGCAGCGGCAGCTCACGGTCGTGACCGGTCCGTCCGGGTCGGGGAAGTCGTCGCTCGCGTTCAACACGCTGTATGCCGAGGGGCAGCGGCGGTTCGTCGAGTCGATGTCGACCTACGTGCGCCAGTTCCTGGAGCGCATCGACCGGCCGGACGTCGACGCCATCGACGGCATCCTGCCGGCCATCGCCATCGAGCAGAAGAACTCGGTCAAGAACGCGCGCTCCACCGTCGCGACCGCCACCGAGCTCGCCGACCACATCCGTCTCTTCATGACCTACTGCGGCGAGACGTGGTGTCCCGACTGCGGCGTGACGGTCCGCAAGGAGAATCCGGAATCGATCACCACGCAGATCGTCGACGCGCTGCACGGGCGGCGCGTGGTCGTGCTGGCGCCCGTCTTCTTCGACCCGGCGCATCGCGAGATCGTCGTCGAGCAACTCGTGAAGGCCGGCTTCTACCGCGCCTGGGTCAACGGCGAGGTGCGCGACCTGAACGAGCTCGACACGAAAGGCTTCACCTCGTTCGAGATGGTCATCACCCGCCTGCGCGTCGAAGCGGAGCGGCGGACGCAGATCACGGAAGCGATCGAGCAGGCCTTCGAGGTGTCGAAGGGGAACGTGAACGTCCTCGAAGAGCACGACGGTGAGTGGTTATCGCACCGGTTTACGTCACATTTTGCGTGCAACAAATGCGGCACTGAATTCCTCGAGCCGACGCCGCACATGTTCTCTTTCAACTCCCCCCTCGGCGCGTGCATGCACTGCCAGGGCTACGGCCGCATCATCGGCATCGACATGGAGAAGGTCATCCCGAACCGCGACCTGCGCCTCGACGAGATGCCGGTCGCGCCGTGGAACTCGGCTGGCTACGAGGACTGCTACGACGACCTGCGCAAGCACGCCGCGAAGCACAAGCTGCGGCTCGACGTGCCGATCAAAGAGCTGTCCGAGGCGGAGTGGGACGTGCTCTACAGCGGCAGGGGAAAGTGGTACGGCATCAAGGGCTTCTTCGACTGGCTGGAGACGAAAAAGTACAAGATCCACGTGCGGGTGAAGCTGGCCAAGTACCGCAGCTACGACACCTGTCCCGACTGCCGCGGCTCGCGGCTGAAGAACGTCGTCGACAACGTGAAGTTCCGCGAGCTGACCGTCGGGAAGCTCTTCGGCATGGACGTGAAGAGCGCGCGCCGCTTCTGGGAGTACCTGGCGCTGTCGAAGCAGGAAGAGGCGCTGGCCGGGCACCTCCGCCGCGAGATCGTGAACCGCCTGGTCTACCTCGACGAGGTCGGCCTGTCGTACCTCACGCTGGATCGCCAGACGCGCACGCTCGCCGGGGGCGAGTCGCAGCGCATCAACCTCGCCGCGGCTCTCGGCTCTTCGCTCACCGAGACGATGTACGTCATCGACGAGCCGACGGTCGGCCTGCACGCGCGCGACTCGGAGCGTTTGCTGGCGGTGTTGCGGCGCTTGAAGAACGCGGGCAACACCGTCATCGTCGTCGAGCACGACCCGACCATCATCGCGGGCGCCGACTACCAGATCGAGATGGGCCCCGGCGCCGGCGAGTTCGGCGGACAGGTGATCAGTGCGGGGCGGGCTTCAGCCCGCCAGCCGGAGCCGCGGGCTGAAGCCCGCGCCACCTCCGAGGACTGCGGCTCGCTGCGCATCGTCAACGCGCGCCAGAACAACCTGCGCGGCGTCACCGTCGACATCCCGCTCGGCAAGCTCGTCGCCGTCACCGGCGTCTCCGGGTCCGGCAAGTCAACGCTCATCCGCAACTGTCTCTTCAACCGCTATCGCCGCGACGTGCGCGGCGTGGCGGGGCTCGACACCGGCAAGGTCGACGCGCTCCAGGGGACGGAGCTGATCTACGACATGGAGTTCGTCGACCAGTCGCCCATCGGCCGTTCCACGCGCTCCAATCCCGCCACGTACATCAAGGCGTGGGACGAGATCCGCAAGCTGCTCGCGGAGACCACCGGCGCGAAGCTGCACGGCGTGACGGCAGGGATGTTCTCGTTCAACACCGACGGCGGACGCTGCGACACCTGCCAGGGCGCGGGCGTCGTGACGATCGACATGCAGTTCCTCGCCGACGTGGAAGTGGTCTGCGACAAGTGCGACGGCCGCCGTTTCGGCGAGCAGGTCATGAAGGTCACGTTCAAGGGAAAGAACGTGAACGACATCCTGCAGATGACCGTCGACGAGGCGTCGAAGTTCTTCGTGGCGCGGCGCGCGCTGCTCAAGCGGCTCGACGCGCTCCGTTCGGTCGGCCTCGGCTACCTCCGCCTCGGCCAGTCGACGGACTCGCTGTCGGGCGGCGAAGCGCAGCGCCTCAAGCTCGCGTCGTTCCTCGCGGAGAGCGCGGCGAAGAGCGACAAGCCGCGCCTCTTCCTCTTCGACGAGCCGACCACCGGCCTGGCCGCGTCCGACGTGCAGGTGCTCATCGGCACCTTCCGCGACCTCATCGACCGCGGCAACTCCGTGCTCGTCATCGAGCACAACACCCAGCTCATCGAGCAGAGCGACCGGGTCATCGACCTCGGCCCCGACGGCGGCGACCTGGGTGGGGAGCTGGTGGCGGAGGGGACGCCGGAGGAGATCGCGGCGAATCCGCGGAGCATCACGGGGCGGTACCTCTCCCACAACGCCGTCACCGCGAAGACCGCTTGATCCCGAACCGTCACCGCTCGTGCCCTGCGTGCGGACGATGCGTTTCCCTTTGCGGCTACAATCCACACACTTTTGCATAGAGGGAGACCCGCATGAGTGTTGTTCCGCAAGGGCATCCGGATCGTGTCGGCTTCGAGCCGGATGGTCCGACGCCGTTCACGCCGTACATCGCCGATGAGCGGCCGCCGCTGCGCGAGTTCACGCCGCGCGCGGTCATCGTCGGCACCGTCCTCGGGATGATCTTCGGCGCCTCGTCGTTGTATCTCGTCCTCAAAGTCGGACTGACGGTGAGTGCCTCCATCCCGGTGGCCGTCATCTCCATCACGCTCTTCCGCATCCTCTCCAAGATGGGGGCGCGCAACGCCACCATCCTCGAGAACAACATCGTGCAGACCGCGGGCTCCGCGGGCGAGTCGATCGCCTTCGGAGTCGGCGTGACGATGCCCGCCATCCTCATCCTCGGCTTCGATCTCGAGATCGGCCGCGTGATGCTGGTGGCGGTCCTCGGCGGCCTGATCGGCATCCTGATGATGATCCCGCTGCGGCGCGCGCTCATCGTCGCGCAGCACGGCATCCTCAAGTATCCCGAGGGGACCGCGTGCGCCGAAGTGCTGAAGGCGGGGGCGAGCGACGAGTCGCGCGCTGCCGCGTCGCCGCAGGCCAAGCGCGAGCAGGAAGCGCTCGGCGGCGCCGGCACCAGCGCCAAGACCATCTTCACCGGCTTCGGCATCGGCCTGGTCTACAAGACGGCCATGGTCGCGTTCCGCGCCTGGAAGGATGCGCCGCAGAAAGTGTTCGGCGGCCACTTCGAGCGCGCCTCCGTCTCCGTCGAAGTGTCGCCGGAGCTCCTCGGTGTCGGCTACATCATCGGACCGCGCATCGCCGCGATCATGTGCGCGGGCGGCGTGCTCGCCTACCTCGTGCTCATCCCGATGATCTATTACTTCGGCCAGTTCCTGAGCCAGCCGCTGGCGCCGGCCACGACGCTCATCAAGGACATGAGTCCGGGTGCGATCCGCAACGAGTACATCCTGTACATCGGCGCGGGCGCCGTGGCCGCGGGCGGCATCATCAGCGTCTTCCGCTCGCTGCCGGTGATCTGGCACGGCATCAAGGGCGGCATGCGCGATCTGTCGTCGACCAAGGGCGCGGAGAACACCGTGGCCACGCCGCGCACCGACCGCGACATGTCGATCAAGGTCGTGCTCATCGGCATCATCGCCCTGATCGTCGTCATCGCCTTCTCCAACCCGCTGTACGTCGGCGGCACCGGCTTCGGGGCGCGCGTCGCCGCGGCGCTGCTGATCATCGTCTTCGGCTTCCTCTTCGTGACCGTCTCCTCGCGCCTGACCGGCGAGATCGGCTCGTCGTCGAACCCGATCTCCGGCATGACCGTGGCCACGCTGCTGCTGACCTGCCTCTGCTTCGTCGTCCTCGGCTGGACGGGGAGCAACTACTTCGTGACGGCGCTGTCGATCGGCGCGATCGTCTGCATCGCCTCGTCGAACGGCGGCACGACCTCGCAGGATCTGAAGACCGGCTTCCTCGTCGGCGGCACGCCGAAGTATCAGCAGTACGCGATCCTCGTCGGCGCACTCGCCTCGGCGCTCGTGCTCGGACCGATCCTGCTCACCCTCAACGACGCCTACTCGGTCTACGTGCCGGTGAACAACGCGCCGCAGGGGATGGTGCGGGGCTCGGTGACGGCGGGCGAGATCGCGCCGCGCGACCAGTTCCACGGACGCGAGCGCGCCGGCGGCAACGTCGCCGGGCAGCCCGACACCAACGAGTACAACGTCTGGTTCCGCCAGGATCCGGGCGGCGGCAACGCCGAGAAGTACCTCGTCGACGACAACGGCCGCCCGGTCTACTACGTCGACCCGGGCATCAACGGCACCATCCGCCAGCTCCCCGGCGGCAAGCAGGTCGACAAGTTCGACGCGCCGAAAGCCACGCTGATGTCGTACATCATCAAAGGCATCCTCGGCGGCGAGCTGCCGTGGGGCCTGGTGCTCCTCGGCGTGATGATCGCGGTGGTGCTCGAGCTCTCCGGCATTCCGTCGCTGGCGTTTGCCGTCGGTGTGTACCTCCCGCTCTCCAGCTCTTCGCCCATCCTGATCGGTGGACTGATCCGCTGGGCGGTCGACAAGTGGATCGCGAAGAAGCACGCCGGCAAGAACATGTCCGAGGAGCAGCTCGTGGCCGAAGGCGACAAGAGCCCGGGCGTGCTGATGGCCTCGGGCTACATCGCCGGCGGCGCGATCGCGGGCATCATCATCGCGTTCCTGGCCGGCGTGCCGCAGATGGCCGGCTTCAACGAGGGAATCGGGCGGTTCGCGGAGAACAATCCGCTGCTCCGCGACGGCGCGGGCGACCTGCTGTCGCTGCTGCCGTTCCTCGTGCTGATCGTGCTGTTGTACCTGACCGGACGCGAGAAAATCCTCGCACATCGCGAAAGCGCGTAATCTAAAGGGCGGGCTTCGGCCCGCCCTTTTCGTTTATGACCTTTCTCGCAGTGATCGTCGCGCTGGTCGCGCTCGCCATCGCGGTCAAGTCGCAGAGCGAGATCCAGGAGCTGCGGGCTCTCATCCGCACGCTGACCACGCCGCGTCCGGAACCTCAACCGAAGCCGGCACCCGCGCCGCCTCCCCAACCGCAGGTGCAGCCGCAGGCGGCACCGCCTCCGCCGCCGCCGAAGCCGGAGTCGAAGCCGGAGCCGGTCATTCCGATCTACCAGCCGCCTCCTCCCGCTCCGGCGCCCGCTCCCGCCGCGCCGAAGATCGAGACGCCACCGCCGCCTCCGCGCGACACTCCGCCGCGGAGACCCGCTCCGCCACCGCCGCCGCGCAAGCCCGCTCCTCCCATCTGGCAGGGCGTCGACTGGGAGAGCGTCATCGGTGTGAAGCTCTTTTCCTGGATCGCCGGCATCGCCGTGGTCATCATGGCGATCCTCTTCCTCAAATACTCGGTCGAGCATGGCTGGGTCTCGCCGCCGGTGCGCGCGGCGATCGGACTGATCACCGGCAGCGCGCTCCTGGTCGTCTGCGAGATGCGCGTCGCGCGCGGCTACAAGTACACCGCGAACGCAATGCACGGCGCCGGCATCGCCATCCTCTACGCCACCCTCTTCGCCGTGCACGCGCTGTGGCACCTGCTGCCGTCGGCGGTCGTCTTCGGCGGGATGCTCGTCGTCACCGCCGTCGCCGTGCTGCTGTCGATCCGGCGCGACTCCCTCTTCATCGCGCTCCTCGGCATGATGGGCGGCTTCGCCACGCCGGCGCTGCTCTCGACCGGCGAGAACCGTCCCATCGGGCTCTTCTCGTACCTCCTGCTCCTCAACGCCGGACTGGCGTGGGTCGCGTACAAGAAACGCTGGCCGGCGCTGACCATCGGCAGCGTGCTGTTCAGCGTCATCTATCAATGGGCGTGGATCGCGAAGTTCCTCGACGCCGCGCAGCTTCCGCTCGCGGCGTCGATCTTCATCGTCTTCGCGCTGGCCGCGGCGGCCGCGCTCTGGATGCGCCGCGACGACACACACCAGCGCCTCTTCGATCAGGCCGGACGCTTCGGCGTCGCGCTGCCGGTCCTCTTCGCGATCTTCGCGGCGGCGGTGCCGGCGTACGGCGCGCGCTACCACGTGCTCTTCGCGTTCCTCTTCCTGATGGCGGCGGGACTGGCCGCCATCGCCATGACCCAGAAGATCGAGTGGCTGCATGCGCTCGGACTCGTGGCCACGGCGCTCACCTTTGCCATCTGGCTCACGGTTTCGTACACGCCCGAGGCGTGGCCGGCGGTGGTGGCGTGGGCGAGCGCGTTCGTGCTGCTCTACCTCGGCGTCGGCTTGTTGTATCGCTCGCGGCTCGTCATCGGGGCGGGGATGCTGCTCTTCGTCTTCCCCGCGCTGGTGCAGATCGAGCCGCGCAGCGAGTCGCCGGCGCTGCTCTTCGGCGTCCTCTTTCTGCTGCTCGCGCTGGCGGCGGCGTACGCGGTGAAGTACGGCGAAGGGCTGGTGTACTTCACCGGCGCCTTCTTCGCCATCGTCGCGGAAGGATTGTGGTCGGCGAAGTATCTGGCCGCGGAACGGCTGTACGAAGGACTGGCGATCTATGGCGCGTTCGGCCTGCTCTATCTCGCCGTGCCCGCACTGGCGCGCCGCTTCGACCGCGTGCTGCGTCCGGCGAACGGCGCCGGCGCGACGGCCATCGTCAGCGTGGCCATGCTCCTCTTCCTCACCTTCGACGGCATTGCGCCGAACGCGTTGTGGGGACTGGCGATTCTGCTCGCCGCGCTGATGGCCGGCACGATCGCCGAGGCGCGCTCGACGGCGCGGCCGATGCTGGCCGCGGGGGTGGTGATCCTCTCGTGGATCGTCCTCGCGTCGTGGTGGGAGGCGGCGCCGCTCGAGGCCGCGCTCATTCCGGCGCTGGCCGTCATTGCACTCTTCGGCGTGCTGGTCGTCCTCGGCGCGGCGTGGGCGAAGTTCGAGGGGCAGACGTACCTCGCGCTCGTCGGACACGCGTTCCTCCTCTTCGTCGCGTTGTCGACGTCGCTGTCGGTGCCGCCGTGGCCGTTCCTGGCGGTGCTGTTCGTGCTCGATCTGGCGATCGGCATCGCCGCGCTCTACCTGAAACGCGGCGCGTTGCTGGCCGGCGCGGCGGTGATGTCGCAGGTCGTGCTGACCGCGTGGAGCGCGGTGGCCGACGAGGCGCCGTGGCCGAACGTGGCGCTGGCGATGACGCTGGCCGTGGCCGCATACGCCGGCATCTTCCACCTGCTCGCAATGTGGCGCGGGCTTCAGCCCGCGTCTCCCGGCGGGCTGAAGTTCGCGTCTCCCGGCGGGCTGAAGCCCGCCCCACATTTTCTCGGGGGTGCGGCGGTGGCGTTCCTCCTCGGACACGTCGTGGCCATCACCGCGGGTGCGGCCGCCGACGAGCCGCTCTTCACCACGCTGCTCGCCACGCACGCGATTCTCATCGTCGCCACGCTGATGCTCGCCGCGGTGAGCAACGTGCACGTGCTGGCCGTGCTCAGCGTGCCGTTCGCGGCCATCGCCACCGGCTTCGCGCAGACCGAAACGCCGGGGCAGCAGTTCACGTTCGCGCTCGTGCTCTACGCGCTCTACATCTCCTATCCGCTGCTCCTCGGCAAGCGCGTGAAGCAGGCGCTCGAGCCGTATCTGGCCGCGGTGCTGGCCAGCGTGCCGTTCTTCCTCTTCGCGCGTGACGCGATGAACGACGCGGGACTCGGCTACATGATCGGCGTGCTCCCCGTCGCGCAGGCGCTGGTGATGCTCGTCCTGCTCGTGCGCCTCCTGCGCATCGAGCCGCCGTCGCAGCGCACGCTGACGCGGCTCGCCATCGTGGCCGCGACGGCGCTGGCCTTCGTCACCGTGGCCATCCCGCTGCAGCTCGACAAGCAATGGATCACCATCGGCTGGGCGCTCGAAGGAGCGGCGCTGGTGTGGCTCTTCCGGCGCATCCCGCATCGCGGCCTGCTGCTGCTCGCCAGCGCGCTGCTGACCGCGGCGTTCGTGCGGCTGACGATCAATCCCGCCGTCCTCGCGTATCACGCGCCGAGCGGGCGGGCGATCCTGAACTGGTATCTCTACACCTACCTCGTCACCGCGACGGCCTTCTTCGCGGCGGCGCAGCTCGCGCCGAAGCTCTACGCGCGCGCCATCGCCGCATGCCGCGCGGCGGGGACGCTGCTGCTCTTCTTCCTGCTCAACATCGAGATCGCCGACTACTTCTCCACCGGTCCGACGCTCACGTTCAACCTCCTCTCGTCGTCGCTGGCGCAGGACCTCACGTACACGATCGGCTGGGCGGCATTCGCGATCGCCATGCTCGTCGCGGGCATCGCCTTCCAGACGCGCGCCGCGCGGCTGGCCGCGATCGCGCTGCTGGTGGTGACGATCTTCAAGTGCTTCCTCCACGACCTGGCGCGCCTCGGCGGGCTCTATCGCATCGCCTCCTTCCTCGGCCTGGCGCTGGCGCTGGTCATGGTCAGCGTGCTGCTGCAGAAGTTCGTCCTCTCGCGGCGCGCCACCGCGGAAGAGGTGCCGTCCTGAGCCTGCTCCTCGCGGTCGTGGCCGCGGTGGCGTTCTCGCACGAGCGCCCCGTGACGCCCGGCGCGCGCGGAGCGAACCGTCTCGACGTCGACGTGACGCTGCTGGCCGGAGCGCAGAACGACCTGCGCGACCTGCGTCTCCTCGACGCGCAGCAGCGCGAGATCGGCTACCTCCTCGTCACGCCCGACGCGCAGCCGCGCTGGAGCAACGCGCGCCTGCTGCCCATCGCCCCAACGCGGAAAACCAGCGGCTTCGAAGCCGATTTCGGACGCGCCATGACCATCGACCGCGTGCGCCTCGACGGCATCACCGCGCCGTTCCTCAAGCGCGTCACCGTCGAGGGGAGCGGCGACCGCGCGCGCTGGACGCTCCTCGCCGACGCCACCGTCTTCGACCTGCCCGAACAGGAACTGCGCCGCACCGAGATCGACTTCACGCCGGGCGCCTACCGCTATCTCCGCTTCGTCTGGGACGACCGCTCCAGCGCGCCGGTGACTGCGGGCTCCGTCAGCGCGCGCGAGCACGACTCCGCGGCGCGACCGGAGCCGCTGCGTTTCGCGGCCACGTTCGTGAAGCGCGCCAGCGAGCCGGGGAAGAGCCGCTACCGCATCACGCTTCCGGGATCGCGACTGCCGATCACGCATCTCGAGATCGAGGTCGCCGGCGGCAACGTCTTCCGCACCGCGCGCGTCACGGAGCCGCGCCTCGGGCGCGGCATCGTCGAGCCGCAGGACCTCGGCACGTCCAAGCTCAAACGCACGGAGCGCGACGGCGCCGTGGCCGCGGAGATGAGCATCCCCATGGCGGAGGCGAGCGGCCGCCAGCTCGACCTCGAGATCGACGACGCGAACAATCCGCCGCTGCCGATCACCGCGATCCGCGCGCGTCTCGCGCCGCAGCCGTGGATCTACTTCGAGTCTCCTGACGGCGCGCCGCTGACCGCGCGCTACGGCAACGCGACGGTGCTGCCGCCGCTGTACGACCTCGAGGCGTACCGCTCCTACGTTTCGACGAAGGAAGTCGCGCTGGCAAAGTGGGGTGATGTGGGGCGGGCTTCAGCCCGCCTCGGGGAGGGGCGGGCTGAAGCCCGCCCCACATTTGGCTCGGTCATCGAGACGGGGCAGTTTCGCGTGTCTAGGAGAGTGCCCGATGCGACGGGGCTGAGTGTGCTGCTGCTCGATGCGCACGTGCTCGCGCACAGCAACGAGCTGCGCGATCTGCGGCTCGCGGACGCGCAGGGGCGTCAGGTACCGTACCTCGTCGAGCATCGGGCGGAGCCGCTCACGTTGCAGCTCGCGCTTTCGGCACGCGCGGCGAGCGGCTCGAAGTCGACCTATCGCATCGAGCTGCCGTACGCGAATCTGCCGGCAGGCACGCTCGTGCTGACGACGTCCGCGCGGGTCTTCGACCGCCACGTCACGATCCGCCAGCGGCGCGGCGGTGTCGTCACCAGCGCGGCGTGGCGCAGCGGCGAGCCGGAAGAGCCTGCGCCCGCGTTGCGTCTCGAGCTGCCGCATCATCCGCCGCGCACGATGGAGCTCATCGTC